>CALCZA010000188.1 GCA_937906475.1 uncultured bacterium
GGCCAACTCTAGTCTGGCCAACTCTAGTCTGGCCCGTGCCGATGTGGGCAGTGTGAACGTGACCGAAGCCAATTTGGCCGGGCCACGTCCAGTTGGGGGGGAGCGCGGTGCTGCGCCCCGTCGTGGAGGGGTCGCTTGAGAGTTGCTTCGTCCATGCCGAATCCCGAGTCCGGCGCGTCTTCGGATCATGACCTTGCGGCGGATTGTGCCGCCCCGTCAACCCCCGCCCCGGCAACCCCAGCTACGGAACCAGCGGCTCCCGAAGGCATCGCGGGAACGAGCTTCGGCTCCCGTCGTTTCCACTTCGTAGGCGTCGGCGGTTCGGGCATGAGTGGCCTGGCACGATTGCTCGCGGGTGTCGGCGGCATCGTCAGCGGTAGCGATAGTGACGGCGGCGCGGTCGTCGATGGACTAGCTGAAGAAGGCCACGATGTTTGGAATGGCTGCCAGCCGGATCGCATCGATGGAGTCGATGGTTATGTCATCCGCAGTGCTGCCGTGCCACTCGCCGATGGCGAAGTGCAGCAGTGCGTTCGCCAAGGCTTCACGTCCCTGCTCTACGCCGAGGCGGTAGGTCGTCTGAGTGAAGGCCGTCGCACGTTGGCTATTGGTGGCACACACGGCAAGACTTCAACGACTGGCTTGACGGTTGCCGCGTTGCGAGGAGCTGGCCGCGATCCCTCCCACTTGATTGGCGGCGAGGTTCCCGAACTCGGTGGCAACGGCCACGGTGGCAAGGGGGCGAGTTTCGTTGTCGAAGCATGTGAGTTCAATCGCAGCTTCCACAACCTGCGCCCATTCGGTGCCGCCATCCTCAATCTCGATCATGACCACTTCGATTGCTACCCGTCGACCGACGAGTTGATCGAAGCGTTCGCCGGCTACCTTGCGCGGGTTCGCCCAGGCGGCACCGCGCTGGTGGAGGAGACCGTGCCGAAGGCAGTGCTGTCGAGTCTGCGCAGTGATGTCGAGATCTTGACCGTTGGCTCCGGGTTGTGGGCTGACATTCGCGCCGTCGATGTGGTCGATAAGCTTGGCTGCTTCTCGTTCGATCCGGTGCTGCTCGGCGAGCGACTGCCGCGCATCAACATGTCGATGGTGGGGCACCACAACATGATGAATGCGATGTTTGCACTGGGCTTGGCATACATCGCAGGAGCCGATCTAGCTGGTGCCTGCGAGGGCATCTCTAACTTCGGGGGTGTGCGGCGCCGCTACGAAGTGCATGAAGGTCCAGCGGGTGGCGTGCTCGTGAATGACTACGCGCATCACCCCGCGGAGATCGAAGCTGTCCTCGCCGCCTCGCGCCTCCGCTTCCCGGGCAAGCGTTTGCTGGTTGTGTTCCAACCGCATCAATACCAACGCACCTTGTTGTTGCTGGATGCGTTCGCGGACGCGCTGGCAGAGGCGGATACGACGCTTGTCGCGGAAATCTACGGGGCCCGCGAGAATGATGAAATCATGGCGTCCGTCAGTGCCGGCGACCTCGTCAGCGGTGTGCGCGAAAACGGTGCTGATGCTCACTATGCCGGGCCGGTCGCCGGCCTCGCCAAGGCCGTCGCCGAGCATCGGCGCGCGGGCGATGTGGTCATGGTGCTCGGGGCCGGCGATATTGACACCGCCGTGGCGGACATCGTTGCCGGACTCTGACGCTGCAATCCCCGCGAAGTTTATCCAACCGCGTGTCTCCCCCCGACTATCAGTCCCTGTTTGCTGACCTGCACGGGGCCGTTCGTTTGTCCGTACCGTTGGCGCCCATGATGCACTTGCGCATCGGTGGTCCCGCGGACTGCTTTGTCGAGCCAGTTGGTGAGCAGGATGTCGCTCTGGTCGTGCGTGCGTGTCGCGAACACAACTTGCCGATGCACATGCTTGGTGGCGGCAGCAACATCCTCTGCGCCGATGCTGGTATACGCGGCGTGGTGATGCACCTTGGCAACCTCAACCGCACCAATCGTGAGGACAACCGCGTGACCGTTGGCGCTGGTGTGACTTTGCCGAGTTTGTTGCGCGCAACCAAAGAAGCTGGGCTTGCTGGCTTGGAGAAGTTGACGGGTGTTCCAGCGGTTGTCGGTGGCGCAGTTGCGATGAACGCCGGCACCCGAGATGGCGAGACGTTTGAGCACCTGGTGTCTTTGACAGTCGTCGAACCCGACGGTCGTCTCGGTGTTCGTGCCCGCGAAGACATGTCGCCGCGTTATCGCGACGGTTGCCTCGAAGGTGCCATCGTCGTGCAGGCGACGTTCGAACTCGAGCCGGACAGCCCCGAGGCGATCTTCGAACGCTTCTCAGCTTCGTTAGATGCCCGCAATAAGAGCCAGCCGGTTACGCAGCGCAGCGTTGGTTGTGTCTGGCAGAACCCCGAAGGCGATACCGCTGGTCGCTTGCTCGAGGCGTCTGGCTGCAAAAAGATGAGCGTCAATGGCGTGCAGGTCTCCGACAAGCACGCCAATTACTTTATTAACGACAACGCGGGCACCGCGGCGGACTTTGTTGCGTTGATGGCTCAAGTGCGTAGTCGAGTTCATGAACAGTCTGGCGTCGAGCTTGAGCCAGAGGTGAAGTTCTGGGGGTTCCCCGAGCGTTCCTCTTAGTGAGTGGCCCGTGCTCGGACTAAGTTGTGCTTAATGGTGCGGAGTGATCCGCAGGACGTCGATAGAGTTGGCTCACACTAGGTAGCTGAATGAACCCAGACTCAGAAGTCAGAATCGAATTCAAAGGCCGGCACGACCACATCACCGAACGCATGCAGGAGCACGCCACTAAGAAGTTGGCGCGCCTTGGTCGGTTTGGAGACTTGCTCACGCGAGTTGAAGTGGTGGCGGATCACGCCCACGAGAACCCCGAAATCGAGTTGATCGTGCACATGAAAAAGGGCGCGCCTCACATCGCAAAGGATCGCGGTGAGTCGTTCTCTGGCACGATCGGCATGCTCGTCGACAAGATGGAAGCTCAGTTGCGTAAGCTGCATGACAAGCTGACGCACCACAAGTTCCCGGGCGCCAAGGAGGAGCGTGCTCGCATTGCCGAGTCGCACGAGCCTCAAGCTGCGCCGGACGAAGAGACGTTCGAAGACGCGGTGCGTAAGACGCTCGACGATTAGCCGAACAACGCTACGAATCGCGGTCGTGCGTATCGGGTGCGTCAAAATATGCGGCAGTGCAGGTCGCTCGGTTCCTCGTCTTGCGGGGCGATTGTCAATTTTATGGCGGTCGTTCTGAGTAACGAACCACGGCGCCGATTGGCCCTTGGCATAGGGGTGCTGGCCCTCTTGAATCCGGCGATTGCCCTCTGGCACCGGTAAATCGTGCCTGGGGGCCCGCCAGAACCTGCAATGACCCGCGTCTTTCAGGCACAACGACCGTTGCGCCCGGGCAGTGCTTTTCGCACACTCCTCGCCCCATGATTCGCAATCTGGTCCAAACCAGCGCAATGATCAGCGAACTCGCAGCCACCACTAAGGAGGCTGCGCTGAAAGAGTTGCTCGCCGCAGCCGGAGAAGCCGGCGCGTTCCCCGAGTCTGCACACAAGTCGCTTAGCAGGCGCTTGTTTGATCGTGAAGCGATCGGCTCAACCGGCCTCGGCAACAGCGTTGCCGTACCACACGTTAAGGGCGAGGACGTCAAAGGCGTCTCTCTCGTCATGGCGCGCTGTCGGTCAGGCCTTGAATGGCAGGCGATCGACGGCCGTCCGGTGCACGTGTTCTTCATGCTCGTCTCGCCGACGAACGATCCCGAGGCGCATTTGCAGTGCTTGCGTTGGATCGCCAGTTTGGCGCGCAATTCGGATTTTCGCCGATTCCTGCTCGATGCCGGCTGTGAGGACGCGATGCGTGATCTACTGCTCGAGATGAGCGTGAAGAGTAGTGAACGTAAGTGAGTGATTTGGCATGAGCGACTCCAGCATGAGTGAATCCACGAAAGGCAGCGAAGATCCTCGCACTGTCCTGGTCACCCTTGGGAATCGCCACGGTTTGCACGCGCGACCGGCGCACTTGTTTGTGCAGACGGCAAACGCCTATGCGAGTGAGTTGAAGGTTGGTCGTGTCGACAGCGACGAGCGCGTCGATGGCAAGTCGATCATGGGCATGATGATGCTTGCCGCCGAGCACGGCGTAGAGCTTGAACTCGAGGCCAAGGGGCCCGATGCCGACGCCCTATTGCGGGCGCTCGCCGAGTTGGTGGCAGCCAACTTTGGCGAAGAGTAGCTGCGGCTACCAAGTAAAGGCAGCTGCGGCCGCCTACCTGCAAACGTCGATGGCATGGATCAGGGCGACCGGTCTGATTCGCTAGATCCCTGCTTTGCCGGGTGATTTGGCAAGGTCGCTGGGTTGTCAGGCTCAATACGGACCGTGCGATCGGTCGATAGATGACGGCAGTGGACCTGTCCGTCCACCACCAAGGACCGTTCATGCTGAAGCAACGCAAAAGCATCGTCGGACTCGACATAGGCACTAGTTGCATCAAAGCCGTCGAGCTGACCCGCGAAAAATACGATCACGTCATCACCGGATACGCGCAGATCGAAGTCCATCATGAGTCTTCGCGTCAGGATGCGATTGCCGAATTGATGGCTGCCGCCAAGTTCCGAACCAAGCGTGTCGCGACAGCGGTGAGCGGCAAGAATGTCGTATTCCGCTACATCACGATGCCGCACATCAAGGATGACAAACTGCTGCAAGCAGTTCGTTTTGAGGCGGGCAAATACATCCCATTCGATGTCGATGACGTCGAACTCGGCGCCCAAAAGCTTGATGCTGCTGGCGACGAAGGGAGCAATGAGATGAAGGTTCTGTTGGTCGCCGCCAAGAAGGCGGTGGTGCAGGACCAGAGTCGCATGCTGACCGACATTGGCCTCCAGCCGATCTCGGTAGGCGTCGACGGCTTCGCTCTCGGCAACGCTTGGGAACTGGGCGACATGGTCAATCCTGGCCTTCAGGAGCCTGGTCGCACGGTGGCGCTGGTCGACATTGGCTCGACTAAGGCGAGCATCAATATCCTGCGCGACAACATCAGTTGCTTTGCGCGCGAAGTGCCGATCGGTGGTCAGGACCTGACTAACGCGATCGCGCGTCGTCTGGGGATCGAGCAGCAACAAGCCGAAGAGCTCAAGCGTGACCCGGGTGATCAGGGCGAAATCATGCAAGAAGCGATCGGGCAGACGCTGGAAGACCTCGGCAACGAGGTGAACCTGTCGTTCGACTTCTTCGAGAACCAATTCGATGGCGAAGTGCAGGAGGTCTGGCTGACTGGTGGCACGTCGCTGCTGCCGTTGCTGGAAGAGAGCTTCGAGAAGAGCTTCGAGAAGCGCACCAAAACCTGGAGCCCGATCGAGGGTCTAAAGGTCAAGGCCGACAACGTCGACGTTGAAGCCCTCAACCAACTGTCACCTCAACTTGCTGTCGCAGTTGGGCTCGCCGCGGCGATCTAAGGAATACCGAGACATGATCAAAATCAATCTCTTGCCGGCCGATCTGCGTCGCGGCAATCGTCTGCCGCCGCGGGTCATTGCCGCTGCATTTGGTGCAGCGCTGATCATCAGCGCTGCGGTTGGTTGGTTTGGCCTGGTCTACTTCGGCACCCTTGCGGATGCCGAGCAGCAGTTGGTCAACGTGACGGCGCAACTCGACAGCCGTGTAGCCAAAGTCAAATACCATGACCAACTCGCGGCCAACGGGAAGGACTACGCGTTGCGCGTGGCGACCATTCAGGACATTGCTCATTCGCGCCGCGTTTGGACGCAGTTCATGGATGACCTGATCGACGTCGCCAACAACAACGGCGCAACTGAGCGACACCTAGCCTGGTTCGACAGCATCAACGTCAAGGGCGACCCGAAGAAGGGCGTCAAGGTCGAGCTGCCGAGCAACGTGCAGGGCGAAGACAAGTCGTTGATGGCTAACTTTCACGAGGACCTCGAAGCGGCACCGTTCGCGAAGGACCTGATCAAGAAGTCGGACCCGTCGTTCAAGCTCGAAGAGGACGCATCACGGATCCCCTCGGCGTACTTGAAGTTCCCGATGGCGCTCCAGTTCAAGCCCGCTGTAAAGCCGAAGGCCAAGCCGAAGCCGAAGAAGAAGTAGGACAAACCATGGCCAATTGGACACAAAAGAAGATTCTCGTGACCATGGGTGGGGTTGCCCTCGGCGTCTGCGGATTAGCAGCCGGCGGCGTCTACTACACCACTGGGTTGATCGATGAGGTCGGCGTGAAGGTCGCGGAGAAAGCTACAGCAATCGTTGCAGCTGACATCAAGATCAAGAACATCCCGGCCGTTGAGAAGGAGGTGATAATCCTTCGCGAGAACCTCGGCGAGTACGTCAAGATCCTGCCCGACTCCCGAGAACTGACCGACTTCGTGCGCATGCTGCAGAAGTTCGAGCGTCAATCCGGCATTCGTAGCACGGGCTTGATCCAGAAGAAGGCCGGCGGCAATTCGAAGGCCCTCTTCTCGCCGATTGAATACACCTACCAGATGACTGCCACGCTGTGGCAGGGTCTGAAGTTCATGAACCTGGTCGAGAACTTCGAGCGGTTTGTGAGCGTGACAGCGTTCAGCATCAAGCCGGGTCAGGTTGATTTGAGCACCATCGATGGCGAGGTCGTGCACACGATCAGCCTCACGATGCAGACGTTCACCTACAACAAGCGTGGTGCCGAGAAGGACGTGATGATCCCGGACTACGGTGATCGCAAGCTCGAACTGCGTGAGGAAATCTGGAAGCGCATGCAAGCGATCCGGATTGATCATTACGAGCATCCCGGTATGCAGGGGCGTCGCGACATTTTCGTCGACCCGCGCGAGAGCGGTCTGGGCGTCGGCAAGGACCCGTCGAACGCCGAGCAGCGCAGCATCATCGAGAAGCACATCGGTGCCATCGAGCAGATGACCAAGAAGCTCAACAAGATCCGTGCAGAAGGCACGACGTTTCCTGAGCAGTGGTCGCTCGAGAAGTCGTTTAAGGCGGACTTGGTCAAGGCGCTCGCCTCAGTCGAAAACGACGCGAGTATGATCGTCTATCGCCCCTACCGCTTGCGTTGGTCGCAGGAGGTCATGAGGCCACTCAATAACCTGAAGCAACAGGTCCCGACGGCGTTCGAGGACCCCTCGGCGCCGAACGATCCGTACCTGCCGGTGGATGAGATCGAAACGCTCATTGCGCAGATGACGGATGACTGCAACAGCGGCCAGCTTGAGCAGGCCCGCAACCGCTACGAGTCCGTGCAGGATCGCCTAACCGTGCCGGTTACCGATTCCCGTTACCGCCTAGCAATTGACGCAAAGTCATGGCACCACAAGGCTACGACGGCACTGGACTTTAAGGCGCTCGACCTCAACGTGCAGGGTGTCATCGTTAGCGGTGCTGGCAGTTCAGGCGTGCTTCTTAACGGCGAAGTCTTCGAAGAAGGCGATTACATCGCCGACGACCTACTCGTGAAAATGGTGGAGGAGGAGCAAGTTTGGTTCGTGTTCCGTGGGCTCACCCTCGTTCGCACGATGTGATTTGCGTGGTGGCGAGAGTTTGCTCAAGCCGCCGGTAGCAAGGGGTCGATGTAGAGGACACTTCTTACCCGCGCCTATTTGGGCGCGGTTGAAGGCGAATCAAAATAGCCCCGCGAGGGGTAGGAAGGATCGACGATGCAGGCATTCAATAACGTGATCGGTTTTACTCTGGTGGTTGCGAGTGCGTTGGCGACGTTGCCAGCGCAGGAAGCACAGGCTTCTGGCACTCAGCCACAGAATCAGGAAGGTGTCATCTCTCAGTCTGAGGGCGATCGCGCCAGCCGACTGACCTTGCGACTCAAGGATCGTGACCTGCGCGACGTCGTGCAGAGCATCCGCCGCAAGACGAACGCCAACATCATCATGGCCCCGGGCATCGAAGAGGCCGTGACCATCGACTTGCATGACGTTTATTGGCGCCAGGCACTGTCCCTGGTTGTTGAGCAAGCGGGTTGCATCGTGACCGAAGGTGCTGCTGGCGTGCTCAAGATTGAGAAGCCGCCGCGCGTCTACTTCGCGTTCGAGAACACGGACATCCAAAAGGTCATCGATACGATCGCCAAGATCTCGGGTGCGAACATCGTGGTCGCTCCGGAAGTGAAGGGCACAATCACGGTGCGCCTGAAGAACATTCCTTGGCGCGACGCACTCGATGCGACCGTTAAGACACTCGGCTTTGTTGTGGTTGAAGAAGATCGCGGCATTCTGCGCGTGGTGCCGGCTGCGAACATCGAGCAAGACCTCGAGTTCAAGACCATCCCACTGCGTTTCATTCGCCCGAGTTCGGTGTTCATGCCGATCATCACGTCCGAATACGTGAAGGATCTGCGCAACACGCAGCCGACCCAGCAAGGTCAGATCAACTTCTCGTTGCTCGACACCCTGCAGCGCATGATCACCCAGGATGTTGGCACGCTGGAGTACATCCAGGAGACCAACATGATCATGGTCAAGGACACCAAGCCGGTCGTCGAAACCATCGCTCGCACGATTGCGATGATGGACGTTGAGCCGTCGCAGGTGCAACTCGACGTGCGCTTCGTTACGACGAGCAACGACGACCTGCTCGACGTTGGCATCAGTCCTGGTGGCAATGGTTGGTCCGCCAGTCTCGGCCTCGGCCAGATTCCGACGCGCTTGCCATTCGATCTCGGCGCTGGTGGTTGGGATGACTCGTTCATCGCCAGCGAGACCGGCACAGGTCCGTTTGTCGATGGCGCCAATACCCAAAACTTGCCAGCGGCGACGACTATCCCAAGTGTCGTCTTCGGTGCGCTCAACTTCCAAGAAGTGACGGCGACGCTGCGTCTCTTGGCGCGCGACTCGCGCTCCGAGATCCTGCAAGCTCCGCAGATCACGACGCTCGATAATTCTACCGCGACGATCTTCGTCGGTGAGGCCGTTCGTTACGCGCAAGCGCGCGTTGAGCAGGGTCAAGCCGGTGGACTGTTGCTCGCCCTCGAAGAAGGTGATGAGTCGCCGGTCAACATCGGCTTCCAGTTGCTTGCCACGCCGCACATTGTGCCTGGTAGTGACAAGGTCATCCTGGAAGTGATTCCGCAGCGCACTTCGCTGAGCGGCACTGGCACGTCGGCGATCGCGCCGGCTGGCTTCGATATCTTCGAGGTCGGTGGAGGCTCCTCCGCCGGTGCTGGCCAGATCGCTCTGCCACGCGTCGCTTCGAGCACGCTGTCGACGACGGTCCTGCTGCGCAGTGGTGAAACTGCCGTGCTCGGTGGCCTGAAGAGCAAGACCGAGTCGGAAACGACCACCAAGCTGCCGCTGCTAGGCGACATTCCGCTGCTCGGCTACTTGTTCAAGAACAAGACCCAGCAAACGACCATGTCGACGCTGTTGGTGTTCATCACGCCGCAGATCATCCGCAGTGCGGAAGACATGACCGACTCGATGCAACGCGTCCTCGAGGAGCGCATGCGCGACCACCGTTCGAACCTGGCGCAGACCCGCGAAGCCATCTTCGGGAACTAAGTAGGTAAGCCGGATTCGC
>CALCZA010000189.1 GCA_937906475.1 uncultured bacterium
CCAAGATTAAGCCGGCGAGCAAGAAGAAGTCGCCGCCGAAGATCAACGACCTGATGCTCTCCGTCTAACCGGGGCCAAGGTCAACGCGCTAGCGAAGTTCGCCACCCGGACCTACTCAGTCAGCACCGAACTCGCCCATCAGCTCCTGCAACCGCTGCAGGGCCCGCATGTGCAGCGATCGCACGGTCACTTCCTTGGTGTAACCAAGCACCGGCATGATCTCCGCGAAGCTCTTACCCTGGAACATGCGCATCTCGATGACGCGCTTGTGCTTGTCGCTCAACTGCTCGAGTGCATTGTCCAGCGCACCGCGCAACTCCTTGTAGCGAACCAGCATGCTCTGCCGCTCGACCTTCTCATCGGCGAACCGCTCATGACCGCCGGTCTCGTCGAAGTCGCCGAGATGCTTGACCTTGCCACCGCCGCGCTTCCTGGCACGCGTCCGCCGCCAGTAATCCTTGAGCTTGCGGTCCGCGACCATGCGAACCCAACCCGAGAACGAAGCGCCTGGCTCAACCTGGAACTCGCCAATGTCGCGGAAGATCTGCATCAGCACTTCCTGCGTCAGGTCTTCGCGGCCCTTGTCGGTCGGCATGTTCTGGCCATAGCTGACCTCACCGACCCACTTGACGATTTTGTCGTGCAAGTTGCTCCACGAGACATCGCCATCCTCCCCCTGCACGTTTTGCACGTGCTGCAGGGTGCTGGACAGTTCTTCCTCAGGGGGCTCGTTATCCTTCGCAGACTTGTCTCCGGGCGGTGTCGAAGTCATGGCGAGAACTGTAGCAGTTCGCGCACCACATGCTCGCACGCCACACCCCCACGCGGCCACGAATCCGACATACTAAATGCGCCACGACAATCCTCTGGCCCCGAACCCAGCCTCTGCCTAGCTTGCCCACCACATGGTCGAACACGTTCGCATCGGCATCGTAGACATGGGCTCCAATGCGATCCGCTTCCTGATCACGGAGACCAACGGTCGCGAACATCGCACCCTTGAGAGCCACCGCCTCGCGGTGCGACTCGGCGAGAATGTGTTTCAATCCGGCCTGATCGCAGAATCGGCCATGGCAGCGACCGTCGACGCGTTCCGAAAGTTCCGCAAGAGTTGCGAGCAGAACGGCGTGCGACGAACCCGCGCAATCGCCACCGCGGCGATGCGCGCGGCCAAGAACGGTCCAGAACTGATCGATCGCGTGCGCGCTGCGTCGCAGTTCGAAATCGACGTGATCTCCGGTGAGCAAGAAGCCCAACTGCTCAAGCTCGGCACCGAAACCCGGATCGATCTAAGTCGGGGCAGGTCACTACTGGTCGACGTCGGCGGCGGCTCCGTCGAAATCGTCGTCGTCGACAATGGCAACTTGCAAAGCACGGCCTCGCACCAACTCGGCGCGCTGCGCATGCTCGAATTGTTTCGCGACGCAGACCCACTGCAGTTTGTGGAACTAGTTCAGGCGCACCTGCAGCAGCATCTGCAACCGCACCTCAACGCCCCGATCGACCGTTATGCAGCCGTTGGCGGCAGCATCGAATGCCTAGCCGACTTAATCCGCGGCGCAGCGGGCAGCGAGTCGTGTTCGATCGCCGACCTCGAACGCCAAATCACTTCGCTCGCCAAATTGACGACCGACGAACGCATCAAAGAACTCGGCCTTCGCCCGGATCGCGCGGATGCGATCGTGCCCGCGGGACTCGTCTACCTGCACCTCGCCCAACTCGCCGACGTGACTTCGGTGCACGTACCGCGCACCGGGGTCAAGGAAGGCCTCATCGCAGCAACAAGCGGCCTCATAGGCAAATCACCTGCAACGGCCACCGAGGCCACGCTCGCTTCGTGCCGTCAACTGGGTGAGCGCCACCAATACGAAGCTGGCCACGCCGAGTCGGTACGACTACTGGCCGAACAACTCTTCGAGCAGACGCACGAACTACACAAACTCGACGATCACGCCCTCATGCTCCTGCAAGCCGCGGCGCTGCTTCACGACATCGGCCGCTCGATCAGCAGCGACGGCCACCACAAGCACTCGCAGTATCTGATCGAAGCCAGCGCGATCGTCGGCCTCGATCGCCGCGCCCGCCACCTCGTCGCGATAATCGCGCGCTACCATCGCAAAACGCTGCCAACTGGCGACCACAAGCCATTTGCCGCACTTCGAGACCACGAGCAGACAATGGTCGCACAACTTTCGGCACTGCTACGGTTGGCCGACGCGCTCGACTGGCAACACGCCCAAGTCGTCGATGGTGTCGAGGCTACCGCTCGTGAGCAACGGCTTGAACTGCGCGCATCGCTAGCCGACGCCAACACCCAACTAGCGCTCGAAGCGGCAGCGATCGCCAGCAAAGGCGCGCTCTTCGAGCAGGTGTTCGGCTACAAACCTACCCTCGTCACGCCGTGAGAAATCACAGTTACGACGACGGACACCAGTGACGCCACACCATGAGCAACCATACCGAGCGCGAGTTCAAGCTACGCGCCAAGCAAACGATCGAGACTGCCGCGATCGACGCCGTCCTACAAGAACTAGGCACAACCTGCCGCCTCAGCGAGACCGTTCGCCACACGGATACGTATCTGGATGATTCGCGAGCAACGCTGTTGCGCGAAGGTATCGGGTTGCGCATTCGCTCGAAGCAAGGCAAGAAGCAACTGACCTACAAGTCGCGTAAGCAATCCGAGGGCGGACTGTTTGTGCGCGACGAAGTCGAAGCGGACTGGCCAAACGACGAACTGCCACAGTCAGCGGCTGATTTGCCGGAGGAAGTTCGCGCGATCATCGAACCGTTGCTGCACCAACGAGTCCTGGGCACACAGCAGATCCTGTCTGTGCACCGCGAGATTCGCATACTGACCGACGGCGACAAGGACCTGTGCGAACTGGCGATTGACTACGTAGTCGCGGAGGCCAACGGCCACTGCGCGACCTTCCAAGAGATTGAACTCGAGTTCTGCAGCAACGAAGAGGCGAACCAGGAACTAGCCAACAAACTCCGCGACAGCCTGCCCGTCGAGTTCGCGTCACAGGACAAGCCCAGCTACGCTGCCGCCCTGCTTGGCATGGAAGTGCCGGTCGAAGAAAGCACCGAAGATCGCGCGCTATCACTGATTTCGACATCGATTCCGGCGCATCTGCAAGCGCTGGTTTGCGACATCCAAACAGCCACTGCGGCAGGCAGTCCTCAGTCTGCCGAGCAACTGCACGGGCTGCAGAGCCTGCATCACAGCATCGGCAGCTTGGTAAACGGCTTCGCGGAGTTGTGGCCAACAGACACCGTCACTCGCATGCGCTCGCACCTGCACACCGTGCATCGCCGCATCGCAGAAGTTGCAAACCTCAACGTGCTGGTCGCGAACCTCGAGTTGCACTTGGCAGCCTTGCCTACGCCACTGAAGGACAGCGGCCGTGAGGCCGGCGCTTGGATCCAGAGCACGCGCAACGCCGCGCTGGAACGACTGCAGAACTGGCTGCTCAGTGACGAACACAAGTCTGGGCAACAACAACTCGAACAGGACATCGCGGCGATCGCCGCAGACAGCGAACTAGCCAACAAGCAGTTGCTGCACGAAGCACCTGCGCGACTTGCCAGCGCAATCACGCGACTGCGCGCGCAGTTGCATGAAACGAGCATCGAGTTGCCGATCGCACAGGTCCAAGCGCTGTTGCAAAGTGCGCAGCAAGTACATGACACAGCCGAGCAGTTCGCCGACTTGCCGGGCAAGAGTTACAAAAAGTCGCTCAAGGCCGTCGCCCGCGCACTCCGACACCTCGAAGCCGTGTGCAGTCTCGACAGCATTGCTGGCTTGCTGATTCAGTGGGTCGTGCGGCCCATGGACGACAACGAACAACGCGCGCTGCGCGCCGCTGTCCTCGGCAGTCTCGCGACGAGGAATTCGTGGGCCGAAGAGGACACCCGACAGGTCGCGCGCGAAGCGGTGGAACGGCTCAACCGGGATCAGGTTTGGCGTCGGTTCGAGGCTCCAGACGACGCGAACGAGTAGCATGTCATCTTGGCGCAAAGCGTCATAATGACATTTATTTACCCGGGACGCCCCTGAGTCGAACAACCTTTAATCCATTATTGAAAGATACTTGCACGTAAACTGCCACCATGGCATGTGCGTAGTCAGCACTTGGTTTCTGCGAACATCCGCCCCAAACGGGATGACCATGATGTTCCAGAATCAATGCAGCGTTCCCCAGACCCGCGACCCGTTCCGCAACCTGTTCAGCCATTTCTTTGGCGACTCGCTCGCCGCGACCAACCAGGGCGATGACACCACTCGGCGCCACTCGCCGCGACTCAACGTCAGTGAGACGGACCGAGAGTTCGTGCTCGCCTTCGATCTGCCGGGCGTCACCGACCAGGACATCCAGGTCGAACTGCACGACTCGACATTGACGGTGACCGCCGAACGACTGGATGCACGCGACGAGAGCGACAAGGAGACCCGCTGGCACCGCCTTGAGCACCGCTACGGCCAATACTCGCGCGCCATCTCGCTGCCAGCAACGGCCGAAGGTGCTGGCGTCGAAGCGGTCTACCAAGCAGGCGTCCTGACGGTCACGGTACCAAAGCGCGCCGAAGCCAAGCCAGCGAAGATCAGCGTACGCACGGCATAAGACTGGCGACCCCACGGTGACCACTTAGGCTGCATGCGTGATCACTGTGGTGCAACGCGTCCACTATGCGCGCGTGCTCGTCGACGACGAGTGCGTCGGCAGCATTGAGAAGGGACTGCTACTGTTCGTCGGCGTCGAAGCAGGCGACGACGAACGGGACGCTGACGAAACCGCGCGCAAGGTCCGCAACCTACGCATCTTCCCCGACAGGAAGCCGACCGACCTATCAGTCGAAGACATCGGCGGCAGTTGCCTGGTCGTCAGTCAGTTCACGCTTGCTGCCGAACTACGCCACGGCAACCGTCCAGACTTCACCGCAGCGGCACCGCCAGAGTTGGCAAACACGCTCTACGAACGCGTCGCCGCTAATCTGCGCAGCGCTGGAATAAACGTCGCGACGGGACAGTTTGCCGCAGACATGAACGTCGAACTTAGCAATGACGGTCCCATCACGCTGCTCGTCAAAGTGCGCGACGGCAAAGTCGTGCCGCGCGCAAACCAGCCCTAAACGCCTCCGACAACAACCTGCCATGCAACTACTAGGTCGACTCGTGATCCTGTGCGCGCTGCCGCTAGCCGGCTGCACCATGCCCGATGGAACGCGTGACGTACTGCGCCACATCGGCCACATCGAACGACTCGACCCGGCACTCGATGCCCTGGTCCCGAGCAACGCCCAGATCGAAGTGATCGCCGAAGTCTTCGCATGGTCGGAAGGACCGGTGTGGATCCCCGAGGACGGCGGCTACGTGCTGTTCTCCGACATCCCGCCAAACCGGACGATGAAGTGGCAGCGCGGTGCCGGTATCAGCGTCTACCTGCAGCAAAGCGGCTATCTCGGGCCAATCCCGCGCCCCAATCACATCGCTCCCGACGAACCAGGTGCGAACGGCCTCCTGCTCGACCACCAAGGCCGACTCGTCCTGTGCCAACATGGCGAACGACAGGTAGCCCGCATGAACGCCCCCCTGTCGGCACCGAAGGCCGACTTCACGGCGCTGGCCAAGACCTACATCGGCAACCGACTCAACAGCCCTAACGATGCAACGTTCCACAAAAACGGTGACCTCTACTTCACCGATCCACCGTACGGATTAACGCGCAAGATGGAGGACCCGAACAAGGATCTCCAATTCCAAGGGGTCTACCGGGCGACTGCCGATGGCACTGTCACGCTGCTGACGAAGGCGATGTCACGACCCAACGGCATCGCGTTCTCGCCCGACTACCAAACGCTCTACGTCGCGAACTCAGATCCAAAACGCGCGGTCTGGATGGCGTTCCCGGTCAAGCCAGACGGAACCCTTGGCGCGGGTCGCGTGCTGTTCGATGCAACGGCGATGGTCGGTGCACGCAAAGGCCTGCCCGACGGATTGAAGGTCGACGTGCACGGCAACCTGTTCGCGACAGGCCCCGGCGGCGTGCTCGTGCTGACGCCGGAAGGAAAGCACCTCGGCACGTTGATGACCGGCGAAGCGACGAGCAACTGCGCGTTCGGCGAAGATGGCAGCACGTTGTTCGTGACCGCCGACAGTTTGCTGCTGCGCGTCGAGTTAGCGACGTCCGCCAGGCGCTAGCAGTCAGGCCCGGCGCAATCATCTGTAGATCACCGCAGCAGGAATCGCCGAACGATTCGACAGCCTCGACAACGCGAACGTAATCGGTGCGCGGCAACGCCGACGAATCGATGGATTCGGCGAGGCCCCTCGGGTGCCGAACTGCGCCATTGGCGTGTTCCTAACGAGGGGTCGACGGACTGCTAACGAACGGCTGGCCTATTCAAGACCAAGGCGGCCCATCTCGTCTTCGCCAAAGCCGAGGTAATGGCCTAGCTCGTGCCACAACGTGACCCGGATCTGCTCAATCAGATCTTCGCGGCCCGTAGCCATGCGTTCGAGATTGCGTTGGAACAAGTAGATCGTGGTCGGTGCCGACGCCGAATCGCCCTGTTGCTCGCCGGATATCTGCTGCTCGTCGGAGAGCAACTCGCCTTCGAAGAGCCCGAGCATGTCGGGACCAAGCGGTTCTTCATCAACACGCGCCGCGGCCCGACCAAACGCTTCGTCGGGCACTTCCTGCGCAACGACTCGCACACGTTCGAGGTATTGCTGGAACTGGTCTGGCAGAATGCGAACGGCCTCTTGCACCTCGCGATCAAACTCGTCGCGCGACAACCGCACGGGCACCGAGTATTTATCTGGCGAAGCGGTGGCGGCCCGCTCAAACAGCCCATCAGCCTCGCGGTAACTGCCACGGCGCTCGCAAAGGCAGCCGGCGACGACATCGGCATCAACCAGCGCGTCCGGCAACTCGCGCGCGGCGGCGACCGCCTCCTCCGCCTCGCCAAAGCGCCACTGCAGATAGAGGCTCATCGCCAACCAGCACCGCGATGACGGACAATCGGGATCACCTTGCAGCACCGTGCGGAACTCGCGTTCCGCCTCGCGAGCGCGGCCCAACCCCAGGCACGCATCGCCCCGCAAAAACGTTAGATCGGCGGCATTGCCGCGACCGGCCGCCATCGCCGCATCAATAGCGCGCAGACCTTCTTCGATCTTCCCCGTCTCCAACAGGCGTTCGATATCCCGGACCGCCGGATCATTGCCCACCACGACATCCGTGTCCGGCGGCACAACTCCATCGGGTTCAAGGTCCATGTAGGCAGTGGAACGCGGACGCGGCGGCGTGTCGACATCCTATGTCAGCAGAACTGCACACTTGCGGTAGAACGCGATTCACCGTTCGCTGTGAGCATCCTAAATCTCGAGCAATATGATCACGCTGTCACGCATCGTCTGCCCAACTGATTTTTCCCCCACCTCGTCCCGCGCTGTCGACTATGCAGCGACGATGGCCGATTCGTTTGGGGCCGAACTGATCTTGCTGCACGTCATCCCCGCGATGGACTATCCACTGCGCAGCTTTGGAATATCAGCATCGTTCCAACACATCATTGAAGAGTTGGAGACGCGCGCCAACGAGTCGCTCGACAAGCGCCTCGAGATGCTCAAGGAGACCTTCCCCAAGGTCAACGCGCGAACCGCCGTTAGCCATGGTGAAGCGCATGAAGCCACGCTCAAGTGCGCGGACGACGAATCGGCGGACCTGATCGTGCTCGGCACGCATGGACACACCGGCATCACGCATGCGCTGCTTGGCAGCACTGCCGAGAAGATCGTGCGCCTGTCGAAATGTCCGGTCACGACCGTGCGCACTCCGGGATAGTCCGCCGTGCGCAATGGCAGGCGGCGCCCACAACAGGCAACGCGTTGCGCGAGCCAAACACCGCCCTCGACGGTCTAGACGTCGAGCAGGCCTTCGCGAATCGCGAGGCGGGCCAACTCGGCAGCCGAGTGGCAATGCAACTTGCGCTGCAGGTTCTCGCGGTGCTTCTTCACCGTGCCGACCGACAACTCGAGCATCGCCGCGACTTCCTTATTGGCCTTGCCGATCGCCAACAATTGGAACACTTCGCGCTCACGCGGAGTCAGCACCGACAGTGCCGAAGCCTCATCGGAAGCCGCAACTTCTCCGCGCACCGCGCGAGCCATGAAGCCGTTGGACACCTTTGGCGACAAGTAGGACTCGCCACTAACAATGGAGTCGATCGCGAGGGCGAGTTCTGACGGTTCACTGTCCTTGGACAGGTAGCCATCGGCACCGGCTTGCAGTGCCTGCTGCACGAACTTCATGCCTTCGTGCTGCGAAGCCATCAACACTTGCGTGCGCGGCGAGACGCGCTTGATGGGAACAACGGCATCGAGGCCGGACATGCCAGCCATGGTGATATCCAAGATCGCCACGTCGGGCTTCAACTCGCCAACTAGTTCGATGCCCTTGCGCGCATCACCAGCATCACCGACCACCTGGAAACGCTCAACTGACTGCAACAACGACTTGAAGGCCGCGCGCACAATCGCTTGATCATCAATCAGAACAATGGTTATTTGCTTTGCCTCTTCCATGGTTACTCCACTGGTGCACTAACTGGTCCGACACCTTCAGCGACGGCCTTCATCGGCAATCTGATCCTGAAACAGGCACCGCATTCACGACTGAGTAGTTCGATACTCCCGCCGTGAGCCTCGACAACCTTGCGGGAAAACGCCAAGCCAATACCAGTCCCGTAGTCCTTAGAACTACAGAATGGCTTAAAGATTTCATCGCGCATACGAACCGGGACTCCTGGGCCCGAATCCACAAAGTCAATACACACCGATTCTTGGCTCGTGTGTGCAGAAATTCTAATGGTTCCAGTCCCGCCACACGCCTCGGCAGCGTTCTTCATGAGGTTGACGAACACTTCCCCGAGATGTTGCGAGTCGACCTCTAAGCGCAAATCCTCATCACACGAAATCTCGGTGTGCATGTTGGAGAACGTATCGAGATTCTGACATTCGCTAATGGCGTCATCCAAAACTTCGCGCAGCGGCACTTCACACAGAAGCGGGATGAGCGGTTTCGCGAACGACAGCGTTTCGCCGAGCAAACGCTCGATACGCCCCAGACTGCTGACGAACTCGCCGATCACTACACCGTCCTCAACGCCAAGTTTGTCACCGATAGCCCGCAGTGCGTGACGCAGGCCGTTGATC
Organism: uncultured bacterium; assembly: GCA_937906475.1. Classification (GTDB taxonomy): domain Bacteria; phylum Planctomycetota; class UBA1135; order UBA1135; family UBA2386. The sequence continues at coordinate 9,224 of CALCZA010000189.1, forward strand.
GGCGTCTTGATTTCATGGCTAAGAACGGACGCCGACTCACCGATCTCGGCAAGGTTCTTGAGCAATTGCAGTTCGCGCTGGTGAGCCTGATCACGTTCGCGAAGCAATTTCACGTGGCGCAGGGCGCGATTGACGACCTCAAGCAAGCGATCCTTGGTCACCGGCTTTTGGATGTAATCAAACGCGCCGTTGCGCACCGCTTGCGAGGCGGTTTCCAAGTTGGGGTCGCCCGTGATCAGGATGACTGGCTCTTGGCATTGGCGAACGCTGACGACCTCGCGCAG
>CALCZA010000190.1 GCA_937906475.1 uncultured bacterium
GCAATGTGCCGGCGTGCCACCGAGGTCGAACATTGGGCTGAGTTGTGCGAGTTGTTTGGAGGTGCTCTGGCGCCGCGTGGCGAGCTCAATCCTGGCTTCGACGGTCAGCAGTTTGTGGCTGTGTCACTGCCACCCGGAACCGGACTGACCGGCATCGTTGTCAGCAGCGAAGAGGGCGTCGATGTCATCACGCTCGATGTCGAGGCTGGGGATGTTCCTGGTGCGGTGTGCTTGCTGCAGCTGAGTCGCCGACCGTGCCAGCTGGCCATCATTGTGCGTGACCAACAGCTGGGGCAAGAACACACCGTCGCTGTGTTCTCTGGCCTGTAGCCGCGACGTGGGGCGCTAGCGGCACATCGAGATGAACTGGGCGAACGGGTCGGAACTGCCGTCAGGCCACTCGAGCGTGCCGATGCCACTGCTGTGCTCGGGTGCTGCGACGATGGTGACGACTGCGCGCATGATTGCTGGTTTGCCAGCTGCCGGTTCAAGCATCGCGTCGACGACGCCAGCCACGACATGCTTAACGTCGCCGCAGGCCAGCATGCGCAACGTTTCGCGCAGGCTTTCACCGGCAAGCGCCGGGTCGCGTTCGCTACCGGTTGCATCATCACGAACGGACATGCTGATGGTGGGGCCGCGCAGTTTGTAGCGCAGAGCCAATTCGCCGAGACTCGTGCTCGTTAGCGAGTAAGGGAAAATGCCGGCGTGCACGCATTCATCGCCGAGCGACGCCGCGAAATTGACGTCGGTGGCTAGCGCGCCGAGGTCTGTTTCGACACAGATGGCCGTGTCTTGGCGTTGCTCGACAGTCAGCACGTTCTCCAAGTCTGCCGCTTCGCATGCGAGGATGAGGGCGCGCGCCAGCAGGTCGATGCGGCGGAAGGTTGCGTCTTCCTTGTCGAACACAGTGCGCATCGTCTTGGCCGTGCCAGGAGCAACCATGTCGAGGTTGCTCCAGGTCGCCGTGATGCCGCGCGTGCCGGCGATGCCGGTTTCGTCGACGATGCCGCAGCCGAGAATCGTTGCTGATTTCATGCGGAGAACACCACGGCGCCTTGCACGCCGCCGAAGCCTGAGGCGATCTTGAGCGCGTGGTTGGCGCGCGTTAGTTCGCGAACAGTAGTGGGTAGGTTCAGGCGCTCGTCGCAGTTCATCGTTTCGAGACCGACGTTCTTAGGCACGCAGCTGCGTTCGAGGCCAGCGATTGCCAGCAGCGATTCGATGCAGCCAGCCGCACCGAGTGTGTGGCCGGTCTGGCTCTTACTGCCGAATGCCGGTGGCGTCTTGTCGGCGACGTTCGCCCAAGCGTTGCCGAGGCCGATCGCTTCGCTCTTGTCGTTGCTACGCGTTCCGGTGGCGTGCAAGTGGATTAAATCGATGTCCGTCATGTGCAAGCCGGCGTGCGCGATTGCGCGCTTGGTGGCGAGACCAATGCCGAGGCCGTCATAGTCGGGGCCGGTCACGTGACATGCGTCGTTGGCGCCCGCGTAGCCGGCAACGCGGATACCGATCGAGTCACGTTCGTTGGCGGTTAGCACGATGGCAGCCGCACCGTCGCCGAGCGACACGCCGCGGCGTTCGTGATCGAACGGCCGGCAACGTTCGGGATCGAGTGCACCCATGCCGCCAAAGCCCTTGAGGATGAACTCGTTGATGATGTCGACAGCGAGCACCAGCATCGTGTCGCATTCGCCGGTAGCAATTCGACGTGCTGCCGTCGCGATGCCGATGACGCCAGAGGCGCAGGCAGCCGATAAAGCCGATGGTGGCAGGCCGAGTTTGAGGTCGCTGCTGAGTTGTCGAGCAAGGAACATTGGCGAGCCGAGGCCGTGGCCTTTGCCGCAGATGCCGGACATGTTGGCCTTGGTGGTCGCCAGCACCAGTCCCATGCGCTGCCGCCCGGGGTTGCCCGCTTCGGCGAACGCTTCTTCGGTCGCGACTAGCGACGTGTGGCGCGGTAGGTCGTGCTCGGCGATGCTATGACTAAACATGCCAGCAGGGAATTCGCCGACGAACTTCGTCGCCACGTTGTGATGGCCGGTGCGTGCGCGTGGTTGCAGTGCGGTTTGCCCGGTGAAGACACCGTCACACAACACCTTCACGCCGAGGCCGAAGCCCGAGACTGCGCCGCGTCCGGCGACAAAGACTGGGCGCCGCGCTGTGCTTGGGCGCGTCACTGAGTTCTCTTCCCTGGTGTCGCTGCGCTAGGGGTGGCTTCGATGCGTGTCTCGCTATGCGTGACGATGGTCAGTTCGTATCCGAACCATGCGTTGTCGAGGATCGTTCGGGTCGGCAGCACCCAGTTCGGCTTGTGCCACTCGTAGGTGATCGTGATTGTTCCTTTGGGTTGCTGATCGAGTCGCGTAAACGTGCGCTTCGCCAGTTTGCCGTTACGCCAAACCTCGGTGATGAGTTCGTTGTTTTTCTGTTCGCTGCGTTCGCCATCGAGCAATGGGGTGCCGCTCCACGGGAAGAACGCACGCTGCACGTCGAGTAGGATGAACCGCGGCGGGATCACCATCTGTTCCGCCATGTTGTTGACGACGTCGATGCTAGTGGCGTTTTGCTGGATCGAGAACCCAACCGATCCCATCGGTGATAGGCCGACGACCGTCAGGGAATTGCCGCTGCGTTGCAGTGCCGCATCAAAGCCACGTTCTTGTCGTTCTTCGCCAGGCGCTTGCCACGCGGCAGTGACGCGCTGTTGCCAGACGGCTTCGACCGACAAGCGTGCGGGCGCTTGCAGCGTGCCGGGATAGTCGAGGGTGTTAAGTGGTTGCCGCGCGGTGCCGTAGCAACTTGCCATCGTGATGGCGAACAGGGCGCAGGAAGTCGAACGGAAGGCAGTCACGAGGTCGCGGCGGGATCAGAGCGGTGGTGATTGCTCGCCCTGGGCTGACAGCGCACAAACGGTCGGCGCGAGCAGCAGGCACAGTAGCACGCCGACTGCCGAAGTCAGACCGATGTGATAGAGCGGTGGTTGGGAAGATAGCGCCAGTAAGCCGAAGCCGAGGATGGTCGAGACGCCGGCCAGCACGACGGCCAGCAGCGTTGCGTCACGGGCGATGGGGTCACGGCGGTGTTCGGCCAAGAAGACGCCGTAGTCGACACCCATGCTGACCACCATCAGTAGTGCCACCAGCGACAGCATGTTTAGCTGCAGGCCACACAAGGACAGGATGCTGGCGGTGCCGGTTGCGCCGAGAATTGCCGGCACATACGCAATCAGGGTGGGGCGGACTGCGCGGTGACGCAGGGCGACAATCAACAAAACGGCGCCGAGGCCAATTAGCCACAGTTGTAGCAGTCGTTCGCGATAGTTGCTGTAGGCACCGCTGAGTGCGCCGGCGATGTCGATTAGGTTCGCGCCGGGAATCGTGGCCAGCGATAGGCGCAAGGCGGGTTCGTCGGTCAGTTCGTGCAGGAAGCTGACGAAGCCAATGCCGCCGCTCCACGTGAATCGGAACGGCTGCACCATGGCGGCTAGCGGGCTGCTGGCGAGGTCGTCGAAGGTCAGCGCGGGCGGCGCCGGCTCGGCGACGAGGTCGCGCCATGGTTGGAACGCCGTCGCGATGAACTGTTCCTCAGCGAGCGCGCGTTCGAGGCGGGGCCACAACTTCGCGTCGTTGCGAATTGTGTTGTCGACTTCGTGCTGGGTCTGCTTGCTCGGCAGCATTGGTGCCAGGCTGCGGAAACTGGTGACGCCACCATCGTTTTGTAGTTGCTTGAGAGCCTGCAAGATCTGGTCGTTGGCTTGCAGTGCCTGCTCTTCATTCGCGCCGGTCGCAACGACGAGGCGGCGTTGTTCAAAGCGCACGACACGACTTCGCACGGCTTCATCGTTGGCTTCGAGTTTGGGATTGGCGCGGTTCAAGTCCGCTAGCCCGTCGTTCCACTTTAGTTGGGGCAGGCCAATCGAGGAGACGATCACGATGGCAACGATCGGTAGGCTCAGGGCAAGGCGGCTACGGCCTGGGGCGAACCAGGTGCGACGCAGCAGCGATACGACGGCATTGGCGGTTCTTGTGGTCGTGCGTTGGCGGCTGGCGAGTGCTGGCAAGAACAGTTGGGTCGAGAGCGCGGCAGCGGCGATGCCAAATACCGCGAACACGGCGAGTTGCCGCAAACCGGGGAGATTCGACGCGAGCAACGCAAGGAAGCCTGTGATCGTCGTGACGGCACCGAGCGAGAGACCGGGCCAGATGCTGCGTAGCGATTGGCGCGGGTTGCCAGTGACGCCGGCGTGCAAGTGATGGCAGTGGAAGTGCACGCCGTAGTCGACGCTGACGCCGATCAAGGCGGCGCCAAATGCCAGTGTCAGGCCGTGCACTTGACCGAACAACAGCAGGCACGCGCTAGTGCCGGTGAGGAACCCTGCGGCGAGGATCGGTAGCACCATCAGCATCAATCGCAACGACCGGAACATCACCAGGAACAGCGTGATTAAACCGACGAGCGACCCAATGCTGACGCGCTTGATGTCGGACTTAATGCTGCTCTCCGCGTGTAGCGCGAACAGGTGCGTGCCACTCTGCTGCAGCGCCAATTGGCCGCCGAACTGCTTGTTGACCTGCTCGAATGCGGACTCGATGCCGGTGACGAGTGGGCGGATGGCGGCTGCATCGGAAGACGATGTCGCCGTCGTCAGAAATATCACGGCGCCATCTTCTTTCTCGGTCAGGAAACGTCCGTCGACGATCTTGAGGCCGCCGCTGCGTTCACCCATGAAGCGCTTGAACAGTTGCGGCAGGATCAGCAGTGGGTCACTCGGCACGACCTTGATCAAGAACGTCGACATCGCCGTGCCGAGTTGGCGCTTCAGTTCTTTCGCGCTGTTCTTCAGTTGTTTATTGGTGAGCAACTCGCGGGCGCTTTGGGCGTCGGGCGCGAGGAAAGCGCAGCGATGGTCGGCATATACCTGCCACATTGCATCTTCGAATCCTATACCCGAGCCGGCCACCAAACGTGCGGTGCCGGTAGCTACGGCGGGCGTTGTTAGCAGTGCGGCTTCGAAGGCCTTGCTCGCCTGCACGGCGGTGTCGCTGCTGTCGGCATCGATGATCAATACCATCGTGCGGCTGAGCTCGCCGGACGCTAGTTCACGCGCTAGGTGGACTTCGTCTGCGTCCTTGCCGGCGGGTAGGAAGTGGGTGATGTCGGTGGCAACGCTCATGCGCAGCGCCAGGAACATACCCATGGCAAGCAGCAGGATCGTGCCTACCAGCAGGGCTCGACGGTCGGCGGTCACCTAGGCGCGCCTGCCTTGCCAGTCTTTGCGCCCTTGCTCTTTTGCTTCGGTATTGAGTTGTCCTTCGGCTTCGCCGTGACGCCGAAGATGTCCTTCTGCTCCTTTGCCGTGAATACGCGCTTGGGGTTCACTTTGACGATCTTGGTGATTGTGCGATCGCCGTTTGGCTCGTGCAGTTCGATGCGAGTCACCGTCTTGTCGCGACCGGCCATCAGCAACTTCATCATGATCTTCGTTAGCGGCTTCTTAATTGGCTTCAGTTCGAGTTGCCACGCGTGACTGTCGCCGAATTGGGGCGTGTAGCGAATCTGGTAATGCTGCTTGAGTGCCTTCTCGTTACCTTGGAAAACTTGTACGAGCGACGTCACGAACAGGCGCACGCGATCACTCTGGCGCAGGTCGATGACTTCTTCTTTGTGTTTGCCAGCCGTGTCCTTGCTCGTCATCCGTAGTTCGGAGGCCGTGATAGTCAGCTTCGACTTCTCGGGTTCCTCGACGATGCGCGACAAGTAACCCGGCTGCATGAAGTGCAGCTTGCCCTTACTTTTCAGGGGCACGGCGAGCAGCGACAAATACTTGTCTTCAGTGTATTCCGCCGACAGTCCTTGGATCGCGGCGAACGCGCGGAATAGCGCGCCTTTGCTTGCCGGGCGTTGGTCCTTGCCGCCCAATTTATCTGCGCCGAGGACTACTGTGCCGGGGTCCCGGCCTTCGCCCTGCTCGGCTTGAATGCTGGCTCCGGTCACCTTCGGCTTGGTTGGCTGTGGCGGTTGCTCTGCCGTTTGCGCGGATGCGAAGCTCAGCAGCAGGCCGGTCGCTAGCAGGCTACGAGATAGGTAGGCGTTCAAGGATTCCATCCGGCGTCGTGGTGTGCAAGTTGCCGGTGCCGTCCGTCGATGCGAGCACGGTGGTGGCCCGAGCCGCCCAGCGATCGGTGTCCAGGTTGTGCACATCATAGGCGACGCGGATCAGCGGAGAGCCCGACAGGAACCACGCGGTGACCGACAGTTCATGATCGTAGAGCAATGGCGCCATGTAGCGACAGTTTGCATCGACTACGAACATCTTGACGCCGAGTGCCTTCAACTGGGGCACCGCCAGGTCGACGCTCCGGAACAGTTCGGTGCGTGCCTGCTCCAGCCACTCGAAGTAGCGGCCGTGCCAGACGACCGCGAGTGGATCACACTGATGAAGTCCCGCTCGGAACTTTACGGTGATGGCGTGTTCTGGACGCTTCGGGCGCCCGCTCTTTGTTCCAGAAGTCATAGAAATTGAACCAGTTCTCGGGTGCAAGGCGTGCGTGGTGTTCAAGTCGGTCGGCGAAGCGCTGGACGATTTCCTTGAGTCCAGCTTCACGATCCTTACGTGGAATGTGGAGCTTGTCGGCGAACGGCTCGCATGACAGATCGTACCGGTTGGGACGACGATATAGGCCAAACGTCAGATAGACCGGGCACTTCATCAGCGACGCGAGCAAGAACGGGCCCGCTGGGAAGTGGGCAGTCTCGCCGAAGAACGTTACTTCGACGGTGCGTTCGTTGAGACCGGTGCGATCACCAAGCAGGGCGACGAAATCACCTGCTTCGATGCGGTCATGCACACGTGCCATTTGGCCGACGGGATCATCACCAATGTGAATGATCGTTGCTGCTCGCTCCGGGTCGAGTCGCGTCAGCAACTCATTGATCATCTTGGCATTCTTGAAGTGGCCGAGGATGTTGATCTTGACCTTGTCGTCGTTGCCGCCGTTGCGCATCGCTTCGAAGCTGCCGAGGTGGCCGCCGAGTAACACTGCGCCGCGCCCGGACGCGTATTGCGCCGCCAAGTGGTGATCACCGGTGCGCGTGAACTTTAAACCGCGGGTTCGTCCGCTGACCAGGAAGATGCGGTCGATAGTCACCTGTGCGAAGGTGTGGATGTGGCGATAGATCGCCCAGAATCCCGGCTTCTTGCCGTGCACCTTGGTCAGCCAGAGGCGCGATGCGCGCACGGCTTTCCGGTCGGTCAGGCGGTAGAACATCGCGACGATCACGACCAACGGTTTGACCAGCGTGCGGCCAAGCAACTGAGCAAGCCGGAACGTCAGGTGGATCAGCCAGAGCGTGCCGCGTTCACCCTGTGACAGCCAGTTGTCGGGCTTGGTTGCGCTTGGGGCCTTTGTAGCGCCCAGGATTTTTGGCGTTGTCCTCGACTGCTCGCTCATTGCAGCGCTGCCTTGCGACGCCCGAATGGCCAGAGTTTGCGGTATGTCCAGCGCATGCAACCAGTCGTGCACAGTTTGCTGTGCAACCACGCGAACCGCAGGTTGTCCCGCAGTGGTCGGAAGTGTGAGATGCCGCCCTCAGCCTTGTCGAGGTAGCGCACCTTGATCGGTAGGTTGACAGTGTCGCAACCGCCGCGCACGAGTTGCACGGCGATCTCAATGTCGAACTCCATGCGGTCGCCGATTACGTGCAGCCGTTCGATCGCGGCAAGCGGATAGATGCGGAACCCGATCATGGCGTCGCGGATCTTGTTGCGGCTACCAACTTCAGCGGCGACCCAGAAGTTGGTGATCCAGCGTGCTATCTTACGCGCACGGGGTGCCGTTTCGTCGTAGATGGGGTAGCCGAGGATCAGCGCCGTTGGATTCTGTTTGGCTGTAGCGACAAACACCGGGGCCTGATCTTGGTCGTGTTGGCCGTCGGCGTCGACTTGCAGCACATGAGTGAAACCCAGTTCGCGTGCTTTGGTGAAGCCGACCTTGCAGGCGGCGCCCTTGCCGCTGTTGTTGGCCAATCGAACTACTGTGGCCAGCCCGTCGGCTTGTAGTTGCTGGCAAGCCTGCTCGCAGTCCGGGCCACTGCCATCATCGATGATGATGACGTCGAGATCGCGACTGCGCAGACCTTCTGCGACGCTTCGCACGGTGCGCGGGTTGTCGTACGTGGGGACGATGGCGCAGACCCGGATCACGATGCAGTTGGGGATTGCGTGGGGTGATGAAGGTCCGGCACGCCGGTCGCAAATTGCAGGCGACCGGAAGTGCACTTGGTGTCCTGCTTGCGCACTTCAAAGGTCAGTTTGCTTGGGTCACTCGAGCGTTGCAACACGATGTCAACTGTGTCGCCAGGGCCAATGCGTGCCAAGAACTTGATGCTGTCGAGTTTATTGAGTGCTGGTATCTCGCCGCACAACTGGCGCAGGCACGGCATGATCAACTCGTGAAGTTGCACGCCGCCCGCTAGCACGGCATAGCTTTCGAAGTGGCCTTCGTAGAAGTGATAGTTGACGGGGATCGTCGTGCGCAGTGTTGCAGTATCGACTTCGCACGTGGTTACCTGCCAGGCGAGTTCGCGGGTGATGGCGTTGCCGCGGCGGCCCAGTCCGAACGCTAGAAACACCTCGGCGATCTTTGGTTGACCATTTGGGTCGCGTGGGATCTCTTTGAACGCTCGCGCGTCGTCACGTTCGGCGGCTACGCGTGCGGCACCGCTGCCGGCGATGCCGAGCAAGATGCGGTTGTCAGCAGTGCATACGACCGCGGCGTCGGTGACGTCATCGTTGGCGAGGACTTCATCGAGAAGCTCGCGGTGGGCCGTCGCGGTGCTTGGCACTCCGGGAATGTTGAACTGCAGGGCGTTGATAGGAGCATGCGAATCCAA
>CALCZA010000191.1 GCA_937906475.1 uncultured bacterium
GACTAGCACACAGACACCTCGGATCAAGTCGAAGATCATCGGGCGATGGGCGCCCATGCCGTGTGTGTTGGCTGTAGGGACCTGGGTCCAATCCGTGCCATCGTATTCCCAGGTTTGACCTGCAGCGACGTAGCCGCCCGTGCATACGGTGACCTGTCGGTTCGTATCGTACGCCATGGTCATGCCATCGTTAGCTGGCGGTGAGTTGGTCGTGGTGACCTGATTCCACAGCGTGCCGTTCCATTCCCACGTGTCGTTGCGACGTTGCGTACCGTCCCAGCCGCCAAACAGAACGTTGACTCCGCGCTGTATGTCGTGCGCCAGCGAGCTGTTTTGTCGGGCTGGTGGCCGTGTCGTAGAGGTGAGCTGAACCCAGCTGGGGACTTGAGCGGAAAGCGCCGTCGCGATCGCGACGAATGCGAGTGATTTGGAGAGCACGTGAGAAATGCGCGGCATGGCGTGGTCTTGGGTATGGATTCGAAGGAGTGGCTAGGTGGCACGCCCCAAGGCGCAGGTCAAGATTCTACTCAGGCTCCGACGCGCCGCGTTGGGTGCTGGCAGCAGTTACTAGCAAGCTACAATCGAGCCGGGTGCCAACGATGCCATCTCATGATCGTGTCCGGCGTGACGATCGTGGCGACCTTGTCGAGTAGTCGGCGACTGAGTGGCTTGCCCTTGACCGCGAGGCGTCGGCGCTGGGCGTCATTCAGGCGGAGACGCTTCTTGCCGAGGTGCTTGCGGAAGACGCGGTTCTCTTCAAGCAGATAGGCGATCAGCCGCGCCTGATCACGGTTGACGAAGCCTGCGAACGTGATGAGGAGCAGCTTCAGGGGCAAATCGGCGGCCATGTAGGCCGATCATCGGCTTCTGGGGCAGCGCGATCGAGTTTGTGGATAGGACGCCGGCGCCGTCGACACGGCACGCCTCGATTTATTCACGCATCAATACTTGACATGTCAGTCAATGCAGTCGAGAAGGGTCGTGTGCTTAGCCCTAAAAGTGACAACTCGACCGATGACGCGTCGCGGTCCAGTGTGCAACAGGCGATCAAGCAAGAGCGTCCGTTCCGCACGCGGAGCGATGAGGCGATGGTTGGTTTGATGCTGACAGTGGAGGCGGTGCGCCGTCCGTTCTACGAACTGATGGCCAAGCACGGTGAGTTGACCCAGCAGCAATACAACGTTCTGCGCATTCTGCGTGGGGCGGGTGTCCAAGGCATCCCGACGCTCGACATTGGCGATCGCATGATCGAGCGCACGCCGGGCATCACCCGACTGATCGATCGGCTTACCGCCAAGGATCTGGTGGAGAGGCATCGCTCCGAGACCGATCGCCGTCAGGTCATCTGTCGGATCTCCACTGCCGGCAAGGCGCTGCTGAAAAAGCTCGATCGTCCCGTCGAGGCGCTGAATCAGGCCGCGATGGCAGGGCTCACCAAGAGCGAACTCGGTGAACTGATCCGTCTGCTCAACAAGGTCCGCCACCAGGCCACGCACAGCCTGGGGTCGACGTAGGCCGTGCGGCTTGCATGTCCTCCCGAACCCAGTCCTTTGCTTGCAACCACAACCATAATCAATTCCATGACTAGTCAACTATTGTCTGTTAAAGCATCGGCCGCATCCGGTGTGTTTTCCCGTTTGCTGGCAACCGATGCCACCCTTGGTCCGGTGGCCTTGCGTGTCACATTGGCCCTCGTGATGTTTGCGCACGGCGCGCAGAAGGCGCTCGGGTGGTTTGGCGGCTACGGCTGGGACGGCACCATGGGCTTCTTGACCAAGCAGGTCGGCATGCCCGGATTCGCCGCCGCCGGCGTCATTCTGCTGGAGCTGCTTGGTCCCCTGCTATTGCTCGCTGGCCTCGGAACGCGGGCCGTCGCGCTTGGCTTTATCGGCTTGATGCTCGGCGCGATCGCGACCGTACACGGCCAGCACGGCTTCTTCATGAATTGGATGGGCACGCAGCCTGGCGAAGGCTTCGAATACCACCTCTTGGTGATCGGTGCCGCGCTCAGCCTCGTCTTCGCCGGCGGCGGCCGTTGGTCCTTCGATGGAAGGATCGCCGGTGGACGGCGGTAGCCCCTGGTTCAACCCGCGAACGGGTAAGCGACTTCTCCCTCAAGCACTCACTAGCGATAGCCACATGATCACCAAGCGACTGTCCGAGGCTCGCGGCCACGCCAACCACGGCTGGCTCGACGCCTATCACTCCTTCTCATTCGCCAGTTACCGCGACCCGGCCTTCATGGGTTTCAGCGAGTTGCGCGTGCTCAACCAGGACTCGATCGAGCCGGCCCAAGGCTTCGGCACCCACGGCCATGACAACATGGAGATCGTGACCTACGTGCTCTCCGGTGCGCTCGAGCACAAGGACAGCATGGGCAACGGATCCCAAATCCTGCCGGGCGACGTGCAGTTGATGTCCGCTGGCACGGGCGTGACCCACAGTGAGTTCAACGGGCGTGACGACGAGCAGACTACGCTGCTGCAAATGTGGGTGCTGCCGGCACGCCGGGACACCGTGCCGCGATACGAGCAGGCGCACTTCCCGGTCGCGGACCGCCGCGGCAAGCTGCGGCTGGTGGTAGCTCCTGATGGGCGCGATGGCTCGTTAACCATCGGGCAGAACATCTGTCTCTACGCCGGGCTGCTTGACGCCGGCGAAGCCACGCAGCTCGAGTTCTCCCGCGATCGTAAGGGTTGGCTGCACGTCGCGCGTGGCACCCTCGTGCTCAACGACGTCGAGTTCGGACCCGGCGACGGCGCAGCCATCGAACACGAATCGCTGCTGCGCTTTGAAGGCCGCGACGACGCCGAATTTGTCTTCTTCGATCTCCCCTGATGCAACGTTCAGAACACCTTCCCGCACGACGTCCGAAGAGGCCTCTCATAATGCAGAAACCAGCAGACACCAACTTTCCGATTCACGGCGTGATTGCCAACCGCTGGAGTCCGCGCGCCTTCCGCGCCGACCCAGTCAGCACGGAGCAGCTCGGCGCGTTGTTCGAAGCCGCGCGCTGGGGCGCGTCCTGCTGCAACGCCCAGCCTTGGCACTATCTCGCCGCGACGAGCAGCGATACGTCGGTAGTTGGCAGCCGCCGGGCGAGTTCGGCGTCGACGCGCTGTAGCGTGGCCAGCCCTTCCTGATTCCTACCCAACCGCATCAGGAGCGTTCCGTAGCGCAGTTCCGCCTGCGTGGCGCTGCCGCGCAGGCGGGCGTCTTTGTGGCCGGCGTTTAGATGCTGGGCCAGTGGAAGCAGGAGTCTGGCTATCACCAGCAGTCTCGTGCCGAGAAAACGTTCATGTGCTACAAGACGATCCTTTGCGATCGCCTGCAACATCCTCAACCGCATGACCGAACTCGGAATGCCGGCTTCGTACGCGGTTAGGATGTGAATCGAGGCGTTCGCGGGAACGATCTGCCGTGAGTTGGGTCTATGCACCAACGCCTGTAGATGCTGACAGTAAGACTAATTTGTAGGGCTCTTCGTTAAACCATATCTACATGCCAACACCACAGCATGTCACCGCAACGCTGCTGCTGGCAGCCTTCGCGGCTTTCACTACTCCTGCTGAGTTGCGTGCGCAAACGCGTATTGAGAGTGCGCAGCCCAACCTCCGGCCGGTCTTCGGCGAAGTCGTCGACGCAGACGGCTCCCCGGTTGAGGGGGCTGAGGTGCACGGAATACTCCCGGACGACGCGGGGCTCGGACAACGCGCCGCTGCCAAATTCGTCGTCACGACGGACAAGCGCGGGCGCTTCCGCGCCAAGATCTGTCCTGGCACGCGCCACCTGGTCTGGGCGATCGGTCCCGGCAACTCCGAGCGGGGCTGCAGCCGCCCGGTATGGACGAATAGTGGCAAACAAGTAGAGCTACGACTGGGCAAGACGAGACCCTCCTGCTCGTTGTCGGTGCGTGATCTGGAGCCGTGGCAGGACCTCGCTCCGTTCCGGCTACGCTTCGCAGTCGACGGCGTCGCGATCCCCGGGATCGAGATGGAACTCGACCCTGAAAGCAGCTGCGAGTTGCCGTTCCTGCCGGCAGGCAGCGTGCAGATCGAAGTGATCGACAAGAACGGGGAGACCCTGTGCAGGAAGTCCATTCGCGGACGCGAAACGGACTCTATCTCCGTCGCCCCACCGCAGGAGGTGCCGATGCGGGCGGTCGATGGAGACGGCCAGCCGCTCGCTGGCGCGACGGTGCGGGTCCGGCTCACAGGCTACGGTTATCGAGGCCAATCCTACACCTACGCGGTCTCGCCGCCCTCCCCCGTGTTCTGGCGCGTGCTTGGGGTGACCGGCGAGGACGGCCGGCTCATCGGGCGCATCTCTAGCAATCAGGCTTCGTTCTATGGGCAAGACGAACAGATGTTCGTCGCGGAGAAGAAAGGACATAAAACGACCTACTCTGGCTTCAGCCAAGGCCCGTATTTTGACGGCAGACAGATCGGCACAACAGGGTGCACCGAGCTGACGTTCACCCTACCTAAAGCAGACCTACACACCGGACGCATCCTGGTTGACGAGCAGCGCGGCCTCGCCAACCAGCAGGTCACTCTACGACTCGATATACGCGTGGAGTTCCACGACGACAGCGGGTGGCTGCACGACAAACTCATACTACGCTCCCGCACAGACGCGGCTGGCGTATTCCGATTCCCGCAGTTGCAAGGCAAGATCAACAACATCGATGTCCTACTAACTGGCCACCAGCCTCGCGCCATGCTCATACCGCAGGCCTTACAGCGCTCGGCGCCGCGAAGAGCAGTAGCCCTTCACAGCGTGGAACAGCCAGACGCAGAACAGATGACGTTTCGCGTCGACAAGATGAAAACGCTCGAGGTGCAGGTCCTAGACGAGCTAGGGGGACCTGCTAGGAATGTTGAGCTGATGCTGATTAGCTTCGAAAACCGCGAGAGCGGATACTGCAATGATGTAACGATGCGGGCCACGACCGACAGCGCAGGTCGCTGCGCCATGCTCGTGCAGCAAGGTAAGTGGTTCCTATTTGGTAGAAGCGCCCGCCACATGGTGCAACTGAGCTTCGACGTGGACGATCATCAACGGCATCAACTGCGCTTAGAACCGATGCCCTTCATGCACGGCCGCATCGTCGACGCGGATGGGCAGCCAATCGGCGGCGCCAAGCTCTCAGTCAAGCGTTCTAGACGTAGCAGTGGCGGCAAACCCACGGGCCTCGAAGTCGTCGCCAACAGCCTGAACTCCAGATGGATCAGCCGCACCCGCAGCGACGAGAACGGCCAGTTTTTCTGCCCCTACCTCGATCTACCCAGCCACGAATACACCGTTTGTTTTCAAAATGACCAGCGGTCGTCGCAACGGTTCAAACTCGAGGCCCACCCGGATCCAGTCACGGTAACGATCAAGAACTAGCTCTTTCGAATAGGGTGGCTTCAAGGAGTCACCCTCGATTTCGAGTTTGGGGCAGTCCGGTTGGCGCTACACAGTTCACTGTCATCACAGTAAGGAACTTTCAGCAGGCCGCAGTGAGTCAGCGCACCTTAGCCTGCAACAGTTCGACCGTCGCCGCACCCATCGCGAGACCCGCGTTCTAACGGTCCTTGTCGCCCTGCCACCAGAGGAAGCCCTTAACCTCGAACTTGGTTGCGCCGGGGTAGTGTTTGCTGAGGTCCTTCAACACGGCCTTGGCGCGCGCGACATCACCCTGGTATTGGAGGCCCGCCGACCGGCGTTGGTGCACGGATTGCCCCACGACCTAAGGTCCGGGTTTACTTTCACTTGGGAG
>CALCZA010000192.1 GCA_937906475.1 uncultured bacterium
TCGGCTCCCGGATATCAGTCACGGGGCAATCGTCGGGGGGCAAGACGGCCGAAATCGCCGCGTCGCGAGCCAGTCTTTTCGCGGTTGCCCCGGTGTGCGGCCGGGTGAAGCGCGTCGCCCCATAGAGTCGGTGGCGCGGTGTGGCCCCTCGCGGCATGCTGCAGCCAGTCTCAAGCTCATGCTGCACACACTGCACATCCGTAATCTCGCTCTGATCGAATGCGCCGAACTGCGCATGGCTGACGGTTTGACCGCAATCTCCGGAGAGACGGGTGGCGGCAAGTCGTTGTTGATCACCGCTCTCAAGCTTCTTCGCGGCGAAAAGGCCGCTGGATCATTGGTGCGACACGGCGAAGCCGAGTTGCAAGTTGACGGTGAGTTCCGGCTCGGATCCGGCGCGCGTAGTGCGGCGATCGGCAAGTTCGTGAAGGACGCGTGTGGTGGGGCTGTCGATGACGACTTGTTGTTGGTGACGCGCCTCGTCGACCGTCAAGGTCGCACCCGCGTTCGACTCGGTGGCCGGCCGGCGACGCTGTCAGCGTTGCGCGAGCTTGGCAGCATGTTGTTGGAGATTCACGGCCAAGGTGAATCGCGCGCGTTGATGCGGCCCGAGATCCAGTGCGAGACCCTCGATGCGTTCGCTGGCACGGCGCCGCTTCGCCTTGAGTTTTCGGCAGCACTGCAGGACGCGCGTTCGCTGCGCACGCGCATTAGCCAGCAGGCTGACGGGGAGCGCGAGCGCAAGCAGCGGTTGGAGTTTCTGCGCTTCCAGCACGCGGCGATGAAGGAGTTGGCGCTTGCGAACGGCGAACTGGCTTCGCTCGATCAAGAGCACTTGGTGCTGAGTAACTTGGACGCGATGCGCGGCCAGCTTGATAGTGCGTTGACGGTGTTGCAGGAAGGCGAGGCCAATGTCTGCGATGAGTTGGCGCGCGCGGCGCGATCGGTGCAGCAGGCCGCGGCGATTGACGTTCGTCTCGAAGAAGCGTCCGAACAGATGGCGCAGGTCGAGGATCTTGTCGGGGATGTCTGTCGCAAGTTGCAGTCAGGCCAGGCGAGGCTCGAGTTGGATCCCGGTCGACTCGCCTCGGTCGAAGAGCGACTCGACGAGATCCACACCGCGTTGAAGCGCTTTGGCCCAACTGAGGCCGATCTGCGTCAGAACTTCATTGATACGGCGAAGGAACTGGAGACCGCGGAAGCCGCGGATTCCGATCCAGAAGTGCTGACTGCCGAACTGAAGAAGGTGGTCGATAAGCTTGCCACGATTGGTCGCAAACTCGTGCGTGCGCGCAAGAAGGCTGGCGTCGCGTTTGCCTCTGCCGTCATGCAAGAGTTGCACGATCTCGGCATGCCGAGGACCGAAGTGCGCATCGCGATGGATGACAAGTTCGCCGTCGACACGCTGCTCGACGAAGCAACCGAGCACGGCCCTGTGCCAGTTGATATCGAAGTGCGCATCAACCCTGGCGAGCCGTTCCATTCGCTTCGCGCAACCGCGTCAGGTGGCGAGTTAGCGCGTGTCGTACTCGCCGTCAAGAAGACCCTCGCCGACCAAGATCGCGTGCCGTTGTTAGTGCTCGACGAAATCGACGCCGAGATCGGTGGCCGCCTTGGCCCGGCCGTGGGCAAGAAGTTGCACGAAGTCGCGCGTCATCACCAGGTCGTCATTGTCACGCACCTGGCACCTGTTGCCGCGTTCGCTCAGCAGCACTTCTTGGTCAACAAAGAGGTTGGCGGCGCCGCCGGCGACGAGCGCACCCGCTCCACCGTGCGGCAACTCAAGCGCACGGAAGTAGAGAAGGAATTAGCTGCCATGGCTACAGGTGACGGTTCCGATGTCGCCGCCCTCAAGCAAGCCCGCTCGCTAGTCGCGAAAGCCCGCGAGAACACCCAGTAGGGGTGTGTTTGCGCCGCACGCGCAATTAGTGGGCTTCGGCGGTTTCCAGGCTGTGGATTGCGCGCAGGTTAGTGCGCGAGGCGCAGTCGGATCAGTAATCGATCATCCACGCGACGAACATGGCTGCCGCCGCCAGCAGGTAGAGTTGGAACATCAGCGGCAGGATGAAGCGCACCCAGCGACCGAACGGAATGCGGGCAAGTGCTAGCATGCCCATCAGCAGCGCGTTGGTCGGCACGATCATGTTCATGAAGCCGTCGCCGATCTGGTAGGCGAGCACCGCTGTTTGGCGCGATACACCGCAGAGATCAGACAGCGGCGCCATTACCGGCATGGTCACGTATGCCTGCCCCGAACCCGATGGGATCAGGAAGTTGGCGACACTTTGCACGGCCAGCATGCCGAGCGAAGCCAGGTAGGGCCCGGCGCCACTGATGGTCTCGGCGATGCCGTTGATGATCGTGTGAATGACCATGCCTTCATCGAGCACGACTTCGATCGTGCGTGCAACGCCGATGAGTAGCGCCGTCGTGGTCATCTCGGCGGCGCCTTCGCAGAACTTGTTGGCTGCGGTGTTGGGGCTTATTCGCCCAACGATTGCGGCCAGGATGCCGAGGCCAAGGAACACGGCCATCAGGTAGTCAAACCACCAGTGATGCACGCCAACTCCGTAGACGATCAAGGCGATGGCGGCGACGAACAGTCCCAGCACCGCGATGCGACTGCCAGTCAACCGCACGTCGGTCGGTGCTTCGTAGCCCTTTGAGTAGTCGATGTCTCGAACCAGGCTGCGCGCCGGGTCTTTCTGGATGCGGCGTGCGTAGCGGGTGATGTGCAGCACGCCGACCGCGACTGCGGCGAGCATGAAGATGACGCGGAATAGCGCCCCTGATGCCGGCGCAACCCCTGCGACTTCTTGGGCAACCAAGACCGTGAACGGATTGAGGGCCGCGCATCCGTAGCCAACGCCTGCGCCGATGTAGACGATGCCGAGCGCGACCACGGCATCCATCTTCAACGCCAGGCTGAGTGTGACCAGCAGCGGAATGAACGGCATGTATTCCTCGGCCATGCCAATCGTCGAGGAGCCGATCGCGAACAGCAGCGTCATGCCGGCGATCAGCAGTATTGGCCGGTTCGCGAAGGCGGCGATGGCACGCCCGATTAGTGCATCTATCGATCCGGTGGCCCGCAGGATGCCGATCACCCCGCCGACCATGAACACGAAGAAGATGATCTCGCCGCCCTTGCTCATCCCGGTCGCGATCTTGGTCAGCGACGAGTGCCACGGAAGATTTTTCGCGTTCTCGTTGATCGCGTAGGTGCCAGGGACGACCAGTTGCTTGATGCCGGGAGCCGGCAGGGTGCCCTTCCACGCGATGACTCGGGCGTCCCCAGGCACGGTGCCGTCGTCAGCCCAGTCGCTGAGCATGGCTCCGACCCCCTTTTCGATGTGGCTGGTTCCGTTTTCCCAGCCGAGCACCGTTGCGCCGGACACGCCGAACGTCATGCCAAGCACTTCGGGCGTCTGGCCGGCCCGTTCGCGGGCTGCGGCGAGGCGTTTCCTCAGTGGTTGCTTGCCTACGACCTCCGTGTAGGCCGTGCCAGCTGTTGGGATTGGCTCTTGCTTGAACTCGCCTTTTGGCAGCACGAGAGTCAGCAACTGACTCATGATGACCATGGCGAAGATCAGAACCAGCGAATGCGGGAAGCGGCTCGGCTTGTTCACTCGGACATCATGGCGGCGATTCCCTCGTGTTGCGATGTTTTGCCGCGTGAGCAAGTGAGACAGTGCGGCTACACTGCTG
>CALCZA010000193.1 GCA_937906475.1 uncultured bacterium
AGGCAATCGATGGGCGTTTGCTCTACTTTGGTCAACACCTGACGAAGCGGTATGTCTACGAGTTGCTCACCTTTTGCATCAAAGAAGGCAAAGAGAGGTGGTTGGAATGAACCTGGTCGAAGCCGATATCCAAACTTTTGCTCTGTGTAGGGGTTGCCAGTGACAAGGAAACCATTGCCAGCAGGCGACAGAAATATCCGGCTGTAACCAAACCCGGTCAGCGGCGGCTTGTATAAGAATCTCCCTAGATCGACTGCAGTTTCCCCGTCCACCATCCAATCCCAATGAAAATGAAGGCTTCCGTCAGCCTTCTTGTCCCGCACAAGCAACAGCTGAAACCTAGGATTGGCTGAAATTGGATCGGCAGAACGAGGGTGTTCGCAAGGTCCACCGCAGTGCTGATCAGAAGCGATCAGTGGCGAGGATATCATCGCCATGAGCAATAACAGGCTATAAGCGTATTTCATGTCAGGCTCAGCCAGATCGTGTAAATCAACACCAATATTATCGAACAACAAACTACGAACTACTTCAAGAGAGCGTCACGCGCAGAGCGGAGCAATTAGACGGCAACTTACGGTGGCTACTGGTCACTGCTTCCAGGCAATTTGCTTTGGTGCACGACGATTTGATCACGAGTGAATAAGAAGTTCCATGTGCGGTCGGAGGCACGGTGTCTCCATCAGTCCTTCGATATCGCCCTCGCAAGAATACGCCAATCCGCAATCGGCCGCTCCTCTTCCTGGGTATATATCCCGATTCAGAGGTCAACGTGCAGCCCGGAGCAATGTAGCCTGAATTGGATTCATGAACCGACGCCAAGGCTGCAATAAGGTTGCCAAGCAAAGTCGCTGCACCGAGTGAATATGCCTGTGGCTTTTGTTGAGGTTGATGCGGATGATCTGTGACGGCTAGAGTCCCAGATCTACAACGCATGCAGCAACGAACGAAGGTCGTGCCTGCATTTCCATGGCCCCCGCCGGCCTAGCAGAAGAGCATCCGCAGCAATGCATGTCGACAACAGTGACGCAATGAGAATTGGGTTGAACTCTTGGATTCCGCTGCTCCCCGCAGTGATCCTACTCGTCATCATTGCCTTCCTACCTGGCGATGTCTCCCAATACACGCGGGATCCCATGGCGGTTGCAAATGGGTCGCCGTTCTACGGCTTTCTGTCGAATCTCGGAGTGCTGCTGTGGGCTTCCACGTTGGCCATCGCCTGGTTCTGCGGTCGTCCGCGCTTGGTGCGAGCCAGGGATCGACGTCGCTTCCTAATCGGCTGGGGCGCTCTCACCTGCCTTCTGATGATCGACGATCTCTTCATGTTCCACGATCGAATCGGGCCAGGCTGGTGGGGCATTCGGGAGCGCTACTTCGTGCTGCTCCATGCCGGAGTCTTCGGGATCCTCCTGCTCCGTACGCATCGCGTGCTGCGCGACGTACCGCGTGCAAGCCTGCTTCTGGCTATCACGTTCTTCGGGGCATCACTCGCCATCGACAAGATGCCGGAGGACATCCTGCCCTTGCATCACCTCTTCGAAGACGGCTTCAAGTTCCTCGGCATCGTCGCGTGGCTCACGTTCACCTGCCAGATCTGCTCGCTCTGGACCACCAGAACGGATCATGTTGGCTGAACATCGACAGCCAAGCGTCTTCATCGTCGCGGAAAACGCCGGATGCTCCCGGGCCGGGGAAGTCGCGAGACCTCTGCGCTACTTCCTTGGCCTGCGCAAGCGTGGCTTCGATGCGCATCTGCTATGCCACGAGCGTAACAAGGAACAGCTCGAGATCGACTTCCCGGAACACCGCGATGCGATGCATTTCACGCCCGACACGTTGCTCCAGCGATGCTGCTACAAGCTGTCGCAGAGGCTGCCCGAGAAGCTCTCACAGGTGACGACGAGTGCCCTCTCGTGGCTGCTCACGCAGCGGGCGCAGAGGCGCTGGCTCCGTATGAGGCTTCGGGAACTTGGTCCAGCCATCGTGCACCAAACACCTCCGATCTCTCCGCGCTTGCCCAGCATGATCTACAAGATCAAGGCACCGGTCATTATCGGTCCGCTCAACGGCGACATGAATTACCCGAAGGAATTCTGGCTTCGTGAGAAGTCCTCGCTGCTCGGCCTGGAAAAACTCATACGCTTGCTCGCGCGCCCCATCAATCGTACCTACCGCGGCAAGCTCGACGCAAACGTCCTGCTCTACTCAAACGAACGCACGCGCGTCGTGCTTCCCAAGGGCTACCACGGCGAGGCACACCCACTCGTGGCGAACGCGGTCGATCCTGAGTTCTGGTCCCCGCGACCGAAGCCATCGACGAACGAATGCATCCGCTTTGTCAGTCTCGGACGACTCGTCCGCTTCAAAGCTATCGATCTGCTGCTGCAGGCCTTCGCCAAGGTCCGGGAGCAGCGACCCGCAGAGCTCGAAATCATCGGCGGTGGCTGCGAGCGCAAATCCCTAGAGCAACTGTGCGCCCAACTAGGGATCACGCAGCATGTGCGATTCACGGGCTGGTTGACCGAAGAGGACTGTCGCGAACGCCTGAGTCAGTCAGACGTGTTCGTTTTTCCGAGCCTGCGTGAAGCGGGCGGCGCCGCAGTCATCGAAGCGATGTCGATGGAGTTGCCGGTCATCGTGACGAACTGGGGCGGGCCCGCAGAGTATGTCTCTCCGGAGGCAGGCATTCGCCTGGATGTCGCTCCCAGAGACGAGTTCATCACAGGCTTGACGACCGCGATGCTTCGGCTCGCCGAATCCGCAGAGCTTCGACGCGAGATGGGCCAGTGCGGTCGGCGGCGCATCCTCAAGCACTACGATTGGGCGCAGCGGCTCGATCGCCTCGAGGAGATCTATGCGAATGTCTCCGCCGATTGGCAAGAGGCACTCGCGCGTCGTGGGGCAACCGCCTAGGTTCACGATTGAGCGCGGGCGGCGGAAAATCGCTGAGGGCAATCCTATACGCCTTCTTGGCGAACCTCGGCATCGCCGTGGCGAAGTTCGCGGCGGCGCTCTACACGGGCTCGAGCTCGATGCTGGCGGAGGCAATCCACTCCACCGCGGACTCGGGCAACCAGCTACTTCTCCTTCTTGGTCTCAACAACGCGAAGAAGCCGCCGACCGAGGAGCATCCGCTGGGGCACGGCAAGGCGAGGCGTTGGTGCATGAATCGCCGGGTCGCTCACGCAGGCTGCCGATATGGGGTTTCCCGACCCCGGAACGAGCCATGCCAAGCACCAAGTCCCGCGTTCATCCCAAGTACAAGACGAAGTATCGCGTGGGCAACTGGTCAGACTATGACCGGTCGTTAGTCGAGCGCGGCAACCTTACGGTCTGGCTGTCGCCGGACGCAGTTGCCAGATGGAATGCCAAGCCGACGCGGCGTCGTGGAGGTCAGCCCAAGTACTCAGACTTGGCCATCGAGACGACGCTCACGTTGCGCCTACTCTTCAAGTTGCCATTGCGCCAAGTCGAGTGATCCCTGCGCTCGCTGTTCGACATGATGGGGCTCGCGCTCGACGTCCCGGATCACACGACGCTGTCGCGTAGAGCCAAGAAGCTGAAGGTGCGGCTACGTGTGCCGCAGAAACTAGGCCGGATCGATCTGGTGCTCGATAGCAGCGGTATCGCCATCTTCGGCGAAGGTGAGTGGGCTGCATTCAAACATGGTGGCAAAGGCATTCGTGGCTGGAAGAAGCTGCACCTGGGTGCTGACGGGGAGGGCGTGATCGTCGGTCAGCGACTGACGGATGCGAGCGCCGATGACGGCAACGTCGGTGTTGATCTTGTGGGTCGCGTGC
>CALCZA010000194.1 GCA_937906475.1 uncultured bacterium
GGCGCGCTGCGGCACGTTCGTAATAACCAGCAACTGCCCGCGCCAGGATGCGCCGCACGGCAGCAAGCGCGGCCGGATCGACACCGTGATCCTGCCGATCACCGTGGCCGAAGAGCTGCACATGCGAATGCGTTGAATCTATGCCAGGCACCGTACTAACGCATTCGTTAGTTGCCGATGGTGCCGGTGACGCCGTTCGAGGTCGTGAAGTTGGCCGGCGTCGTGCTGGAGGCCGCGCTGACCTGGGCGGTCAGTGCGAAGCCGATCAAGGCCAGGTTGTTGGGCACGGCAACCGAGTAGGTGCTCGAGCCCGCGATCACGTGTGCGCTGTAGGCGCCTAGATTGCCATCGGTGTAAGCAAAGCAGCCAGGCGCGCCGATGAAACTGAGGTCGACGCCGGGATTGATGACGTTGTTGCCGAACCAGAAGAGGCACACAGAGGATCCTGGCTCGATCGCGCCGGCGTTCAGCATCCAGGAAGTGCCCAACTGTGGCAGGTTGCTGGTCAGCGTGACGGGTTGTGCGTTCGGGCAACCACCCCCAACGATGGTGGCCGTTGCCATGCCGTGTTCGATCGCAAACAGGCTCAACGCGCCGGCGCCTTCGCTGGTGACTGCGAGCAAAGCCTTGCCCGTCGGATTGTCGTTCGCATCGATGAAGTGCAGACCCTCGGGCGCGCTGGCGCTGATGCCGCTTTCGCCGGCCACATCGACTACGTCAGCGAGAACGGGCGCGCTGGGATTGGTGACGTCGTAGACCATGATCGCGTTGGTGCGCTCGAGGCCGACAAACAGCAGTGGCGTGCCGTTGACGATGCCGAAGACAACCGATTCGGGCTCGGGGCCCCTGTCGTCCGAACGACCTTCTTCCCAAAGACCGCGCGCCAGCATCTCACGCTCGATCTGGGAGCCCGAATCAAACACCTTGACGCCAGCAGTCGTCCAGATCGTGAACGAACGTGCGCCAAATGAGTACAGCTGGTCCACGTCCCCGTCACCATCGGTATCGCCACGCGCGATGTCATAAGCACCGGTGACAAATCTCAACCGACCCAGCACTGCGTCGGTGTTGAGTTGCGCCGACGTATAGAGCGAGGTCTCCGGCGTCAGGTCTTCGGTATCCAGGCTGAAGTAGGTCTCAAGGCCGGCCCCGCGCGTTGTATCACTGAAGCCCGCGAAGTTGTTGCGGTCATCGCCCTCGTTCGCGGTCGCAATGTACTCGACACCGCCAACCACAAAGGTCGCCAACGCGTCCGGCATGTAGAGGCCGAGGATCGGGTAGTTTTGGAAGTTGCCGTCGATGCCGTCTGTGTTGGAAGCATCCAGTTCGTTGCCCGGCAAGCTGTGGTCCTTCTCGCCGAGCGGAAGAATCGCGGTCACCGTGGCGGTGGCGATATCAATTTCAGCGATGGCGTTGTTCTCCTGCAGCGTCACGAATGCGGTCGTGCCGGCGGCGTTGATCGACACGTATTCGGGCTCGACGTCCTGCGCCAGCGTGATGTTGTTGACGTCCGACAGACGCACTCCAGCAACCTGCAGCTGCGCCTTCTGACCATTCCACGGTGCAAAGCTCGCGGTAGCAGCGGTGCGCGCTGCCACATCGACGATGCTGACCGTACCTTCGGGATTGATCAGACCCGTAGCCTCGTCCGCTTCGCCTTCGTCGGCAGTCAGAACAAACTGGCCGTTCGGCGTGAAGACCACCATGTCCGGCACCGCCCCCACTGTGACAGAAGCGCCATTGGGCACACCGGTCGCCGCATCAAAGAACTGCACAATGCCAGGGTTCTGCTTGATCGCCGCCTCGACGGCGACGGCAACCAGCCCGTTGTGGACGGCAACGCTGTTGGGCGCACCGACAAGCGCAATCGAACTCACATACGACAAGCTGCCGTTCACGGCTGCGGTGAATACATCGAGCTTGTTGCTGACTGGGTTGGTCACGAAGTAGCGACCACTCGCTGCGTCATACGCGACGATTTCGCCGGCCTGATTGGCGGACTGAATGGTCGAAAGGTGGGCATGCGAAATCTGCGCGGAGAGTGACGCGCAAGCCACAAATGCCAACGCGATTGCCGTGGTCTTGATAGCCAAGGAGTTCATCTAGTGTCGAGTCAAAGTTCGAGGAGCGCGGACGACCCATGTCATGGGCATCCCTACATACCGTTTCGCATTCTACACAGAAACTGCAAGTGACTTGCCTGAAAGGCTTTCAGGTCTATTTATCAATGCAGACTTTGACGAAATCCCGTTGTTATGGGAGCGATGGATCGCACATTTTTTTGCGCTATGCTCATTTCTAATAAGCACATTTTCCCGACATGAGCATTGCTATCAGTTGCGACTCAGATTGGATCATGTTGCCGAATCGCTGCGAATCGATTCCGGGGGCAGTTTCATGAGCTCCCGCCGGGGGTCCGATGGGGTCTGTTTGCGTCGCATACCCCGCTGTCGAATCGCTTCGTATCCGCTTGTCAGGCATGCGGCGCCTTCCCTTTGATCCGCCATGACTAATTGGCGAGTGCCTGGAAGGTGAGGCGCTTTCAGACTCTCTTGCAGTAGCTGAAGGTCTTCGGCGCGCGCGTTTTCGCTAATAGATGGCAGTATCGAGCTTCAATGACCGGTCTGAAGGCACCCGAAGACTGCGCATCAGCGCTACAGCCGACCAGAAGCTCTTCGAAAAGTAGCACCCTGAGCCAGGCCGCCCCGCGACCTGGCATCACAGGAAAGAGCCGCAGGCCGCAGGAGC
>CALCZA010000195.1 GCA_937906475.1 uncultured bacterium
GTGCGGCTACCATGGCCGCGTAACTCGACCGTCCACCAAACCGGGGAAGGTCAGGCCTTTATGCGTGAGCCTGGCGCAGCACTCGTTGACTCGCTCGGCATAACCCCGCAAATGCGCATCCTCGACGTCGGCTGCGGCGACGGAACAACGGCACTACCCTTAGCCAGGCACGCCGCAGATGTGCTGGGCATCGACATCGCAAGAAACCTGGTGGACGCAGGCAACGCACGCGCCGCCGCGGCAGGCCTTAAGAACCTGCGCTTCGAGCATGGCGATGCAAGCGCGTTGACCGATGTCCAGGACGACACCTTCGATCGATCGATCTCCATCTTCGGGGCCATGTTCTGCCCAAAGCCGTTCGATGTGGCCCGCGAAATGGTCCGTGTCACAAAGCCAGGTGGCCGTGTCATTATGGGCAACTGGATCCCCAACGACCCAACCTCGTTCGTTTCCGATGTCCTGAGGATCAGTTCCGCATTTACTCCACCGCCCCCCGAGGGGTTCATCAGTCCGATGCTTTGGGGTGTCGAGGATGAAGTCCTTGAGCGATTCGGCAGTGCCGGTGTAGCCACTGACCGGATCACCATGAAGAAAGACATCTTCGAGTTCACTTCTGCTACCCGCGGCCCTGATGAATGGGTCGACTTGATGCGGGACTACTACGGACCGACCATGAACGCCTACGAGGCAGCGCGGACATCCGGCAAGGAAGCGGAACTCCACCGTCAACTCACGGAGTTAACACACTCACACAACCGCGCCTCCGAGAGCGGCCTCCGAGTGCGTGCCACCTACTTGCGAGTCACGGTAGAACTATGATCTGCACCGCATTGTGAGCGCTGTCACAATCGACGCATGAAGCGATTTCGTCGCTATGCCCATCCGGCGAACGTGGCGAGCAGGAGCCTCAGTGGGAAGTTGTCGGCCATCTGACCAAATCATCGGCCTTCACGCTGACTACGTAATTCTTGCTACGGAAGCGCGATCCAGTTTTCGGGTACCACGGTCTTGGTCCGCACCGCAGCTTGAATTACTTGTATTCCTTCCAACGAGAACTGGGGGATGCGGCGTCCTTGATCATGCCGCCATAGTTAAGCGCTTTGGCTCGAACCTCAGGCTCTGACGTAATGTCGGCAAGCAGGTGCAACCCTCCGGCAAGGAGTCCGTGGGGGCCACCTAACGGCGAACTCCCCAGGTTGGCGCCGCTTGAGAGATGGTCCCAATAGTTGGCAGGAATCGGGATCCCGCGGTGCGAGACCGGCACGTAGTAGCGAAGACCATTCTCGATCCACCCCATGGTTGGGTGGTTCATGTTGTTCACCCACGCATACTCCACCGTCGTGGCGACATCCTCGGCGATCTTAAGCAGCAGAGGTTCGTCAAATGCCAAGTATGCACCGAGGTATCCGTATAGCACGGCCCCATGTTGCCATGGCATGAACACCTCGTGACTCATCGGATACTGGGTCGCGGGATCGTTCGCTTGGAACGTCAATGCGCGGCTTGGATGATCCGTGTGGCGCTCAGCTTCGACGATCTCGTTAACGCGACGCAGCGCGTAGTCCTTGATGCCCGTGTCTTGCGTCGCCTGATAGGCCTGCGCGAAGCCTTGCATGCACCAGCCCTCGGCCTGCGTTGACTGGATGGATTGGGTTGGGAAATCCCGCAGCCTCATGAGACTCTTCAGGCTTTGCCCGAGCTGACGTAGCTCTTCTTGAGCCCATGCGTCGCCGCTGATCGTCCAATAGTCGAACAGTAGATCCGTGGACCAATGCTCGTGGTCGAAGGCATCCCATCCGTGAGCATCGGGATGACCATGGCTCAAGGAACGATACGCAGAATAAGGGTCATTATCGTGGAGGTCTTTCCGACCCAGGTGCTCGCCATGGGCCGAGAGCAACGGCGTGCCATCCCATAAGAAGATCTGCTGCTCGTCGCCTACCTGCAAGCCAAAGAGGTGATACGGACGCATGGCTTGTGCCCAGGCCATTTGCTCCAACTTCTCGATCAGCCGTGGGTTGTTGCTTTGGATCGCATGCGCCAACTCCGGACGTAACGGGTGGTTCCGAGGCGCACTAGTCGTTGCAGTAGCCATCGTGTCGCCACGTGATCCCCAGGTGCCGAACCAATCGGCTGCGCGCCAACTGGCATACTCCGCGGCGGCGCGGTCAACAGCATCGAAAGGGCCTTCGATTGGGCCGCCCACGAGACCGGCGGCTGCCGTCTCTTGCCACGTTCGCTGGGTCGCGAGGGCATACATCGGCCGCTCACTCATCGCGTTCGCGGTATCTTGCCAGTGGCTTTGGCCTAGCTGGCCTCGATCGCTGGGATCGAACCGGACCAAGAACCGGTACCGGCGAGACTGGGCATCGCCGAGGTATGTGTCTTGCATGACGCGGTAGCCGTCAAACCCTCCGGTCATGGTGCCGGCCTGCTCAATCTGCTCACGGTGCGCGCGATATGGGATGCACTCCGACCCACCCTTAACCAGGAAGTATGCGGCGCGGACGTCAGCGTCACCAAGGGCATACAAGTTAGGGTCGCTGCTGCTACCGGCGTCGTCAGCGCCGAGATAGTCATTGCCAAGCACCCAGTCGACAATGACGAAGGGCATGTCGCGGAACTCGGTCACGTAGTAGGTCGACGACAAGTAATCTCGACCAATCCCGACGCCTGGCACCGACTGATGGTAGGTGCGATAGCGACGTGTTTCGACGAGCGGCGATGTCTGCAGAACTTCACCGTTGCCGGTTGCGAAGCTCCGATAAGGCACGTGGAACGTGTCGCGCACTTCAGCGCCAATCTCGAATGAGTCAGCGTATTGATCGACCCATCTATTCCGCACGAACCTGCCCATGAGCGCAGGCTCCTCACGCGAAACGGTGTACTGCTTACTCTCGCCAGCCAGCAACACATCAGTAAATTGTGCCTGGGCGATCTTCACGGATCCATCGGGCCAGGTTTGCATAGGCATCCAAGCAGTCTGGTGGCCACGGACGCTCATGCTCTGCAGGTCCGCAACCTGATAGCCCGAGCGCGGAAACGGGATCGACGCGCGAAGCGTCTCAGCTCGGGTGACGTTCGAGTCGTTTGTAACGGTGCAGTCAAGCGACACTGGCAATGGGTCATTCCCGTTGCTTAAGGCACTAGCAACACTTGCTGGCACAAACGTCAATGTGATCGACCGACTGATCGAATTGATATCCTGGACCTGGGTGACGGTCTCTGTCCGGATCTCAAACGTGCCGTCAACGATCACCGTTGCCGAATGCGTGTCTTCCAGGTTTGGTGATTGCCAGTCGGGCGCGCCGTCATTGCCAATATCGATCGACGTGAATCCTGAGCCAGCAAAGCTGGTCGCCTGTCCCTCAAGGGTCACCGTCAACACACCGGTGACCGGTTCGGTGCTGGCCAAAGTGATCATCACTTGATGGTTGTTGGGCGTCCGATTCTTACCGATCCCAGCAATCCCTCCCACGTTGTTGCAGACTGCGTCGTCTTGAATCTTGAAGACAACATTTCCACCCGTGGTCGTCAGGCTGAACGAGCCCGTGGCGCTATCTCCCATGCTACTCGCAGCCGTTAGCGACTCGCTGCTGAGGTCCGAGCCTTGAGAAAGGGACGCACTGGCGACGGTCTCATTTGTGCCACTGGTGTTACCAGTGATGGTGATCGTCATTTCGGTGTTTGCGATTGCTGTCGCAGTCACCGTTGGCGGGCCGCCGCCGCCACCGCCGCCACCACCACCACCGCCGCCGCCACCGCCGCCACCGCCGCCGCCACCGGTGTCGTTGGTTGACTCCATGTCGCATGCCGCAAGCACGAGCGCAGCAATCGCTAGGATCCATGCAGGCTTTGCAGGGCGATGATGAACAGGAGATTTGGTGCAGGCCATGGTTTCGCGATCCTTGGGAAGCCTGGGGCATGGTCGCCCCACAAGCGATAAGAACTCTATGATCTCGCAGTGAGGCTCAAGCGCAACCCTCCCCGAAGCGTCAGTCTGGCAATCAGCCCGAAATTGGGGTGGTTGGGGTGGTTGGGGTGGTTGGCTGGGTGGTCCGGACCGCTGCTTGAATCGCCTATGCAATGGCGAGAATGGGTGACTGTCTCGATGTATTCTCAGGCGTTTGTCGTGCCAGTGAAGAAAGGTCTCATGACACATCCCTTGATCCCCATCGGCGTAGTAATCGCCGGCATGATGAGTGGCATTGCGGCTGCGGGCGTGGCACCACAGGGCGTGTCAAACGAGGCGAGCATCTTCAGACGAAGATCGGCGGCCATGAGGGGTGATCATCGGCTTCTGAGTCGCTGTCGCAATTGCCTCTGAAGCGCAATCGAGTTGCCTACCGATGACCGACTATCGTTTGCGATTGGGCGGCGCCTTGGCTGCCTTTGTTGGAATGCGTTCCATTTTGAATCGCAGGTCCCGTTCGGTCCTAGGACTTCGGGTCACTCCGGTGACCTGCATGGCAAGCGTCATTCCATCCTGGCGCGAGAGCTTCAAAGTTCGATCGACGCGGTGCACTGGCTTCGTGTCCTTGGCATGATCCGCGACGGCGGTGGTCGCGATGGTTAGGCTGTTCGCGTCCATCGCGGTGAGCGTGTTATGGGTCGGGAGTTCGATGCAGCCAGCCTGAGTGCATTCATGGATACCCACGGGCGCGCGCCAGCGGGCGCCGACGGACACCGGTAGTTTCGCCTGGCGTATGAACTCAAGCTGCCTCAGATCTTGTGCGTGACTGTCCGGCTCTCCGAGTTCGCCATCATCATCCCGAGGACACACTGACAGAACCTTGTAGCCACGATCGACGGTGACCACAGAGGACCGACCGAGCATCTTGACGTAGGTCTTTGCCGCAGGGTGCACCCGCTTGCTTTTCGCGCTATCGAAGGTCACGGGGGATTTATACTGACTTCCGGTGATCGTGCCCCAGACCCTCGTGCACTTGATCTCCAGATCAAATGAACCATTGGGGTGAACCTGCGTCACCGAACGGTCCTCTTCAGTGTGAAGTTCGGTAACGGTCTTGATCTTGCGTGAACCAATCGAGAAGACCAGGGTGTCGTGCGTCGTGGTTCGATAGGACGAACTTGTTCCGCTATGAACCTGTGGCCATGCCTTGACACTGTCCTGTGCCGCTCCGACTGTCAGCAGGAGTAGAATCGAGAGTGATGATCGAAAGATATCCATGGATCAGCCTGTAGGGATCAGGGTGTAAGGGGCACGG
Organism: uncultured bacterium; assembly: GCA_937906475.1. Taxonomy (GTDB): domain Bacteria; phylum Planctomycetota; class UBA1135; order UBA1135; family UBA2386. Next base: position 5,229 of record CALCZA010000195.1, read on the forward strand.
TCAAGCTGACAAGGTGAAGCTAACAAGGTGAAGGTAATCCAAGCTGCGGCTCAGACCACCCGAATCCCACCCAGCTACAATTCCACCCCAACGGCACCCGGTCAGCCACCCGTTTCACAGCGACCCCAACGGGCTGCAGGCGTCGGATGGTGCGGTGGTTGGGTTCGCTGCGGCACTGACCTTGATGCGGGATGAGATCTCTTATTGGCGATCTCCAGCCAACCAAGGGAGGGAGTTGTTTAATAGCGCATACAGCCCAGCGGTCTTTTCGGGGTGCGGGCTAAAAGCCATGGCGCGGCCCTTGCCGAAGTTGGAGCGCACCACGGCGGGGGTGTTTGGCATGACCCCGGCTGGAGCGCCGTTTTGGGTGAGTTCACCGCGGAAGAAGATCAGGGTTTCGAAGTCTTCAAGTCCGTTCTGTCCTGCAGGTTCGAAGATGGGGCCGTTTGCGTAGTGGATGATGAAGCGAGGAGCTTTCGTTGCGGTGCTGCCCGGGGACAGCGTGGTGCGGCCAACAGGAGTCCACTCGACATCTACCGGCCCTACTCCCCGGCGCCAGTGCTTGCGGTCGATGACGTTGGCATCGAGTAAGCCAAGGGACCAGTCGTAGTTGCAAGCTGCCAGATAGGCGCCTGCGCACACCCCGAGGTAGCCGCCACCCCTACGTACGAATTGGATTTCCGCGGTGCGCCCGGATTTGCCGAGTGCCTTCGCTTGCTCACTTCCTGAGCCGCCCGGATGCACAATGATATCGAATTGGTTCAGGACTCCGGCGCGGATGTCGTGGCTACCCACCCGGCGTACAAGACAGTTGTCGGCGGTTTCTAGAACTGAGCGCATGTGCCTGGCGGCGTTCGGGTGGAAATTCAGATCCGGGCAAAGAAGTGGGAGTTGGCCAAGGAGTCGCTCG
>CALCZA010000196.1 GCA_937906475.1 uncultured bacterium
AACAGCAATCTGCATTCAGCTCTACTGGTCGTCGCTACTACACATGGGCCGAGCAGTTGCTGTGGGTATTCTCGATCGAGGTGCAGATTTGTCCTCGTTGCTAAGGTCCGCGCCGTCTGCTCTCTGCGATTCAGGATCCGGACTCTAGCGAGAGGGTGCTGCGGGCCATGAGGTTGCCCTGTGATGTGCCTGAGTTGGCGCCGGCGAGGGGCGCCGCCCGGTGGTGGTCGGGGGTGGCTTGGGGCGCGAGATTAGGCATCAAGCGATCGATGCAATTGCAGAATCCTGATGAGAAGCAGGTTACATTCTGTGCCCCATGCCCCTTCGACGTTCATAGTCATGATTCGCACTGCACTTGCCGCTATTGGCCTAGCCTCGGTTATCTGTGCGCAAGCACCGATTGTCGTAGCCACATACCCGTCCGCCAACGGCTTCACCGGCCCGTTTGAACGCATTGAGGTGCAGTTTGCAGCACCAATTTCGGCGTCTACTGTGACCCCACATAGCTTCGCCGTCTTTGGGCAATGGACTGGCGCAGTCACAGGCACCATTGCAGTGGCTGCGAGCCAGACGGTTGTTTCGTTTCAACCGGACAAGCCGATGTTCGTTGGCGATGCGATCCAGATTGATTTGTCCCGAGACATCCTCTCCGCGAACGGAGTGCCACTGGCAGGTGGGTATCACTTTCAACTCATGGTTAGCTCGGCGCCCGGTTCTGGAACATTTCAACTCACCGCACAGATTCCGTTTCGCATGCCGGGCGAAGGACCGATTGCAACATACGGAATCTTCGCAGGTGACGTCGACCGTGACGGTTCGCCCGACATTACGGCGATCAACGAAAGGTCTCACGATCTGCGCGTCTTTAAGAACGACGGCTGCGGCAATTTCGGGCCAATGAGTTTGGTCCCAGACGGCAACAATTGGCCGAGCCCTCACCATGGCGCCGACTTCAATCGCGACGGATGGCTTGACCTTGCGGCTGGCGACTATGCGGCCGGCAACTTGTCGGTCTTCCTCAACGATGGTCAAGGATCCTACCTGCCACCATTTAACCTGCCGGGCGGAAGCTTCATTCGTGGCGTTGTCACCGGTGACTTCGATGGCGATGGCTATCACGATGTCGCAGCCGGCAATGGCGCCATGACATTGATTTGGTTGAATGATGGCACAGGAGGCTTCCTCCCGTCGACTGGCTACGCAAACGGCCAAACCAACCCGAGTGCCGAGCTCAACGTGGTTGATGCCAATGAGGACGGGTATCTCGATCTCGTGATGGCGAGCACTGGCACGCAACATGCCTGGGTTCTGATTGGTAATGGCGACGGTACCTTCACCCCTAATTCCCAGTGGGTCTCGATCGGCGGAACCCCGTGGGCCAGCGCCGCGTGGGACATCAATGGTGATGGCCACGTCGACGCTTGCTACGCATGCTTGGCTCCCGAAAGCTTCCGCTGGTTGTATGGCGATGGCGCCGGTGGCTTCGTCTACGGCGGTTCGCTACCCGCAGGCGGATATCCTACGTCCGTGCAGCTAACAGACATTGATGGGGATGGCGATATTGATGCCTCAGTGTCTAGCTACATTGGCGATGACTTTCGCATCTACTTCAATGACGGCACCGGCAACTTTGCGTCACCACTAATCCTGCCAGCTGCCGGCGGTGGCGCTTGCACCACTTTGGTTGACTACGATCGCGATGGTGACATCGACATCATTGGCGCCGACGAAATCGCAGACATCGGCATGGTCTTCACGCAAGTCAACACAGTCGTTTCCGGAATCCAGCAACCAAGCTGCGCCGCGAGCCTGCGCGTTGATCAACGCGGCGCCGGCGCCGGTTTCGGTGGTCGCCCAGCCGTGCCGGTTCGCGTTGGCGGTCAAGCAGCATTGTCGATGAGTGGAGTAGGCGGTTCGTTTGGAGCGATTGCTGTTGGCTTCCCTGGTGTCGGTGTAGTCCCTCTCTCAAACTGGGGTTTGATGAGCTTCGACCCGGCTATGCCGGTTGTGGTGATCGCCTACGCGCCACTTAGTCAATCCGGTGAATTGATGACATCGCTTGATGTGCCGGCTTCGGCGCCGCTAGGCATCAACTTTATGGCCCAAGGACTCATGCTTGCTCCGGGCGCACAGTTGTTGACCAACCCAGTAATATTTGTGCTGGTGCCGTAGTCCGGACTCAGGAGTGATCCATGATCAAGATGGACTGAGGAATCGGATTGTGCTCGATCGAAAGATGGCCGGTAGAAGGCACTCCTGTCGCGAACATGGATGCAGCCATCAACGGTTTCGGCTGTAGGCAATCCATACTGTGGGGCCTCCCGCCGGCGGAGCGCAGTTACGGCGCGCCTATTGGCGTATTAGCCAGTCCGTTAGGTCGGGTGGGGCGGCACCATGCGAAAAGACTCCCCTTTCCAGTTCACTTCGCAGGCAGCTTAGGTGGACCGCTGCTTAGAATGCCTATCCTCCGGCTGCCTATGTGGGGGTGAGGACGGGAGACTCATGGGGTTCGCCTATGAAGGCTTACCAAACCCATCCGTTCTCGAGCACCGTCGGTAGCCAAGCTAGAGCAAGGCCAGCATTCGTAGTCTTGTGCTTCTGCGGCCTTGCCTTCGCATGCGGCGACAATGGTCCCTACGAGCCGACCAAATACGATGCCGTGATCATGGCGGAGAAGTTCGTCCTAGACGTGCTGCGATCGCCGTCGACAGCAGGCTTTCCAGCGTCATCGACCGAGTATGATATCACGTACAAAGGCAACAACTCGTGGACCATTGTTGGATACGTCGATGCACAGAACGGGTTTGGCGCAATGATCCGATCGCGTTGGGCGTGCACCGTCTCAAGCAAGGCCGGGACCAAATCCTGGACTGGCGAGGCAGTGCTACACAACTAACCCCGACGAAACTAAATGTGCACCTGCACGTGCTGTGGTTGGATGGGGTGTATTCGCA
>CALCZA010000197.1 GCA_937906475.1 uncultured bacterium
CCCGAGGCCGGCACGGTGTGCATTACCTTTGACGATGGCTACCTGGATAACTTGACCGTCGCAGCTCCGATTCTCGCCAGCTGCTACTTGCCGGCGACCATCTTCCTCGCCACGGCTACATCGATACGGCAGAACCCCAGTGGGCCGATCGGCTGCACGTAGCGTTCACGCATCGGCAAGCGCATCGACTGGTGCTGCCAGGACTAGGTATCGATGCGGATATGCGAAGTAGCATACAACGCGCGCAAGCCTGGCCTGTGCTGCATGCGCACCTACTGGAAGCATTGTCTGCTGAGCGCACTGCCACGCTCACAGAGATCGAGCGGCAATTGTCGCCTGACATCGGTGCCGTTCCGCGTCTGGGCATGAACTGGGACGACGTGCGCCGGCTGCGTGACGACTACCCCCTGATGGAAATCGGGGGCCATTCGCGTGGTCATATTGATCTGCGTCGCCACGGCGGTGCAGTGGCCGAGCAAGAAGTCGATGGCTGCATCGAGGACTTGCGCCGCGAACTCGGACGGAAGGCAACGCTATTCGCCTATCCCTATGGGCGTTGGTCGACGCCGGTCCGCAGCATGGTCGAAAGCCACGGCATGCGTGTAGCGCTTGGCGCCAGCGACGCATTGCGCGTTGGTTCTGGCAGCGATCTGTTCAATCTGCCGCGCATTGAGGCGCCTACTTCGATGGCCAAACTCAGTTTCCAGACCAGCGGTGCCTACCCAGGCTCTCTGATCTTGTTTGGTAAGCGGTGATCCTGTGACGGCCATCCCATCCAACGTGTCGGTGACAGCTCTCGTGGTCACCTACCAATCCGCTCATACCGTAGCAGCGGCACTTCAGCCACTGCGCGAAGGCTACGACCAGGGTCTGTTGCGCTGTGTCGTGGTCGACAACGCCAGTAGCGATGATACGCCCAAGCTGCTTCAGCGTGAGGCTGGTTGGGCCAAGGTGCTGCTTGAGCAGGTCAACCATGGCTTTGGCCGTGGCTGCAACGTCGGCCTTGCACACGTGCAAACGCCCTACACGTTGCTCGTCAATCCGGATGCCATCATCGGGCCAGAAGCGATTCGCACGATGGTGGCTTTTTTGGACGCCAATCCAAAGGTGGGCATCGTCGGACCCGCGACGACGGTCGGCGAGCAAGTCGGCGAGCACTACCAGTCCACAGGTCCACGCCCGGGGCCCATGTCGATCTTGCGCCGGCTAACCCGCTTGTTTGGCCGCGCCGACGTCGACACGCGGATCGTGCCAGGCTCGGATCCGTTCCGCACGGGTTGGGTCTGCGGGGCCTTGCTGATGATCCGAACGGACCTGATGCGGCAGCTGGGCGGGTTTGATCCGACGTATTTCTTGTATTGGGAAGAGATGGATTTGTGCCAGCGTGCGGACGCGGCGGGGCACGAGGTTTGGGCGGTGGGAACGGCGGTTGCCCATCATGTCTGCGGGGCCAGCACCACCGATGACACGACCCGCATTGATGGTTGTATTGCGAACCACTACTACCGCAGCCGATACCATTACCTGGTCAAGCACCATGGCTGGTTCGTAGCCAGCCTCACGGAGGCAGTGGAGTTCTCGGTGCTTGGGTTGTTGGTTGGCTTGGATCTCCTGCGAGGTCGAGGTGTTGACCGGATTCGTCCGCGCTTGCAGGCGCTGTTGTTTACTAGGCCTTGATCGCTCTAAGCCCTCATGATCGCCATCCGCGTCTCCAGGCGTGGTTGAGTATCTCGAACTGCATCTAGAACGTGCCCGCTGCCCACCCAACTTCTGCTGAGACCCAACAACCGGCCACTGGCATCGTGGTGATCGGTCGCAACGAGGGATCCCGTTTGCTCCCGGGCTTGAAAGTATTGGCTCAGCAGTCGCGACCGGTCATCTATGTGGATTCTGGGTCGACCGATGACAGCGTGGCCTTGGCTCGACCCTATTGCGCCCGGGTTATCGAACTAGACCCAAGCCGCCCGTTCTCTGCAGCCCGAGCGCGCAACGAAGGTGCCGAAGCACTTCGTGC
>CALCZA010000198.1 GCA_937906475.1 uncultured bacterium
CAACGAGGCCGCGCGGCAGTGAGCGAGCGCTCGATCACGTGGCAGGGACACCCGCACGCCCCGGCACCGCTGGGCTGCATTCGCGCGGCACGTCGCGACGGACCAATCACCATCGTCGACGATGCCGGCCGGCCCGTTTCCCTTGGCGCATTTCGCTGGCTTAAGGAAGCTGTGCGCACGGCCTGGCAACGATTGCTCGGCCTAGAGATCGCCGCGATGACGGCGATATTCACTTCGCGAACGGCACCGAAGGCAGTGCCCGCAACCAGTAAGTCCAGCGGACCGGTGGTCATCGTGCTGCCGGTGCTGCCTGACATGTCGCACACGTTCGTCTACCGCGAACTGTTAGCGATGCTCAAGCAACGACCGGACTGGCGCGTCATCGTGCTCGAACCCAATGAGCAAGCGCCGTGTCACAGAGAAGCCAAAGAACTACTCGATCGCGCCACGTTCTTGCCTCGCGAGGGGGTCACGCGAGCGCACGCCAGAGCCAAGGTCTGGCTGCTGCGCCGACGCGGCCAGCAGTTGGTGTCGATGTATCGTGCGCAGCAAGACCCTGATTCGCGTAACCTACTAGGCAAACAAGTATTGCGCGATCCACGCCACCCCGGCAACGCGCTGCGATTGGCGGACCTGCTACGCCCGATGCAACCGCGGCACATCCACGTCTACGCATCGACGTGGCCGGCCAACGTCGCCATGGGTGCGGCGCACTTGCTCGATGTGCCGTTCTCGATTTCGTCGTACGTCGACTTCGAGTTCCCGTACTCGCACCAACTGCTCCCTGAAAAGCTCGCGCGTGCGACGTTCTTCCGGGTGGTCACCCAGTTCTGCCAGGAGCGATTGCGCGAGCTACATCCCGACACGCCAGAGCAAAAAGTACCGGTCGTCTACCTAGGCATCGACCTCGACAATTGGCAGGATCGCTGCGCCCCACCAGCTCGCGGCGTGATCGTCAGCGCCGCACGCATCGTCGAGAAGAAGGGCCTGCACTTGATGCCTGAGGCACTCGCGCAACTGCAGCGTGACGGCATCACATTCACGTGGCGCGTCATCGGCGATGGCCCCGAGCTGGAACGCATCCGGCAACTGTGCGAACAACATGGCATCGCACAACAGGTTGAGTTCTTGGGCGCGCAAGATAACGCCACGGTGCGCGAAGCCCTGATGCACGCCGACGCCGCCGTGCTGCCTTGCATCGTCGCTAGCGATGGCGAACGCGACGGCATCCCGATCTTCTTTGTCGAGGCGATGGCGCTCGGGGTGCCCGTAGTCACCACGCCGATCTCCGGCATTCCGGAACTCGTGCGCGACGGCGACACCGGCTTCCTGCACGCAACTTCGGATGTGCAGGCGCTCGCCGACAAGCTAACGGCCGTGCTGCGCGATCCCGAGTTGGCCCAGACTGTCGGCGCTCGCGGCCGGGATGAAGTGCACCGTACGCTCGACGTGCACGCATCCGCTACACAGTTGATCGACCTGATTGAGCAATAGCCCGAACCATGAACCCCGCCCTCCGCATCCTGCTAACGCTGCTGCTGCCCGTCGTGGCCGTGCTGGCAATTGCGTTCGCGGTGCTAGTGGTGTTGCTCGACTTGCTGACCTTGCCGGTGGTGCTCGCGATAAGGAAACGCCCTCGCGACGATCGACCGGCAACGCGCAACGCATCGATCATCGTGCTCAACTGGAACGGCATCGACTTCCTGCGCGATCTGATGCCTTCATTGCGCATCGCGATCGATCGCTGCCCTGGCGACCACGAAGTGCTCGTCGTCGACAATGGCAGTGACGACGAGTCCGTCGCTTGGCTGCAAGCCGAACACGACTGGGCCAAACTCGTGCTCCTGCCGGAGAACCTGCACTTCATCCGCGGCAATGCTGCCGGAGCGAAGGTCGCCGATCGCGACATCGTCGTCTACCTCAACAACGACATGCGCGTTGAACCCGACTTCCTGACCGAGTTGCTGCGCCCCTTTGAAGAAGACGAGTCCGGCCAACTCTTCGCGAGCAGCGCACGCATCGAGATGCAGGGTCATCGCTCAGAAACCGGGTTGGCGCGCGTCTTCGTCAAACACGGTGAACTGCGCTTCGTGCAGATCCCTGGCGCTCCCGGCAAGGACCAACCCGTGCTTTGGGCGGGCGGCGGCAGCAGCGCCTTCGATCGCAAAAAACACGACGCAATCGGCGGTTTCGAGCGCCTCTACGTGCCTTGCTATGTCGAAGACGTCAGCCTGTCGTGGCAAGCATGGCGACGCGGCTGGCGCTGTGTCTACGCCCATGACAGCGTCGTGCACCACGCCCACCGCGGCACGTCGAGCAAGGTGTTCGGTCGCGAAGCACTCGAACGTCTGAACTGGCGCAACAGTGAGCTGTTCTTCTTGCGCAGCGTCACCGACCCGTTGCTGTTGCTGACGCACGCCGCGATGTTG
>CALCZA010000199.1 GCA_937906475.1 uncultured bacterium
ACTATGGCGCCGGCCATGGCGAGGCATATTACAGCGTTCGCCGCCAATCGCGCTCCCTGACCTGTGGCAATCATGCTCGCAAGTATTACCTCGCCGAGAGCCACCGGATAGTAGATCGATGCTGGCATCCAGAGCGCCTCGTCGTAGCCGCTCATCAACTTAGCTAGTCCCGTTAGCAGAAGGATTGCGATTAGAAGTGCTCGCGCGAGACGGTAGGCGATCGGCATTGTCCCCGTGCGCCTTTGCGCTTGGCTTTCCAGGGAAGCCGAGTTCGGAGGGGCGCTTTTTACTTCTTCCACGATGTGAGTGTAAGGGCCGTCCAGGCTTGAGTCAATAGCCTGGACGCGGCGCGATTTGTGTGTGGATGCGCTCCTAAGGCCTTGTGAATGCGTTACTGGAGTCGATGTAGGGCTCGTGTGAGTTTCGGGAAGCCTGGCGTGTGGGGGAGGGGACGGAGGATGCCGGGGCAGAGCCCCCAGCTCTTTCTTGGTCGTCGTTGCGCGGGTTGCGATAGCTCTTGCCTTGCGGTCGGATCATATCGCCGCGTTCGAGAAAGCGATCAACGATGGCTTCGGCGAGGTCGTTGTCATACAGCGCGGCGCCCCACACGGCCGGATCCTTGTTGGACGTCCTGGGTGTGAGTTTGGATCCGGGTAACTCATGCGGCGGTTACCATCGTGTACCACATTGGCTCCCAGCGTCCTGACTTGAGGTAGACACGAAGGTCGTGGACGTGCTGGCCGCCATCGCGCGACCATCGCACTCCACTACGTTTGAGCCGAGCCAGGACGATGTTCCTGTTCTTGGCGGCTGATTCAACGGGGCCGCTGCCGATCGGCAGCCCTCGAGCGATGAACTCCGCGTATCGCATGCGATGGCAACGATTGCTTTCGTCGTCATCGCCGAAGATGGCCTTTGCCGCCTTCGTCAGGTTCTCCGACGCATGGTAGAAGTCGAGAATCCACACCGCGTCGTGCAGCACGGGCTGCGTCATTGCCGCCTTCCAGAACGTGTTCTTGCCATCGCAGATGATGGCAAACTCACGAAACACGCGCCCCTTCTTGGCGCGCGCGACCTGATCGGCGATCTGTTGGAGTAGCGTCACCATGCCGCTTTCGGGCATTCGCGCCAGGTGCCGCGTATCCAGCTTCTCCGGTCCTGCATCGCCTGGTCCGTAGATCGAGACGCTGGCAACGCCCGCCTCGCGCCACGCTACGGCGTTCGTTTCGCGCATCGGCGCCATCACGCCGTCGTAGCTCACGGCCATCACATCACCCTTGTCCGGCAGCGGCGTCGCCGTCTCTATGGCATCCTCGATTGCCGTGCGTCGATCTTCGATCTCAGCGCCAATCCGACGCACTGCATTTTAGATCGCGGTGGCCGATTGGTCCTTGGGGAAGCGTCTTGGCCAATAGCTGCACGGTCTCGTTCGCCGTCAGCATTGCCGAGCTGAGCGCCGCCATCTCTTCGATGTCCGTCGCGGTAGCGCAGTCGGCGACCGTCGATCTCGACGCTCGTACGCGGATCATCGCGATCCTCGACGATCTGTGTCCCTGCTCCGCGGCCGATCCCGGCAAGCAGTGCTCCCATGTCGCCGGGCAGGCTGGGGAATCGCGCCGGCGTGAACTCCTCCGCGCTGACCTTCTCGACCATTCTCGTGAGTTCTTGTTCGAGCTTGCGTGCCGGCCCGCCAACGAATTCACTGGTGCTGGTCGGGGAGTGCATAGTGTTGCTGCGTGCAAATGCATGGTTGATTAGTAGTTACGATGTCCGGTCGACTCCTTGGCCAACTCCCTAGTCCTGCCTGGATTCGAATTTGCACCCGTCCGTCCGGTGATCGGTCGGCGAGCGATGTCGAGTCTTGCGACCCGGGTGCGAGCACCACATCCTGGGTGCTTGACAGTTGTGTGCATATCGCCGACGATTTGCAAGCTACGGATATGCGAGTTGTCGGCCGTCGCGCAGATGGCATAGGTGGCGGCTCTCGAAACCATTAAGGATCAGGAGGAGTGATTTGATGCGTGTTTCCCAAAGATTGGTGTCTCAAATCTGTGCGGGTGTCTTCTCATTGGTGGCGATGACGTCGGGGGTGGGCGTGCTGTTCCCGGGCGCAGCAATCTGTAATTCATCCATCTGGCTGACGACCGATGGTTGGCAGATCTCATGCAATGGAGGGAGTTGTTCTTGTATTGGCTCGCCGTACGAGTGCGCATACATGAACGGAATCACCATCAAGAAGTGCGGGTGTTTCGCCAGTATCGGTGGGCTTCAGCAGGGGGGCGATAAGTGCTCCGCTGTGATACTCATCGATCCCCTCGATCAGACTGAGACGTGGGAGTGTCGTGATACGACGGATGACGTCTGCTCGTGTGGCGCGTTTATGCCTACTTGTGGGCCGGTGAACGGCATCACGGAAGGCCAAACGCTTGTTGCTCCAACACAAGCTTGCGCTTGTAAGTAGAGGCCTGCCTTTATAGCTATTAAAATAATGAACAGATCTCGGCAGGTTTGGTGCTGGTTGCTCGCATGTGCTACTGTCTTTGGATTGGGTCTCTTTTGGCTTTTGGGAGGCTTCGGTGCGACGCCGGCCTCGGTGCCGCAAGTGTCTCCAGCGAGTGAGGGCGGCAGAGGGATAGCGGATGCGCCGGGCCCGGCTAGCGTTGAAGCTACTGGTGATGTAAGGCGCACTGAATTTCAGGGTGGAAGGTTTCAGGTGCGAGTTGTGGATGGGCTTGGGGCGGCAATCGGGGGCGCCCATTGTGCCCTAGTTGTGCCGGGGCGCCGAGCATACCGCGCCGAGCAGCTTGCAAATGAAGTCTTGAGTCAGGGCGACGGGACGGTCCAGTTTGCAAGTGATATGCGCGGAGAGCTTTCGAATGCTCGAGTCATTGTCTGGAAGGCCGGGTTCCAGCCTAGCGCTGTTGATGGGGCAGAACTTGTCCGGTCGGAAATGGTCGAATTGCGTTTGATCGCGATGCAGCAAAGTCGTGTTCTTGTGAAGGACGGTCTCGGTAACGGCATTGCTGGCGTGTCTGTCGCGCTTTCTCGAATGGCTCTTCCGGCGGCTCTATCCACGATGGAGAAATCTTCTTCGAGCAAGCTTGTGCCGGGGCTCAACCCAGAAGATGCCATCCATGTCGGCCTGTCAAATGTCGATGGAGAAGTCAATTACGAGGGATTGAGCCCTGGGCTCTACGTTCCGTCTGTCTTGACCCCGGGCTTTGTCATTGCCTCCGGAACTGATGGCGCGGGATACCTGACCCTTCCTGGGCGCACGCCAACTCTTGGCTTGGTAAAGGTCTGGGCGTGTTGCGGAAAAGTTGACAAGGGCACTATTCTGTCCTACGTGCCGTACGCAGTTGACGGAGGCGGGCAGCCTCCTGGTCTTGAGCCTGCCCTGCGGCGAATGGCGGGGAGTCTCCGGAGTCGATTGGGTGGTGATCTTGCCTACGCCACTGTTGATTCGTTTTCGGGTTCAGTTCCGGCTAGTTTGCGATTCCGTTGCCTTGTCAGTGGTGCTGGGTGGTGTGATGTCGAATTGCCGCTAAAGCCCGTTTCGGAGTTGCGTCAGTCATCGGTGATCGTTGTCGATGACAAGCCACGAGGATTGGGGCAGCTGCTGGTCGAGCTCGTGGACCAGCGTGACGAAGTAATCGATGGGGAGCGCTTGTTCGTTTACGGTCCTGGTCCCGCATCAGGAGAGACTGCCTATCCAATCTCCACCGGCGTTCGATACGGCCTCCCTCCCGGTGCGTATTCCGTCAAAGTGCCAAGAGGTGCGGCCATCGAGTTGGGAGAGAGAAACTTCGAAATCAAGGAAGGCGATGAGTCAACCGTCAAGATTCGATATTCGGACTCGCGCGCCCGTTGCACGTTTCGCGTCCTAGATCGCGACGGGGAGCCCGTGTCGTTTGCGACATTCTCCTTTCGTGCTGGGCAGTTTTCGAAGCATCTTAGCTCGGCGCGGGCCGGCGACGTTCGAGTTACATTGCCAGTAGGGCTCGTGGAAGTGAGTGTTTTTGTCTTCGGTGCCGGCACGAAGAGGCAGGCGGTGACGATTGGTCTTGGGCCGGGCGCGGAGCGAGAGTTTACTATAACCGTTGGCAGTGGGAGCTGATTCGGAGTGCCAAGCTTCTTGTTGCGGTCCCACAGCACATGGTCTTCCGCAGTCGTTAGGTTGGCGCTACTGGTTGTGCTAGGGGGCTCCGCGGTTGCCAAGCTCGCTTCGCCGTATTCCAGCGAGTTTGTCATCCCCGTGTGGACCTACTATGGCGTGGCGATGTTTGAGCTCGTGCTC
>CALCZA010000200.1 GCA_937906475.1 uncultured bacterium
TCGAACTGTCGGGTGCACAAGGCTGCAACGTCTGCCACGAAACTGGCAACGGCACACCCGAGCGCAAGTGTGCGCAGTGTCACGGCCTCGAAGGCGAGATGGCGGCGGCAGGTTCGTTCCGCCATCCGTACCACAACGATGGCCAGATCGATCCTCAGTTCTGCGTCGTCTGCCACACCGATCACAACGCATCGGGATGGCTCAAGCTGAGTGCCAAAGACCTGATCGGCAACTGCGCCGCCTGTCACGATGATGGCACCGGCAACTTCGACCGCGAGCAGCTGAAGGCGAAAGCCAAGCTGGTGCTGCCACCAGCGCAACCGCAGGCGTTCGAGACGTTCGTATTCCCACACGATCAGCACATCGCGAAGAACATCGACTGCATCGTCTGCCATCGCATCGATGCAGCGGTTCTGCAAGACGGCGAACGCGGCGTGCCGGACAACCCTCTGCGCCACGACTTCACGACCGTCGAGTATCAGGTCTGCACGTCATGCCACGTCAAGGATGGCGCCCCCGTCAACATGACGGCGGCGCAACAATCAGACTGGCGATCGGAGAAGCTGTTGGTCTCTTCGGCGTGGCACGGCACCGACGACAACGGCAGTCACTGCATGCAGTGCCATGCCTCAGCAGAGCGCGACGGCACGACGGTGTTTGGCCCAGAGATGAAGACCGTCGACCGCGGTGACTTCTCGCCCCTTCTCTACCAACAAGAACGTGCTCGCTACCAAGCGGGCAAGCGCTCGCACGATGAGCAGTTTGCCGAGCACGCCAATGGCCAGGCCTGCACGCAATGCCACCTGAGTGGCGCCATCACCGAGGCACAGCAGCCATCCGCGCGCACGTTCTGGCATGGACTGCACGTGCAGAACGGCGCGCTGTCCCCAGCTAGCGGTAGCGAAGCGATGGTCAGCCTCGATGGCGAAGCCGGCTGCGTGTCATGCCACAAGGATCTTGGCGCCGAGAGCGCCGTATCCCTGACGCCGGCCGGTTCGGGCAACTACTACCACTGGCCCGACACGTCCGAGGCCCAAGCCGCTTGCTCCGAGTGCCACACCGAGGCCGGCACCGCCTTGCGCCTCACGGCGATCAACACCCCCATTACCGCGAACGTACGGCCGGTCGCCGACTTCCCCCACGGCGTGCACGTGGGCAGCGCCAGTTTCGGCAAAGACGGCACATTGCAGCAAGGCTGCTTTGCCTGCCACGACTTCAGCCAGGCATCCGCCAACGCGCCATTTTCGCAAGTACCGCAAACCTTGCCGGGCGCATCGGACTGCACCAGTTGCCACGGTGGTCACGACAACATCGCCGGCGGCGACTGCCAGACCTGCCACCCGCAGATTGAAGGCTTCAGCAACTCATTCAGGCTGCAGGCCAAGATGATGACGCCGCCACCAGCGACGCGCGATTGGCCAGCACCGAACCGCTTCAGCCACTTGTCTACCGGCCACAAGGGTGAGGACTGCGCCACGTGCCACAAGGACAGCGGCATCGACCAAGCAAAGACGCTCGAAGCAGTGCGCGTCCCAGACGAATCCGCCGCCTCCTGCCGCGACTGCCACCTGCAAAAGCAGTTCCACTGGCGCTAACGGGCGCGAAACTCCGCACGAGCGGCGAAGCTAGCCGTCGGCTTTGCTGCCGGGGTAGCCGCGGAACAGGTTGCCGAACTGCTCGCGGGTTGCTGGCGAACCAGGCTTCGCGCGGAATGCCTTGGCGTCAGGTTCGCCACTCGAAATGCCGACGGCATCGACCCACTTGCCAACCGGCTTCCAGTGGCAGCGCAAGCAGTCCGCGGGTGCGTTCTTGCCGAAGCCGCCGCGCGCGACATCGGCATGCACGCCAAGGCTTGCAGATGCCCCCAAGTGACTCTTGCCGGTAGGTATACGGATCGGCGCGAACTTGCCGCGCTTGTTCTTGCGCGTGTGACACCTAGCGCAGTCGCTACCAGCTGGATGAAATTGACTCTGTGCGAAGCCAGCGAAGACGGTTTGTGTGGCTAGGTAACGACCGTCGGATGCAGCAGCTACACTGCCCTTGGCCGGCGGCACCGATGCGACTTGCGCACCGCCCTGGTCTTCGTGATGGCAGCGGATGCAGCTCGCTACCTCATTGGCCAACAACCGCTCGGGCGGGCGCGCACCACCGACAGCTTCGTGCTTATGGCATTGATTGCACGCCAGTGCAGCTGGCTTGGTAACGATGTCGCGGCCATCGGCAGCAGGCTCATGGCACTCGGCACACGACTGGCCCGCCTGCACATGCGGCCCGTGAGGGAACGCCACCACGACACGCTCTTTTGGCCTAGCCTTCGGGTCGACTTGCTCGGTTACGTCGCCACCCCAGTGACACGTCGAACACGACTTTAGCGTATAGGTCCGGTAGTCACTACCTGACAAGGCCAGCGAGTTCGCCGCGCTCTGTGCCGTCTCGTGACATTGGGCGCAGTCCTTCTCTGTCGGATTCGCCGGCAAGTGCGTCTTGTGCGTGAAGGCCTTCTCGATCAACCGAGTCGGCAAGGCGGCAACGACCGCGCGGTGACACGTCGCACAGTCCTTCTGCAGCGACGATTCGCCCGTGGCTTCACCGCGCGCAACTCCCTTGGTCGTGATGTGCGGATGCGTCTGCCCTTCAAACACGAACGTACGCTCAGTCCATCTTTGCACCGACTCTTTCGGTCGCAGGCCAGCCATGTCTGGCTTGCCGAGTTCGTGACATGCAGCGCAATCGCGCCATCCCGCGCCACCGTTGGACGAGTGCAACGGCGGGGTTTCTGTTGAGCCCTTCTGCTCACCGGTCTGCCAGCCCTCGACCGTGTGGCACTGCACGCAATCCGAGTAGGTGTGCTTGCTCGACTTGCCATCGAACGGGAAGTCGCGCTCACTGAGTCCTGGCACTTCCGGCGCATAAGCGTGGCACGCGGCGCACTGCTGCCCCTCGATATCGGTGTAGGCCTGGTTGTTACTGGTCTTGTCCTTGCGGCTACCGCCAGAAAGCAGGAACCCAAAGTGGTCCGAGTGCGCGAACGTGCCCAGCGACCACAATGGCTGCGGGTCCGTCTTCTTGGTTGCCTTTGCAGCCCTTGCTGCAGCGCCAGCAGCATCGCGAATGTGGCACGCCTTGCAGCCATCGGTGGGAATAACCCCGGTACCGACTTCGCCTACACCTGCCGTCTGGATGTCGTCGTGGCACACAGCACACGCGAGTCCTTGCTCGGCGCCGACGCCAGTATTGATGTGGTCGGCGTGATCAAATTTGCCGCCAGACAGCAGCGCAACCGTGTTGATGCCACCGGTCGGACCGGCAAACACCGAGTCGAGTTGCTTCGCGTAGGCCGCGGCATCAACTGGCTTGGTGAAGGCGCGCTGCAAACCGACGGCCTTGGCGAGCGCGTCATCCTGAACGCCGGCCAACCACTTGAACTTGCTCACGTCGGCAGCGGTCACCGTCTGCTCGTGGCACTCCGCACAGAACGCCGGCCCAGTTTGAATCGGCATGTGCGCAAACAGACCAACCTCGTCGTGATGGCACTGCCGACACTCAAGCATGCCGTGGGTGTAATGCCGGAACGCCGGGCTGGTTCGGGTCGAATACGCGCTCAGATCCTTCTGCCAACCGGCATCAAACTGACGCTGCAACTTGCCGGCGCCTTGATGGCAACTGTCACACTCAGCTTGCGGCGTCGAATGCGGGGCCTCCGACGAGAACTGGTGGCAGCCGCGACAGTCGCGGAACACTTCGGGAATGGCCAAGCTCTGCCACGCCCTGTTGACGTGTTCGGAATGCTTAAACGGCTTGACCGCCTTCTGACCCTGCCCTTGGCCCTGCGGTGTAAGCACCTCTGATACCGAACCGCGCCCGCGAGCCGAATCGTGCGACGCATCCAACGTCGTCGCAGCGATGGCAACGCAGGCCCATAGAACGACAATTCCAGCGGCTAGCCTGGCGTGCATGAGGACCTAGTTACCCTTCGGGCGAATCTTGACGGGACCGCGCGCGATGGCCTGGCAGGCGAGGCGGCAGTTTGGTTCATCGAGCTTGCCGCCAAGTTTCTTATTGGCCTTCTTGATGGTGTTCTTCTCACGGGACGAAGCCTCGCTGAGGTTGTTCATGCCTTCGAGAACGGTCACGACACACTTGCCGCAACTGCCGCCACTGTCGTCGGGCTCGTCTTGATCCCAGCACTCCCACAACGTGCCACAAGCGCCATCAATGCAGCTGCCTTCGTCGGTCGCGACACTCGCGTCCGCCATGTAGCTGATCATTGGCAACTCGTCATCGCCCGCCGCCGGGATCTCCGTGCCGTCCTCTTGGATGATCAACGGATCACCTGCAGGCGCGGAAGGCGGCGGCGCGGCAGGAGCAGCCTCGGCTGCTGGTGCTGGTGACGCTGCTGGCTCTACTGGTGGAGCTGCCGGCGCCGACGGACTCGCCATGCCATGCATAGTCGCCATCGCCGCTGACGCCCCGGCCGCAGCGCCAACCGCCGCAACCACTTCACTGCGCAGTTCCACAAAACGGAACCGCTGCTCGCCCATCCAGACTTCGTCGCCTTCGTTCAAGCGCAGC
>CALCZA010000201.1 GCA_937906475.1 uncultured bacterium
CCGCTCGATCTTCAGGCGTTGCATGGCCTCGGCGGGTCATGGGACCGCCGCACAAAGCGCCGGAACGGGCGGCAGCGCGTGCTCCGCCCGCAGCCAAAGCCGGCTGGCTAGGGGCGTGATCGAAGCCGGAGGAAAACGCTCTAGCCCCGGTGGCAAACAAGTTGTTCGAACAGTTGCGGAGAGGTCGATGGGATCGAGGGTCTGCGCAAGGAGATTGACACCGTCGCCAGGTGACTTCAGTAAGGGCGCTCAGAAGCTTGACAACGGTGGTGCAGATCCATACAGATGTGCGCCCTCGGTCACGAGCTCAACCCTCAATGCCGGATTCGCATACGTCGGATTCGGGTGGTAAGGTTGCTCTGGACGAGCTTTGGATGCGGGTGTAGCTCAGTGGTAGAGCATCACGTTGCCAACGTGATGGTCGTGAGTTCGAATCTCATCACCCGCTCCATTTTCCCCCTTGCCGACAAGGACTTGGGCCCTTCGCTCCGCCGAGCGATCGCCGCGCGCCCCCTCTGTCGCGCTCCACAAGCCCCCTGGCCAGGGCGCGAGCTTCTTGCGTAGCCAGACGGCAAGCGCGCCTTGGTCGACCTCGCGCAGGCTGAGAGAGTCTAGGAGCGCATGCACATACGACCGCAGTGCGCCGGTGCTGCGAGCCTAGCTCAAACCGTGCTAGGCCCGCACGATCGGTCTACTTCTCGTCGCCGACTTCCGCCAACAACTCCATCACGATGTCTTCCATCGCTTCGCCGCGCTTGTTCTTCGCGCGGATGACGCCCTTGTGGTCAATGATGTAGATCGTTGGCCAACCGCGAACGTTCCACTCCGCGGAGATCGGGCCGCGGGTGCCCTTAGGCCCGTTCCAGAACGAACGCCAGGTGATGCTCTCTTCCTTGAGGCGCGGTGCAAGAGCCTTGAGGTCCTCATCCGAGTTGACGCCCAGCAAGGCAAACGGCTTGTTCTTAAGCTTCTTCACGAGCGACCGCTCGTGTGGGTACATGGCCCGGCACGGGCCTCACCAATCACCCCAGAAGTCGATCACGACAACCTTGCCGCGATAGTCACTCAACTTGAACGGCACGCCGGCGAGGTCTTGCCCGACAATGTCCGGCGCTTGCATGCCGATCTGTAGGCGCGTCTTCTCAAACTCGGGTGCGTTGGCGCGCAGAGCTAGCTCCGTGCCCTTGGCAAGTCGCGCGCACTCAGCCAACAACTCACTGCCTTTGCTGATGTCTTCGGCTGATGGCGTGCGACCGCGAGATGCGACCATCGAGTAACCCTTAGAGAACAGCGCGTTGGCCTTGATCATCGGATGCTTGCTCGCAAGCAGCGCGTCCATGACCTTGCCATGTAACTCTTCGCCAACGGCGCGTCGCAACACACCGATGTACTCGGCGACCTCCAGCAGGTCGGCGCTATCGGCATGACGATCCAAGATCGCCTCAACCGACTTCGTCGCGACCTTCTTGTTGGCACTCCACAGAGCGATCCACCCCAAGAACGGCACTTCGCCCCCAGCCGGCGCGTAGCGGCCGGCGGCCTTCTGAAACTTCACCGCCCAAGCCTTCTTGTCAGGGGCAACGACGGCGGCACGAAGTTCGCTCATGGCAGCCTTGTCGCTCCGCTCGCGCGCCTCCTTATAGGCCGGTGAAGCAGAGACTCTGCGGCTCGCCAAGTAGTAAGCGTCCATCGCGCTGTCGTACTCAGCCTTCATGGTTTTGTATTCGGCACGCGCGGTCGTCAGCGCTACGTCCTGGCCAAACAACGCCCCAGCGAAGGCTAGGCAGGTAATGAGGGTAATCGTCTGTTTCATGGTTTGCTCCGCTCGGGAAAACGCGATGCGATACATCGAGCCTCCAATGATAGTCGCCAGCATGGACGACACTACGCTGCAAGTGTGACGAACCCGCAACGCTTAGGGGCCTAGACCATCCAAGCTGCGGTTCGCCCCCCCACGGCACTCCGTCAACCCACCGACTCCACGGCCACCCGGTGTCCCGGCGTCCCGACCGAAGAGCCAGCCGCAAATCAAACTCTGACGCGACTGCGACTTTGGTGTCTAACGGAGTACACCCAGCCGATCCAACCTCTAATCAACGCATGCCCCAACGCACGTCTTCGGATCCAATCCACGGCAGGAACCGCAACACGGCCCCCTTGCTCTTGGCCTCGATAGCGGCTGGCATTGCTCTCACCTGGCTGCTGTGGCCCAACAACACGGAACCAGCCGTCCCCCTATCCGCAACCAATAAAGAAGGCGCAACGCAGAGTGCACCAAGCATCGCGAGCACTACTGGTGCAGACCTGCCAAACACGTCGCGCGATCTCTACGAAAGCAAACGAACCGAAGTTCCAGCCAACCAACGAGCTGATTCGAACTCGACGCCGAAACTATGCCTCATCGTCAAAGATGCGGAGACGCTTGATCCGGTCGCCGGCGCGGCAGTCCACTACATGCTCGAACGCGTTAGCTGGCTGCAACTGAACGACCAAGACCGCCTCGCTGTAGACACCGGCGACTGGCTAGAATGGTGCCGGGATCTTGGCGAGACAAAGACGACCAACGCGGCAGGATGCATCTGGGTCGAGCGCGGCACGTATTTGGGTGTAGCTTGCGAAGCTCGCTCTGCGGACGCCGTTCGTTATGGCCACCTCACGCTAGGAGGCGCGCAATGCAAAGAGCCTGGTCCTTTTTTGCTGCTACTACATAAAGGGGTGCTGACCGAAGTTCAGGTCGTGGACAGCGCAGGAAAGCCGCAGCCTTACTTCCCGATCCGACTGCGCCCATTGCGCGGCGGCAAAGTCGCCGAAGGCAAACACCCAAGCTTGCGACATACAGGCGCCGATGGCAGTTGGCACATCCGCGACCGGCAAACGTTGATCGAGGCTTACTGGGAAGAATCGGATGAGGCTCCCTTCGATGGCATCGAAGTGCGCCTCGGTATCCCGCTGCCGCCATCGGCGGGCAACGGGCCGACGGCCATCATCTTGTTTGCGGTGCCACCAAGTTCACCGTTCGTTCTAATCGCGCCCGATACCGGGTCGGTGATCTTGCGTGCTCGCGGGCCGCTGGGCAGGTCTATCGGGCGCCATGGCGATCACAGACTTGCCGAGAAGCAGACCTATGCGTGGATCAGAGGCAATGTGCCGATGGCAGGAAACCATGACGCGAAGTTCCTATACGTCCCGCTCGGCCTCACGCTGATCGCCGAAGCCTGGATTGACGGTGCTGACTTTAGTGAAACAGGACTCGAGTTCATCGGGCCCCAGACGAGAGGCCAGATCATCGACATCACCCTGAGGGCCAGAGTCGAAAAGATCTTGGTGATGGGCACACTCATCGACACCAAGGGCAACCCAATTGCCAACAAGAGCTTTCGGCTGCAACTTGCTTCGGGCGACATGCTAATTAGGCCACACGCCACCACCCAGAATGACGGATCGTTCCTGCTCACAATCTCCACGAAGATTAAAGACAGGCCACTCGACCTTGCCTTCATCCAAGTAGTGACCGAAGCCTACACGCCTCATGAACAGAATCTCAATATTGGCGGGACAGTCGCCATTGACCAATTGCGTCAAGGACTGAACGAGATCGGGACAATCGAGATCGGCTCCCTGCCCGTGATCGCGGCGGGGCAAACGATCGTAGACGGCACCCCCGCCACTGCCACGGTCTACGCCGAGTGGTTGCCTTTTGAGCGCGGCCCCAACGCCTGGGATCGGATGCGCGGAACCACCATCGAGACAACCAAAGACGGGATCTTCACGTTGCACGGTTTGGCACCGCGCGCGCGTGGCTATCGGCTGTTTGGATATCTCCCGGCGGCCATCCTTCCGCCGAGCTACATCGACGTTGTGGTCGGCCAAACCAACATCGATCTACCCGTCACACTAGGTGGCGAGATGGTCGCCGAGGTTGTGCTTGATCCGGGCATTGACGCCAAGGATATCATCTGCCAACTGACCCCCGTGAGACGCACAAAGAAGGCGCTGGACGCTCTCAACTACATGTGGCGATCGCCGTATGGCCGCCGTCAAGCCGCTGAAGAAAAGCACGCCCACGCACTGTGGCGCTGGCAAGGCCTGCAACCAGGCGACTATCAACTAAAGGTGATGGCTGCAGGATGCCACCAACCGCTCGTTGTCCTGACTGACCTCGAAGTCCTCCCTGGCGACACCTGCTCTGATGCACGGTTACACCCCATCGACCTACGAGGCCTGCTGATTAAGACAGCAGTCACGGTCACGAATCCAAGCGGCGAATCACTCAATGAGTCGGCCTTCGTCCACTCGGCCAAGACGCCAATGTTAGCGGTGCAGTCAGTGGGCGGTGTGGCTCAGATCGTCGGCATACCCCCCATGGATCTGATGGTCCGCGCTGCTGGCTACCACCCCGAGCGACTCGGCAAGGTGACCGGCCCTTGCACCATCACGCTCAGACCCCTGCCACAGGTCACTGTCAAGATCGCACCAGTTGCAATCCCGGCAGGCTGGCGCGCATTCGTAAGCGCGAGCGTGGAGTCTGCGCCATCAACCATCAAGGTGCTCAGGAATCGGGAACCCAGCAATCTCGAAACAAGCTTAGCATGGGATCAAGCTGTCGAAATCGGCCAGCAGGTAGACCTGAAGATCCCTGCAAACCCAGGTGCGAAGATCTCCTTACGTGCCTACGTGAAACGCGTCGACAACGATACCGAACAGCACGTCATCGATCTTGGCTCACGTGCGAACATGCTCGCCTTGCCGTCCGCCAACTCGCCGATCCACCTGACAATCTCTGCGGCAAACATCCAAGCGGCGACCCACCGGTAGGAACGATCACCATGCCGAGGGGGCCCCTCACCCATCTTGGCAATGCACAGACACAAACCCTTCGGGCCGAAGCACCGACTCGCCGCTCCAACGATACGCGCACAGCCGACCCTCTTTGGCAACGCTGTAGTCCAAGCACGCCACGTTTGGCGCTAGCGGAACAAGCTCGTGATCGTTAGGCATCCAATAGTGACCGAATAACACCGGCGGTTCTTCCGCGCCGTAGGGGCACGCTTGGGCGATGGTCTTAGATGACAGTGGCTCAGTAGGCATTGCCGCCAGTTCCTTATCTCGAAAGCTGAACGTGTAGTCGCGGTAGGTCGCGCCCGCCACAGACGGATCCTCATACCACTTCGTGCGAACGTTTTTTCGCGGGTTGCCATCCTTGTCCAAAAAGGTGCCCCCAGCAGGAAGCCTGGTTTCGGGGCCCTTCAGCAGCACTTCGACGGCAACGAAGAGCGGCTCGCCCGGTTCGCTGGCGAGGTGGAAGAACCGCTCGTCAAACCCACCAAACCTCTGGCGATGCTGCTCGACAATCTGCATTGCCGCTGGCTCCCAGCATGCGTGCACGACGCGCAAGCCACCGAGGTCGAGCCACATCGGTAGCGTCTGAAACCATCCCGTGTAATCGGCGAGTTCTTGGTCCGACAACTGCGCCACAGTTTCCCGATACTGCCTAATGTTCTTGTAGGTCCGTTCGCGCAGGAACGCACCGCTGGCGTCGGGCCGCTTCATGTGGAAGGCGACCGCATTGAACTCGTGGTTCCCCATCACGGCCAACGCAGTTCCGCGCTCGACCATGGTCCGCGCAATCTCAAGCACGTCCTTGATCGCGGGACCGCGATCAATGAAGTCGCCGACGAAGATGACTTTCCGATCCGCATGCCAGAAGCAGCCGTCCCGCTGCGCGTAACCGAGTTTTGCTAGCAACCGGCGGAGCGCGTCGGAATGGCCGTGGATGTCGCCGATCACATCGTACATGGCTTCAGTCTACTAAAGATCGAATTGCGATGCGCTCACCCAATCCTTCAGCCACTTGCGCAAGCACCGCCTTCACACTGCACACGATCACGAAACCTGGGCCGTTGCATTCATGATTTGGCTCGATCCGCGAGCAACGCAGTGAACCTGCTACAGTGGTTCGTGGCGACTCCACCTCAATCGGAACGCTGCTTCGAATCCCTGGGCCGATGACAGATCCCACGGCAACAGGTTTGCGAACTGAGCCCCTAATTCTCGGAAGAGGTATGTGTAAATGATGCCACCCAAGTGCCGGCTATGTGACAGAGGTCATGAAACGGGAGATGACTGTGAATCGATCTGTTTTGCCAGAACCGCGAGTGATCAAGAATGGCATGACTGGGCGGCTTCTCCAGCGGCGATCCCGGACCATCCTCCTGATTGCGGTTGGTTTTGCGATAGCCATGTTGAAACCGCTAGATCCCTTGTGCACTGCGACCTCACATCAGCTTTAGACCACGTCCGGACACACGAATTGTGGCACCTTGTCTACATCGATTTGTTCGATCGAGAGACACCACCGCTGATGCAAGAGAGTGGAGTTGGCTTTGAAAGTGGCTTTATTGAATTCTGGGATCAGATGCTTGCCACCATCGAAGTCAACGGAACTCGCTTTCCCTCGGACTACCGACTCTCGTTTGCCGACGACGGGCCTGACTACTCCTTGGAGCGCGGCAAGTTGGAGTTGCTGACGGTTAAACAGTTCCTGTCAGATCGGGACGACTCATCGAAGATTGAGCGGCAGATTGCCAAATCTCAGGCAAGCGAGATGCGGACACACGGGCATCCGGCGGTAGCGCAGTGGCTCACCACGCTGTGTCACCAGATTGCGGAACAATCGGAACCTGACTTGCTTAAAATCAACAACTCGTAATTCACGAGTCTAGGCAATTCATACTGCGGTTCGAACCAGCCGAGTCCCACTCAGCCACGGCCCCGGCCTCACCTCAGACGCTGCCGCGCATCGCGTCTTCTAGCGACCCTAGGGCGGTCGCTGGGTCGAACTTCTTGACGCGGCCAGCATCTAAACAGAGCACCATATCGCAGTCTTTCAACGTGTTCGCACGGTGCGCGATCGTAAACGACGTGCGACCAGCGAGCAGGCGTTGCAGCGCCTCCATGATGCGATCTTCGGTGCGCATGTCGACCGAACTGGTTGGCTCGTCGAGGATCAAGATCGGCGCATTCTTCAAGAACGCGCGAGCTAGCGAGATGCGCTGGCGCTCACCGCCCGACAACCGCATACCGCGCTCGCCAACAACGGTCTCGTAACCCTCGGGCATCGAGTCAATGAACACGTCGGCATGCGCGAGTCGCGCAGCCTCGACCACTTCTTCCATCGACGCATCGGGTCGGGCGTAGCGGATGTTCTCGGCGATGCTCTTCTTGAACAGCACCGGATCTTGCAGCACGACCGAGAATTGCTGGCGCAGGTCGTCGATCTTCAGATCGCGTAGATCGGTGCCGTCGATTCGAATCGCACCCGACTTCGGGTCGTAGAGACGCGTGAGCAGGTTGGTGATCGTGGTCTTGCCGGACCCAGTTGGACCGATGAGGCCGATGCGCTGCCCCGCCTTAACGTCGAACGACACGCCTTCAAGGATCGGCTTGCCATCGTCATAGGCGAACGCAACGTCATCGAACGACACGTCGCCATGAGCGCGATCCAACGACTTCGCATCGGGACGCTCGGACACCTCAGGGATTTCGTCCAAAAGATTGAGGGCGCGCTCGGCACTTGCCAGCGCCTGCTGCATCGTCGCGATCTGGCCGACCATGGTTTGCAACGGCGTGTAGAGCTGCACCAACAGCGCTCCCGCCATCACCATGTCGCCGAGCGTGATCGAGCCATCACGAACGAGGTACATGCCAACCATTAACACGCCGGCACGCGCAGCGGCGCCAAACAGGTCGGTGCGCAAACTCATGTGGCCACGTAGCACCGCGACATCAACCTTGGCCTGCATGCCCTCACGCGCGATGGCTTCGAGCTTTTGTGCTTCCAGCTTCTCGTTGCCGAACGCTTTGATTACGCGCACCGCAGAGAACGCCTCTTGCAACTGCGCCATCGCCTGGCTGTCGAGTTCCTTAACCTTGTGCCAGCCCTGACGCAGTCGTTTGCCGTATGGCGCCGTGATCAACAGCAGTGCTGGCGCGGCGAGCAAGCCGAGGATCGCTAGCTGCCAGCTCATGATCGAAATCATCACGGTCATGATGCCGATCGCCAAGATCGACGCGGCCAGCGGGATCATGCCATCCAGCAGCACGGCCGGGATGACGGCGGTGTCGAACAGAACCCGGAAGGTCGAATCCGCCGAGCCCTTCTTGTCGTGATAAGAGAGCGAGAGGCGTTCGACGTGCGGGAACAACCGTAGGCGGAAGCCGAGAACGAGCTTCTCCTTTGTCTTCGCTTGCAGCACACGCTTCGTAAACCGCAGCAACAACGCGATGATCGCCGAGCCCAGGAAGAGGGTGATCGCTACGCCGAGTTTACCAGCCGGAGTGGACCCAACGGATTCCGGCACGAGCGTGCCAACCACATCAGGTAGCGCGGCATCGTTGAGGTAACAATCGACGGCGATCTTCATCGCAAACGCCGGCACCAACACCAACGGCGCCACCGCCAAGCTCAGTAGCAGAATGGTGACAAACTTCTTCCATTGATCGCGCTGCTCATCGAGCACGCGACGGAAGATGCGGTAACCAGATTGCGCTTGCGGATCGTTTGCCACGTTCGGGTTCGGAGAACTCTAGGCCTTCTTGAACGCCAGCACGGCATTCAGACCACCGAATGCGAACGAGTTCGACAATGCGGCACTGATATCTTGCTTGCGCGCTACATCCGGAATGACGTCTAGGTCACAGGCCGGGTCGAGCGGAGAGCTATTGATCGTCGGCGGCAAGATCCCGTGGTGCAAAGCCAACACCGTCGCAGCGGCTTCGATCCCGCCAGCAGCGCCGATCGTGTGGCCGTGCATCGACTTGGTCGAACTGATCGCCAGTTTGTGTGCGTGATCGCCGAACGCACTCTTGATGGCAGCGATCTCATTCATGTCGTTGCCACTGGTGCCGGTGCCGTGCGCGTTGATGTATTCGATGTCCGTCGGCGCAAGGCCAGCATCTGCCAGGGCCGCCTGTATCGCGCCCGTAGGTCCTTCGAGCGACGGCGCGGTCAGGTGGTGTGCATCGGCGTTCATGCCGAAGCCAGCAAGCTCAGCGTAGATCGTCGCGCCGCGCGCGCGCGCCGACTCCAACGTCTCCAAAACCAACATCGCCCCGCCTTCACCGAGCACCATGCCGGGCCGCTTATCCGCGAACGGTTTGCAGACTGACGAAGAAACGACGCGTAACCCATCCCACGCCAACAGGCTGCCCAGGTTAAGCATCGCTTCGTGCCCGCCCGAAACGGCAACGTCGAGTTGACCAGTGCGCAACATCCACAACGCCATGCCGAGCGCATGACCCGACGAAGCGCACGCCGTGGTCATCGTGAACGATGGGCCGCGGAAGCCATACTTCATCGAGATCTGGCTGGTGCTCGCACTGGGCATAATGTTCGGCACCGCCATCGGTTCCGAACGCACCTTATTGAGCTTGTAGAGGCGCTCGTAGCACAGATCCTGAGTGTGCGAACCGCCGATGCTGCAGCCGGCAATCACGCCAGTGCGGCCGCGCAGATTGTCATCCCACTCGATGCCACTGTGTGCGATGGCTTCGTCGGCCGCGGCCAAACCAAACTGCGCCGAACGGTCGAGCTTGCGGTGCATGCGCACATCGAAACGTGCCTCGGGATCAAAATCGCTACAGGCCGCGACGTTCGGAAAGCTGATCAGAGGTTGCGGCGGATCGATCGGCGCAATGCCCGTCGTGCCGCTCGTCAGGCTCTGCCAGAACGTCTCGCGATCGCCGCCGCAAGCCGTGACAACACCGATGCCGGTCACGACAATCTGTCGGTTACCGCTCATGCCGATGGTGCCTCGCCGGGCGTCTCATCCTTAGCTGAATCCGGGGACGCGGCGGCCGCCGCGGCGTCGATCGCAGCTTGCTTTTCTTCCTCGGTTTCCTCACCCCAGAAGCTGGCCTCGTCGCCAGCGAGCAACCGCTCGACGCCTTCAACAACATCGCGAACGGTCTTGAGGCGGTGCATCTTGTTGCTGTCACCCGAGATGTTGATGTCGAATTCTTCCTCGACCTCGAACAAGATCTCAATCGCTGCCAACGAGTCGACCCCAAGCTCTTCGAGACTGCTCTCGACTTGGAGTTCGTCACTGGTGATGACGTTGCTCATCGCCTTAAGGACGCGTTCTTGAGTACTAAGAGAGGAATCGCTCACGTCATATTCTCCTGTTCGCAGGTGACCTTGACTGCCGTCCGGACCGAATGCAGCGACGAACTGCACTCACCAAATACCCGAACCGCCAGCCAGAGGGCGAGGATGGCAAAGCAAGTGGTCGCCGTCCAAGCTTCGTGCCACGAGGCAACGAAGACCAAGAGGAGACCGAGGGGAAGACCAACTAGTGCTGCACGCCCAACGACAGGCCAGGCGCGCAAGCGGAACATCTGTTTACCACTACCGTGCTCTTCAACCGTTGAAAGCAAGCGCGAACCGCCGAGCAGCCCGGCATTCACACGCAGGTCCCAATTGTCGACGTTACCGCCACGACGAACCAAGGCGCCATGATCGCGCAGACGTTGTTCGAAGCGGGTCAACAGACCCGTCGGGTCGACCCACTGCTCAGTCCACAGTTCTATGTTGGCGGTGCGCGGCATTTCGAAACTGCGCTTGCCACGCAGACGCCACAGCGACATGCCAGTCTTGAGGCGACCGCGCAATCGCACAAACGGTTGCGCTAGATGCAGCCACGCGGTGGTGATATGTAGGCGGATTCGCTCGCCGCGTGCTCGGCGATGCGAGTGGAACGTCGCCGCCATGCTGCCGCGAACCGCCTGAACCAACGGCACCAGGCTCGCCAGCACAAACGCGCTACCCGCCACCCACATCAACGGCGCCCACGTCAAGCCGACCAACGTCAACAAGCCGAGCGCGGCGATCGCGAGGTACCACTCAGGAATCATCGTCAACGACCACAAGGTGCCGGGACTCGACGAGTAGACCGCTTGGAACAGGCGCGTCCCCCAAACACCTTGATCGACAACCTGCAGGCCAGGCGGCAACGGCGAGTGGCCGCGCCCATAGAGTTGTCCCGCCCAGCGCATGTGCCCAAGCCGGTTGTATCGTGCCGGCCACTTCTGGTAGAGGATGCCTTCGGCACGCCCGTAGTTGAACTGCTGGCGAAGGTATTGCTTCACCTTCGAACGGCGGCGGTGCCAAACAACGGCGCATGGACTGAAGCCAAGCGTGCCGCCCTGATCTTGCAGTCGCCAACAGAGGTCGACGTCATCACCGGCGATGCGGAACTGCTCGTCGAACCCCTCGATCGCCATGATCGCATCACGACGGAACGCCATGTTGCAGCCTGGCAGGTGCTCGGCCACTGAGTCCGAGAACAACACATGGCTCGGCCCGCCGGGTGAGTTCGCTACGCAGTCAGCAATTGCAGGATCGTCGGGCGGTGGCAGGTTTGGACCGCCAACACCGACGTGGTCTGTCGACGTAAACATCAACGCGAGGTGCGTCAACCAATCCGGTTCCGGGAAGGCATCGTCGTCGATGTAGGCAACGATCTCACCGGAAGCGGTGCGCATGCCGATGTTGCGGGCACGGCTCAAGCCACCCTGCTCCGTATCGATACGGCGCACACTGGGATACTCAGAGACAATCTCGGCCGTGCGGTCGACGCTGCCGTCGTTGATCACCAACACTTCGTAGTTGGGGTAATCGAGCACGGTCACCGCACGCATGCAGTCACGGATCGTATTCTCGCCGTTGTAGGAGCAAACCACGACTGAGATGCGCGGTGCCTTGTCCGGATCAAGCAACGGTGCTTTGAACGCGTTCTTGACGACTTCGAATGCCGGCTTCGGGTGGCGTTGCCGATCGACGATGCCGAAATCCCAGTCTTCGATGTCGTTGCCGCCGCGGAACCACTCATCGGTCCACTTAAAGACGAAAGCACCGGCGCCCGCTTCGAGCGTCGTGCGAATCTGCCAGTGCAACGTCGCCGCTTGCTGCTCTTCACCGTTGCGCTGGCTATCGAGGCCGATCTCGGTCAGCAACAACGGCTTCTCGCCGGCTAGATTCTGCAACCGCGCCAGATACTTGACCAGGTTCTCACGCTGCTCCAAGAACACGTTGAAGCTGACGAAGTCCAAGAACGGCAGTTCGAGATACTCGGTCGTTGGATAGCTGACGTAAGACACCAACGCTTCGGGCGCCTCATCGCGCACTGCCTTGGCGAGCTTCTTCAGGAACTTCTCGATGCGGCGGCGACCATGCCAGCGCACGATCTTGGCCGGGATCTCATTACCAACTGCGATCGCAAACAAAGCCGGGTGGCGACCGATCAAACGCGCCTGTTCACGCGCATCGATGAGGATCTTCTTGACCAGTGCTCGGTCATCCAAGAACGCCGTGTGCTGCTGCCACGCCAACCCAACCATGACGCGCAAGCCATGCTCAGCGGCCACGTCGAAGAACCACAACGGCGGCATTGTGTAGAGCCGCACGACGTTGACGCCAGCAACCACCATCGCCGCGAAGTCCTGCGCAACCGTTTCGGGCGCGCCATACTCACCATGCTCCGGATGCGGTCGGAACGGCCCGTAGGTGACGCCGTGCACGACCAACTGTTGATTACCAACATAGAACGCCTTGCCTTCGGTTCGCACAGTGTTGGACTGCACAAGCCGTGCTTGTGGCGAATCGTGGTAGGCACGGTGCTCAGACCGCTTCGGCGTAGAGAGGGGAATCAATGGGTCGGAGAGAGTAGTACTGACGAGGAATCTACTGCGGGCGGCGAGAGACTTTTGAACTAGCGAATGAGCAACTCGATGCTGTTGCTCGACACCGCCAAATTGGTGGCGCTACCGCCGAACACGGCAACACTGCAACTTTGAAGCGGAACAACCATGGGCGATGCCCTGCCGATAGTGAGTGCCGGCAGACTGGACCAGACGCCGGTTACGGGATCGACGGTTTCACAGGCAGCGCTCGGCAACGGCACGTAGAGATCGCCACCGGCGCCCCCAACCGAAATTATTGTACCATCCGCGAGCGTGACGCAACGGGGAACGGCGAGCGGAACGGCACGCGCCGGCGAAGTCGCCCACGAGTTGGTCGCCGGATTATAGGTCTCGCAAAGTGCGGTCGGCACGCCGCCAGCAGCAACGTTTCCGGTCATGCCGCCGACCACCAAAGCGCGGCCGTTCGGCAACAAGAACGCGCCAGCAAGGGCGCGTTGGGTCGCCATGTTAGGCGTCGCCGTTAGCGTATTGGTGATCTCGTCGAAGAGTTCCCCACGCGCTTGGATGTTGGGGCTCAGGAAGCCAAAGAAACTCGTGTAGGACAGGCCGCCACAAATCAAAACCTTGCCATTGCCGAGGTGCACGGCCATGTGCGCACCGCGCGGACGCGACAGGATGGGGCCAGCGGCCCACGTGTTGGACGTTGGGTTGAAGATCGTCGTCGTCGCCGTGGACGACGTCACGGCCAGGGTCCCGTTGGACATGTTCTGGATGCCACCGGCGATCAATACGCGACCATCCGACAACAGTGTCGCGGTGTGATGCGCGCGAATCGCGCCCATCGACGCCACCGCCGTAAACGTATTGCTTTGCGGATCGAAGACCTCGCAACTCGCTTGCGGCACGTTGGTCGCGCTGACACCACCGACGAACAGGTAACGCCCGTCTTGCAACTGCGTCATGGTGTGCGCCGAACGCGCCGACGTCATGCTCGGACCGGGCTGCACGGTTCGCGAAACAGGATCCCAAATCTCGGTCGTCGCCGAGCCATTCTGGAATAGCAACTGACCGCTGCCACCACCGCAAATCAGCACATTGCCGCCCGCCAACGGGACCGCAGTCGAGAACGTGCGATCTAAGGCCATTGTCACCGGCTCCGCCACAAAGGCCGTATCGATGCCATACGGCGTCGTCACCACCTCGGACACTTCATCGAACGCCAGCGTCAGACCAACCAGCGTCAACGCTTGATGCACGAGCGTACCGGACAACGCCGGGTTGTTAGGGATCGACAACACCGTCGAGAAGCTGCCAGCAGCATCGAGCAGATCCAGCAGCACCTGGTCTGGCTGCAGCCCGAGAGAGCGCGACTCGCTTGGATCGATCAGCGATAGCGGGATCAGAGCTCGCTGCAACGACATCACATGCAGCAGGACGGCGTTAGCTTGACCATTGGTCACGTCAATCTGAACGTTCTGCCCAACGGCGCCCCCGCAGGTGTTCATCTTGAGGTTCTGTGCCGGCAGCATGCCCGCCGCCAGCAGCCCCATCGTCAGCAAGGAAATCATGCCGATGCGCGACCCCGGCTGCACCCTTGCGACGCGACGGCCAGCGGTCGCCTTCGCCCGGATTTTGCCAAGCACCAACGAGCGAACAAGGGAACTCTTGCCGATGGTATGGGCGCAATGCACCGGACGGTGCGCGGAAAACGAATCCATAGCCCCATAACCGACAGCAGCAGCGGCCAGTAAACCGTTGATTGCACATTCTCTTGGCGAGGCGACTACACTCTTCTGCACTCCCTTGACCACCGTTCATGACCTCCGCCCAACTCCAGCGACTGGAAGCCCGCCTACTCCATGGCGATGACGCCGCACTCGGCGAGGCCTTCGCCCTGCTGCAGCCCCGGCTAGCCCAGACGATCCGCCTGCGCATGGACCAACGCATGGTCGGGCGCATCGACGCCGACGACGTCGTGCAAGAGAGCTTCCTGGTCGCTTCACGACGGCTGAGCGACTACCGAGAGAAGGTCGAATGCTCGCTGCCCGTTTGGCTGCGAACGATTGCCATGCAAGTGCTGATAGACGCATCGCGCTTCCACCTGCTGTCGAAATGCCGCAGCCAAAACCTCGAGATCCCGCTGCGGGCCGATAGCGGGCAAACCAGGATTCGCGCCCTCGCGTGCCAGCGCACGTCGCCGACACACGCCGCCGCGCGACGCGAACTCAACGTCTTGCTGCAAGAGAAGCTCGGCGGCATGTCGGACCTTGATCGCGAGATCCTAATCCTGCGACACTTCGAAGAACTCTCGAACAACGAAGTCGCAGAGGTGCTCGGCATCCACAAAGCGGCTGCGACCAACCGCTACCTGCGGGCCTTGCGCCGCCTGAAGCCGACGCTATCGAGCTACCAGGGATCAAAAGAGAAGACCGGCTCATGAGTTCCGGCGACACCGACGCTCTGCTGGCCGAACTGGCCGACGAGTTCACTGCGCGCCTACGTGCCGGCGAAGTTGTTGGTGTCGACGAGTATGTCGTCAAGCACCCCGGCCTCGCCGCCGACATCGAGGACCTGTTTCCGACGATCGTCGCCGTCGAGGGTATTCGCCAAGACTTGGCACCTGCGGGCACTGGCAACCGCGACACATTCCAGCTTGCCACCAACCAACTCGGCGAGTTCCAACTGCTGCGCGAAGTCGGCCGCGGCGGCATGGGCATCGTTTACGAAGCCGTGCAAGAGTCGCTGTCGCGACGCGTTGCGCTGAAACTGCTGCCGCCCGCCGTGTTTGTTGACGAGGCGCAGGTTCGCCGTTTCCAACACGAGGCCGAAACCGCTTCGCGTCTGCACCATCCGAACATCGTGCCGATCTTCGACGTCGGCAAGACCAACGGCATCTACCACTACTCGATGCAGTTCATCGACGGGCCAACGCTCGCCGAAAGCATCGAAACACAGCGCAACGCTGGGGACTACCCGCGCACCCGCAGCGACTTCAGGGCCATCGCTGAGTTAGGTTGCACCGCGGCGCATGCGTTGCACTACGCGCACACCAACGGCGTGCTGCACCGCGATATCAAGCCTTCCAACCTGCTGCTACAGAACGGCGAGCAGTTGATGATGGCCGACTTCGGCATCGCCAAGATGCTCGACGACTCGGGACCAACCAACTCCGGCGAGTTCGTCGGCACGCTGCACTATGCGGCACCAGAACAGTTTGGCGGCCTCTACGACCTGCGCTCGGATGTCTACGCGCTCGGCCTGACGCTCTACGAACTCGCCACGCTGCAGCGCGCCCACAACGCCCGCACGCGACCAGAATTGATCGGCAAGATCCAGAGTCACTCGACTCCCGATCCAAGTGGCGCCAACACCAACGTGCCGCGCGACCTAGCCACGATCATTGGCAAGGCATGCGCCCACGAACCGAGTCACCGCTACGAATCTGCCGGTGCCCTCGCCGATGACCTGCGCAGGTTCATCAACGACCAACCCATTGACGCACGGCCGGTTGGCTCGATCGGACGCCTGTGGCGATGGTGCCGTCGCAATCCACTCAGCGCCGCAACCTCCGCCGTTGCCGCTATTGCATTCGTCACAGCAAGCGTCGTCGGCTGGTTTGCCTACGTGTCGACCAGCCAATCGCTGCAGCGCGAGCGCGTTGCGACCCAGACCGCCAGCAAGAATGTCGAAGGCCAGCGGCAGGCGACGCGCCTCGCGCAAGGCAACCTAACATTGGCGCTCGAGGCATTCGACGACCTGTTCAACTCGCTTGCCGGAAGAGATCGCGCGCTCGTCGGTGAAGACCAACCGATCGCCGAGGCGCCGCTGGTGCCAGCGATCTCCGGCAACGAACTAGCGGCACTGCAGCGACTACTGGCGTTCTACGATCGCTTCGCCATCAAGAACGTCGCCAACCGCGCGCTGCAAGAAGCGCGTGCCCGCTCGCTGCGACGAGTCGGCGACATCCACGCCTGGCTCGGCGACAAGTCGCTCGCGGTATCCGCCTACCAACAGGCGCTGACGGCCTATCAGGAAGCGGACGGTGATGGTTCGCAACTAACGATCAACCTCGCGGTCGTCCACAAGAACCTTGGCCGTGTGCTCGGCGAGCAAGAGGACCTGACCGGGGCCTTCCGTCACTTGAAGTCGGCACGCGATCTGCTGCGTGCCGAAGTCGAAGTCGTTGGTTCCTCACGCAGTCGCTACGAGCTAGCGCGCGCCCACAACGCGTCCAATGCCCTCAGGACCATACTTCGCTCAACCATGCCGAGTAGAAGCGGGCGGCCTGGCTTCCGCTCCTCATGGGCGAGACGCTGGCCGCAAACGGAATCCGCGGTCACAGGCCACCACAAGAAGGCTGTCGAACTGGCGAACAGCCTGCTGAAGGATTCACCCCATAACCAAGACTTCCAGCTGCTATTAGCCCGTAGTCATCGCATCAGCGCGCAGTACATGTTCTTGGCGGCGCAAGGCGAAGTTGCGACCGAACAGATCGGCCAGGCCATCGAGATTCTGGACCATCTGTCCAAAGAGTTCTTCGAGGTGCCTAACTACCGACTGGAACTCATCGAGTCCTACTTGCTGTTTGCCAAGTACGACCCTGACCTAGCGAATGCCGAAAATCGGTACGCCATCGCCGCGCAGCGCAGCCAAGAACTTTCGGACGAATACCCAGACGTACCGCGCTACCACGCGGTGACCGTGCGCGCTCTACGCGAACAAGGCCGCTTGCTGCAGAAGATCGCGAGCAACGCAGGTACTGACGCCCCCGATAAGAAGCAACTGCAAGAACGTGCCCGCCAAGCGTTCATCGCGAGCATTACCGCATGCGAAGCCATGCAGCAGCGCTTCCCACTCGGCCATCAACACCTAACCGAACTACTCGAAACCCGTCTCGCAGCAGCGCGACTAGCAATGGAGAGTTCGGATAAACAAGGTGCGTGCGACCTACTGCAACGCGCCCTGGCCGAAGTCGGCGAACAACCCAAGGGCATGGTGCCGCTGTCACGCCGCACGCGCCTCTACCGGGAAATGTCGAAGATGTGCCGCGATCTCGGCCAGGACAAACTAGCGAAGGACTCCAAGCGACTCGGCCATCGGGCTGGGCGCGAAGCGTTCCGGCAAGGGCTCAAGCAAGGCATGAGTTTGCTGTCGTCTCGCCTGTGGCAACGATAGAACGCACATTCAATGGCAACTGAATCCGCTAGATCGCGCATCGTCGTAGGTGCCCTGATTGTTAGCCTGATCGCCGTCATGCTCTCGTTGTGGTTGGTGAATTATGACCCAACGCCGCTCACGCCGGAAGACCGTGAGGAGCACCAGACTCGCGTCGATGACCGGCAAGCCGACCTCACGGCTGCGGCTGCCGAGGTGCTGGCGCAACGCGAAGAGGCGACTGGCACAACCGCTGTCGATGACGAAGGCTCGGAGGTGCACCGGCGCGCGGCGAACACTCACTGTGTCGCCAACCTCGTCGACGGCGACTCCGGACTTGCGGTTGCCGATGCGCGCGTCGAGTTCTTCAAGTCGCATCTACTGAAGTCGGTGTGGCAACGCGAGACCCTGTTCGCTCGCGCACCGGTCGCCATCGCACTTTCCGAGTCCGACGGATCGGTTTGGCTACCGAAGACGCTGCGCGGCGTGCTCCACGTCGACGTCGCCGGGCCCACCTACCACTCGACCGGGTTTGTGCGCATCGAACTGCCAGGTGGTGAAGTCACTCCCGCCGTTGTCGAAGCAGCACTCGGCGGCCAAATTCACGGCCGCGTCATGACGCGTTCGCTCGAACCTGTTGCACCTGCACGCGTCATGGCGATGCCGACGGCAGCGGCGATGATAGACGTGATGCAAGGCGCGCACCTGACCTTGCGGACCGCGTCGGTAGCCGCCGACGGCAGTTACGAATTGCACGGTGTGCCGGTGGGCACTGGCTGGCGAGTAGCCGCACTCGATGGCACGTTCTGGCCGAGCACCAGCGATGGCTTTGGCATTCTCGCCGGAGAAGATGTGGCCGTCGATGTCATGGTGATGGCAGCGCGAACCCTGTTTGGCCGCGTTCGCAATCGCTCCGGAAAACCAATCGCGGACGCAGTAGTCAGCTACACGACCAAGGCGCCTCCAGGCCTCGATGGCTACGACCTAATGACGAGGTATGCCGCCTCGCGTCGCCAAACTTGGACCGATAGCGCTGGTCGCTTCGCATTGCCGGGCGTGCCCGCCGCGATCGTAAAGATTTGGGCGGTACATGATCAGCACGGCGCCAGTGCCCGTCAGTCGGTAGACCTTCGCCCAGCCAGACTCCCCGACGTGCAACTCGTGCTCGATAGCGGTGCGTGCGTGCGCGGGCGCGTCGTCGATAACACCGGACGAGCGATCGCAGCGGCCGAGATCACCTGGCTCGGCAAACGCTCGAAGTTGCGACCACCAAGCAGAGAAGAGCAGACGACAACGACTTCACAGGCCGATGGCTCCTTCTTCCTGCCGTGCCCAACCGGCGACACCCCGACCGCTGGCAACATCCTGGTGCGCCACCGCGGCTTTGCTCGTGCGATCCAAGCAGTTGAGGTTCCGTCCTCGATCGACGTGGAAGTCGTGCTACTGGCAGGCCGCGCCATCAGCGGACTGGTCCAGGCCACAGCAACTGGCAAAGCAGTGACCGAGTTCACGCTGCTCATCGATGTGCCGAAGGCGGCACGTGGCCTAGGTCGCGTCGCTCGCGATCCCCGCGCGATGCGTTTCCGATCCAAATCGGGCCAATTCGTCACCGCGGCTGAGTTTGGCGGCACGCTGGAGTTGACCGTCGAAGCCCCCGGATTTGATTCGACGAAGATGACCGTCAACCTCGATGAGGGCACAGACGAACCGCTGTTGTTCGAACTTGCGCCGACACTGCTACTCGCCGGGCAAGTCGTCGACCAAAGCGGCAACGCGATCACCAACGCCACGGTCGAGGCCAGCGACTGGCAGATGGTCGGATTCTTCCAACTCAACGCGACGATGGATGCGCAGCGCACGAAGACCGACGCCTCCGGCCAATTCGAATTACCCGACGTGCGACCGAGCAAGGATAAGTACCTGCACGTTGATCACGACGACTACCTACCGCTGCACAACCAACGCGTGCGAGCGAACGATGGCGCTTTCCAAGAACAGCGCATCGTGCTGCGCAGCGGTGGCAGCATCGCCGGCATGGTGGCTACCAGTTCGGGCGTCACGTGTCGCGAGCACGAAGTCGTTTGCATCAGCACCACGAACATCAAGGGTTCGTTACATCGCACGACGACTGACGGTGCTGGCAACTACCGCATCGAGCAACTCGACCCGAAGTTGTCCTACGACCTCGCGATCCTGCCGCCGGGCACGGCCTTCGACATACGGCAACTGTTTGCTTCGATCGTGCAGCGGAGTGTCGGCATCACCGCAGGCAAGACCACGCGCGTCGACCTGACGTTCGACGACAGCGGCAATAGCACGGTTCGCGGTAGCGTGACCTATCGCAGCGGCATCGCGGTCGCTGGCGCCACCGTAATGTTGCTCGACGACGGCGCGACGGACAACTTCGGATTGGCCGGGTCGCGGCGCGCCGAGACCAATCCGAATGGCCAATTCGAGATACACGGTGTCGCGGCCGGCAAATACGTCGTCACGTTTGGCGAACTGTCTGGACCGCGCAACAACAGCCGTTCGGGGCAGCAGTCGATCACCGTCGTCGCGAACCAGGCTTCCGAATTAGATCTAATCATCGAGACAGGTGAGTTGCGCGGCATCGTCAAAGATGTGCAGACCGGACAACCAGTGAAGAAGGTGCGCGTATTCGTGCAAGCCGCAGACACACGCGGCAGCGCCCCACACAACAACATGTTGATGCGCTTACAGTCACGGCGCACTGATGTACGCGGCGAGTTCGCCTTCCGCTCGCTGCCGCCCGGCGCCTACCGCCTGCTGGCATTACCGCCGCAACAATCGCCGTATGCAGGGTCGACAAGCGGAGTGATCCACGTCGGACCCGACGGTTCGGTTGCCAACACGACGATCGAACTCTCGCGCGGCGTCTTGCTGCGATGCGGGGTGCACGATCGAGACGGTCCCGTTGCGGGTGCGAAGCTGATCCTGCGGTCGACGACCGGCCTCGTACCGAACACGGCGTCAGTAACTGCCAAGGACGGCACGTTGGAACTGCTTTCTATCCCGGCAGGTTCCTATCAGGCGTTGGTGCAGCACAAGATGCGCAAGTCTTCGATGCAGGTCGTGCGGATTCCGGCGACGGGTACCGTGCAACTAGAGTTCGTGCTGCCACACTGAGGCCGCACGCAATCATGAGAAGCTTCTTCTTCAAGAACCCAGACCCCAATCCAGCCAACACGGTGTTCTTGTGCGGTAGCGGCCGGTCGGGCACAACGTGGCTTGCCGACCTAATCAACAACGGCAACGACTTCCGCTACCTATTCGAACCGTTCTGGCACGCGAAGGTGCCGGCGTGCCGCGACTTCAACATTCGCCAGTATCTGCGGCCCGACAACGACGATGCGGCCTACTTGGAGCCAGCGACGGCGATCATCACTGGCCAGATTCGACGGCGGTGGATGGACAAATACAACCGTGCCTATCGCGGCTCGAAGCGGTTGATCAAGGACATCCGCGTCAACCTGTTCGCCGCGTGGCTACAAAACCACTTCCCGCAAACGAAGATTGTCTTCGTGATGCGGCATCCGGCGGCAGTGACGTTGTCGCGCACGAAGCGCAAATGGCGCGCACGCACCGACGATGTGCTCAAGCAAACAGACCTCGTCAGCGACCATCTCGAAGCGCCGCTGGCGCGCGTTGGCGAACCAAGGGACCGCTTCGATCGCCATGTGTTCATGTGGTGCATCGAAAACCTGGTCCCGTTACGCCAACTCAAATCGAAGCAAGTTCACGTGGTCTACTACGAACACATGTGCACCGCTCCCGAGCCGACCCTGCGTGCATTGGCAAACGCAATCGGCCACGAGTTTGATTCGTCGGTCCTGGCCCGCGTCAGCAAGCCGTCGCGCCAAGCGCTGCCAAACAGTGCCATCCGCAGCGGTGGCAACTTAATCGGCAAATGGCGGTCAGCGCTGTCGACCGAGAAGATTGATCGCATCCTCGAGATCGTCGCCGGGTTTGGGCTCGACAAGGTCTACACCGACGACCTAATGCCGGTAGCCGAAGATCCGATAGCCCTGTTTGGCGACTAGGCCCTACCTGCTGGCTACGAGCCGTCCGGACGCTGGTTGGCATGCGGGAACGGGGTCTCCGGCACATCCTTGCCGACGAACGTGCACAGTTCGTGCCAGCGACTCTCGGTCTCCCAGCAACTGACGAGCAGTTTCTCCGGACGATCCACGAAGTGCTCACGAACGGCGCGGC
Source organism: uncultured bacterium (assembly GCA_937906475.1). Classification (GTDB taxonomy): domain Bacteria; phylum Planctomycetota; class UBA1135; order UBA1135; family UBA2386. The sequence continues at coordinate 22,087 of CALCZA010000201.1, forward strand.
CGTGCGCTGCATAGAAGGCCATCAACTCGTCTTCGTGGCCGCGAGGCATCGGGTGGCCATAAGCGATCTCGCGAACACGCTCGGTGCCCGAACGTTCAGAGTGGTTCTTCAGGCTGTCGATCCACTTCTGTGGCGACGATCGCTCGGTCAGCACGAACTTCGCGTCCGGATAGCGCGCATCTAGTTGCTTAAACATCAACGGCCACGGCCAATCTTCGAACGTCTCGAACTTGTCGGCGACTGCGAACGCTGGCTCCGGATCGCCTTCGTGCAATCGGTAGAGCAGCGTGCGGTCATACGGCGCATGCCGACAACCAAGAAGCTTGAAGCACTGGCCGAGCGTCGTCGTGCCAGTCTTGTTCAAGCCAACTCCAAACACCTTCATCGTTGTCTCCGATAGCAGGAGAACAGTTCGGGCAACGTGTCGATCTGTTGATCCATCCACAAAACGTCTTCGGCACTCATCTCCTCGGCGAAGCCACCCACGACTCCCTTGCGCACCTTGAACGAGTCCGGGTCATCAGGATCGGCCGGCTGCAGCGTCTTGCTGTCAAAGCCTCCGCGCGCCTCGCTCTTGCGCATGCTCTCGAAGCGGCAGTCTTCGACCGCGTCGCGAACGTGCTGCGCTTCGACCCCCACTTCCATGAACGTCAATAACCGCGCGAACTCGGACTCAGCGTTCTCATGCAGGTCTTCGTAACGCGACAGAGTGAACGCACGCGCCACTCCCTGTTGGTCATCCCAGATCGACCAGTAAGCCAGTAGCGTTGCTAGCCGACCGACCGAACCGCGAATGAACTGCGACACGTTGTCCGAATCCTTCTTCACGCGCTCTGTATCAAAGCCCCAGTCCTCGTAGAACTTGGTGCGCTTCGTCATCTCATAAAACAGCGAAACCATCACGTCGCGCGGATCGCGCACCAGGAACACGACGCGCTTCTTCTCAAAGCGCTGCCGCGAACGGTGCAGTTCGTCCGGTTTCTTGAAGTGCGGGTCGTCGTCGTGCTCGACGCTGAACCTCGGAATGCGCGCGTCTTGCTTGTGCCAGTTCTCGTGGCCGTCGAACGACAGGTCGGCAATGCCGAACGCGCGCTCGAAGTAAGCCTTCAACATCGCCTTCAACCAGGTCCTGCCACACTTTGGGAAGGACAACAACGCAACGGGCGCCGGAATCTTGTCGGATGCGGTCATGACGTTTGTGTTCCTGTGATGTCCGCCTGCATCGCGCGCAGGACGAGGTCGGCCAACACGCGCTTGGCGTCAAAATACTCTGCGGCAACTTGCCGAGCACTGTCGCCGTGGCGCTGCGGATCGCTCGCGACGGCTTCTAGTGCCGTGAGCGCGGAGTCGGGGTCGTCAAAGGCGAACAGGCCTTCGCCAGTCGGCAGCACCTTGGGGAAGCCAGTATCCTGCGTAATGACCGCACGGCCGCTGGCTAGGTAGTGCGCACTACGCTCACTGAACCAACCGCAGCGCGTCGCAACGTAGCCCTGTTTAGCGATCGTGAACTCACCAACGGACTGCTGCATGTAATTCTGGTAGGTCCACGGGTCTCGCGTTGGCTCAAGCGCATGAATCACCGACCAGCCATGTTCGCGCAGTCGATCGCGCGGCACATTCGGCCCGCCAACGGCCAACTCTAGCGACGCGCTAGAACGCTTCGGCAATTCCCAGAACGGCTCGAACGAAGCAGACTTCATGCCGAGTTTCAGGTCACCGTATTGGCGGGTCTCATAGCTATCCCACAACATCACCGTCGTGAACTTGCCATCGCTAGGCACCGGCGTGACCGGCCAGCAATCCAGCACGACGGGTTGCCGCGTCGCCATCCACGGGATGCCCATGTCCGGCAGGCTGACGGCATCGCCAGTTGGGATGTTCTCACCAAGGGTGAAAAACACGTTGTGCGCGAGCGCCAACGCGCGGCGCGACGGCGAGTCCTGCTGGCGAATCTGTTCGAAGCCCGGATCGGTGTCGATGTAGACGCGTCGTGGAATCTGTTCGAGCCACGGCCGCATCGGGTTGATGCCCGACACGTTGATCACCAAGTCCGCATCCTTGCAAAGCGCCACCATGTCTGCGCCGCGCGGACCGTGCCACGTCTTGGTGTGCGCGTCGTGGTAGGCCCATCGCTCTGCAAGTTCAGTGCGCGAGAACACGCCGGCCGCGTATCGCAGTCCAAAGCTCGGATCGCAATCGGTAACGTGACGGCTTGGGTCGTAGCACGACTCATAGTCGTCACTGTCTTCGAGGAAGTATACGTCGTGGCCAAGCTGCAGCAGGCCGAGCGCATACTGCAACGTCGGCCATGTGCCGCCACCAAGCGGACGCCGCACGACATAGCCGAGCACAATGATGCGCAGCTTGGACTCACGCACCGTGCTCACACGTCCTCCTGCATCGCATCGTTGACGAACTGTTCGAGCACGCGGTTCGCGTCGAACCATTCTTCGGCGATCTGACGAGCGGCGCGCGAGTGCCGGTCGTAATCCGACTCGATACTCTGGATGCCGGCAACCGCCTCTTCCATGTTGGTGAAGGCGACGATGCCCTCACCGGTCGGCAACACCTTGGAAAAGCCGGTGTCCTGCACGACCACCGGACGACCGGCAGCGAGGTAACAAGCCGAACGGCACGAGAACCATCCGGACTGGCCCTGCACGTAGCCACCCTTCGCGACACTCCACTCGGCTTTCGACGACTGCAGGTAATTACGGTAGCTATCGAGGTCGGGGCAGACGATGTCAGGCTCTGCGAGAAGCCAACCGAGGTGCTTCAATTGGTCACGCGGCAGCTTGGTCTTGCGGCCCGACTTGGCAGCAAGTTCGAGTTTGGCCGGCGCGACTTGCTCAGGCAATTTGAAGAAGCGGCGAAACTCGACGTCCTTTTGGCCGTACTGCACGCCTTCGTGTTCGACCGGATTATACGACGACCAGTTCATCACGGTCGTGAACACATCGCGCGGCTTGGTGCCGACTTCCCATTCGGACAGAATCACCGGCTGACGCGTCGGGATCCAACGATCGCCGGTGTCCGGCGTTTGTGACGACGGCAAGCCAAGCGCCTCACCAAACGTGAACAGCACGTCGTGCTGGTCAAGGATGTCGCGAAGGTATTGCTGGCCACGCGCCAACTTGACCTGCGTGAACACCGGGTCTGAATCGATGTAGGCCATGCGGCGAACCGCGCGGTATTCGGCCGGCTTCTCGAGCGTGCCGGAAACGTTGATTAACAGGTCGGCCGAGTCGATCACTTCTTGACGGCGCGCATCGCTCATACCGAACCACTGCGACTGCCACGGGAATCGGTATGCCCAGCGATCCGCCAACTCGAAGCGCTCGAACAACTCGGTCAAATAGCGAACCGTGTAGTCACAGCCCTCACCAATACCATCCGTATCCGGCGTGTAAGGCCACTGCCCGGTGTCTTCGAGGTAGAACACATCGTGTCCGAGGTCGCGCAGACCCAGCACGTATTGCAGGTAGTCCCACGTGACACCGCCGAGTGGATATTGCCCGATCAGCCCAGTGACGATGATGCGCAACTTGGAACTCACTTCGGCTCCTTGCCCAGTTGGCGACGCAGGTCGGTATCAGGCCCAACCGGCACGCGACGCAACGAGAACGCATCAGCACCGGAGAACATTTGCACGCCACCATGGTAACGGAACGCCGCCTCGTAACCGGCTTCTTGCAGCGCCGTATCCAGTTTGTCGCCTTCGTTGCCACGCGCACCAAACGGGAATGAGAACGAGTGAATGCGGTGATCGAGGTGCTCCTCCATCACCTGCTTGGATCGTACGGCCTCATCGACCTGATCCTCAAGCGATAGGTCGTCGAACGATCGATGCCCCGCGCTGTGCGACTGCACCGCGCAACCGCGACGCTGCAACTCGCGCAGTTCATCCCACGTGCAGATTGGCTCTTCGGGTTCCGACCCAGTGTCAAAGCTGTTGACGCCACCGACATACTCCGTCGGCACGAACAGCACGGAAGGATGACCGAACTTCGCGAGCACCGGTTCGGCCACGGTCAGCATCGACTGGTAGCCGTCATCGAACGTCAGCACGGCACTGCGCTCCGGCAACGTCGCCTCACCGGCCATCGCCGCGACCAGCGTGTCGAGGCTGATGACCTGCCAACCATCTCCGGCCAGCAACTCAAGGTGCGCAATGAACGTATCGGTCGGCACGTAGTTCCACGTCTGCCAGGTGCCGTGCGGCGGCTCACCAATCTTGTGGTACGCCAGGATCGCGCAGCGGGTGTCGTCGCTAGTGGCCATTTGAGTTCCTTGCCGGCAGCGCCATCGCGCGCTCCAACAGTTGTCGCAGCACCTTATCCGCTGCGAAGTGCTCTTCGGCAAGCGCCCGCGCGGCAGCAGCATGATGTTCGTAGTTTGACTCGACGGCCTTCAAGCAACGCTCAGCACCATCGACGTCGTGAAAGCGCAGAAGACCTTCCATCTCCGGAAGCATGCGGCTTGGGCCGGTGTGCTGCACAATCGCCGGGCGACCACTAGCGAGGTAGCAGAGCGTGCGATCACTGATCCACGCGTTCTGCAACAGCATGCAAGATGGCTTGGCACAGCTAAACTCACCGCGCGAACTGCCGATGTAGTCGCGATACGCAAACGGCGTACGGCTCACTTCACTTGCGGCGCGCGCACCGAAGCCATGGCTGCGCAGCATGTCCATCTCCGATGGTTGCCCTTCCTCGTGATGCATCGCGAGTTCAATCCGCGCGTCGATGCGGCTGGGCAAATCGAGGCAGTCCATAAAGAACGTGCGCTTGTAGTTGCCGATCGTTTCGCCGTTGAGCACTTCATACTTACCCCACCAGTTGGTGACGGTCGTGTAGGGCGCGTCACTCGCTGGTGGCGCGAGCACCGGCCACGACTCAAGGTGCACGACGGCTGGCGAGAAATTCCACGTGATGCCGCAATCAGGAAACAGAGCGCCGGGCTGGCCAACCGTTTCGCCAATGGAGAAGTAGATATCGTGCGAGACCGGTGCAAGTTGGCCTTCGTGGATCCAACACTGCAGCAAGCCCGGATCGATATCGATCAACGCCGACCGCTGAAAGCTTCGCACGACATGTTCCGGCAGCAGGTAGCGAAAGTTCAGCAGCACGTCGACATCGGCCGCTGCTTCCTGCCATGGTCGCACAATGCCCGAGAGGCCGCGCTCGACGAGATCTACTTGGATCGCCGCGTAGCGTTCTTCGTGCTCGGGCCGCACCACGAACACCATCTCGACATCCAACCCCAGCGCCTGAAAGTCGACGTTTAAGCGCTGCAACTGTCCCGGCAGCGCTTCGAAGTCCGCGTTCTTGCCGAGTTGCTCCAACAGCACGAGTTTGCAGTCAAGTGCCCGCAGGCCGAGCGCCCAGTTCAAGAACACCCACGCATGCCCGCCCAACGATGTGTTGCGCAGCAGGTGGTTCGTCGCCATGCAAACCTTGAGGCTTACCACCAGTCTGCGTCGCCCATCGTGTAGTAGAGATCGGTGCGTAGCGGTTCGATAGCCACCGTCGTCGGCTTCGTGAAGATGTAGACGCTGGTCTTACTTTCCTTCTCGTCGGCGAACGGGGGCGTGCGATTCGACGACAACCAGAACCGCACGGGGCGCTTCAGATCGGTAGCCAACGCCTGCAACACGTCCGGTTCACGGCCGGGCGGCAACAACATGTCGACGATCGGCATCTCAGGCTTGCCCCCGTGCGGGCCGAGGACAACCCAACCGATCGGCTGGCCGTTCTCTTCGACGCGTCGCAGTTTATAACGATAAACCGGGTGGCGGCCGTAGCGCCAGTTGAGGTAGAGGCCATCGCGCACCAACCCCATACGAATAATCGCCTGATGCTCGGCCCAATGATCGTCTAGCCAGGGATCATCGAACTTCGCGTTCTTAAACTCGAACTGCGCAGCACCACCACCAGCCTGAGGCGGCACCGTACAGATGCGTGCCTTCTCGACGATGTCGCTCAGCCCCAACTTCTTGAACCACAAGAATGCGCGGTGGTTCGAGAACCCGTAGATGACGCGATCTTTGCATTGCTCGACGACGTCTTCAAAGATGTACTTCGCACCGAGATCGAAGTAGTCGAACTTGCGTCGATACTCCGGGTGCACCATGACATCGGACAACTGGAAGAACGGCACCGGCTTGCCATCAACAACGCCGCGCACGCAAACAGCGCCGACGTAGCCCACGATGCGCTCGTCATAGCGAGCGACCCAACAATCGTGACGCGGGGCCCAACTCGGCTGGTGCTTCCACTCCCACATGCCGGGGAGAATCGTGTGCCCGAACACCAGTTCGAACAATTCCACGAGGTCTGCTTGGTCCGTCTTGGGATCCAAACGCCTGGTCTCGAGTTCACTCAACGGATTTCCTGGTAGCTAGGCGTGTGTGACGGCAACGCTTTTGGTGTGGTGGCGGCGGGTTGCCTGCGAACTGCAGTAGTCGAGACGCGGAGAGTATCCGGACATGATCACCACCTTGCAACACCCGCACGAACGAGCATCGAAGGGGAGGTTCGCCGCAGTAGCCACTCGCACGCAGCAACCGTCGCCAAAAATTTTAGCGTAGGCGGCGGCGCTCAAGAGGCCCCACCACCTACCCGAATGCACGCATGGACGACGCAGGTTGCAGGCCGCGAAACAGCCAATAGCACTGCCCCATGAGGTCTAGACCGCTAACGATGCCAGGGCACTCGGCATGCACGTACTCGGAATCGTGTTGCCTGCCTGCCGAGGATCGGCGCGGCACTGGCCAAGGCAACGACACATCGCTTGACGATTCGCCGCAGCACGGTGGCCATGCACCAACTTTGTGCCCGCCCACAGTGCCCACAGTGCCAACAGTGCCAACAACACCGTTTGATGCGCTGAACCCTATCACGGTAGCTATCGACGGGGCGGAGACTTGCACAGTCAGGGAGGCGCCGACAAGAGCCAAAGCGTTCGGGACAGGAATTGCGTGGCTACTGGTTCCGGCCACGGCGGTCTCGACGCACGCGCAGATGTTCCCGTTGATGTAAGCAAAGCAACCGTTAGCACCGATGAAATCCAGATTGAAACCTTGGTAAATGGTGAGGTTTCCGATCCAGAAAACACACAAGGACGAAGGTTGCTCAATCGCCGATGCCGTCAAAATCCACGACGTTCCAAGCTGTGGTGTGTTGCTAGACAACGTCAGTGGTTGCGCTGCCGGGCAGCCAACCCCCACGATCTCAATCGAGGCTAGCGTCGGGGTTCCGCGGGCCACGGTGTGATTGCCACCCGCGGCTCAGAAGTCGTCGCGCAATACGGTAACGACCGAATGCGACGCACTCCCGTCTGTCATGCGAGTCACCGCACCATCGCGCCACTGGAAAAGATCCGTGGTGGTCTTTGGTGGCACGACAACCGAGTAGATCACAGCGCCGTTACCAAACGCAGCCTCGAAGTGCTCATCTTGCGGGCCCTGGGCAATGGTCACCACCTGCCCCGACGTTCCGTCCCAGAGCGCCAAATCCGTCTGGCCAAACGCGGTAACATGCATCACGAAACCGCCATTCGGACCTTGCCCGGCAAACGTAGCGTCCGGCCCCCCGGCCAGCATGGATGTACCAGTAACGGGATTCCAAGTATGGATGCTACTAGGTGCCCCCGTCCGACTGTAGACAAGGCGATCGTTAGTCAGCACCGCGACCGTAGCATAACTCTCGCCAACAGATTCCGCGATGGCATCGACAGTGTTAGTCGCGACGTCAAAGCGATACAGACTGCGATTTGTTGCCGTCTCCACGGCATAGATCACATCTGAGTCGGAGAGTGTAAGTTCAAAGACCTCGTTCGCTGCGCTCGCCCCAATATCAGTGCTTGCGCCCACAGAGTAGTTGTAGAGCTTGAGGTCGTTGTTTCCTGGCGCCGTGGTGACGGAGTAGACAATCAGATCATCACTGGTCATCGCCTCGTAGCGTTCATCTGCACTCGTCGCAGCAACCTCGCTCGTCGTCAGTCCTGGCGCGTTCCACACCCATAGGTCCCGCGACGTTGTGCCAGTCTCGAACACGACAAGCCCCTGTGACGAGAGCGTCACGTAGGTCATATCCTGATCCTGCACCGACGCTGGCAGGTCACCGCCAACGGTAAACACGCCATGACCCATTCGGTAGTAAAGAAGTTCGTCCTCGCCGCCCAGACCCTTCGTTGAAAAGACCACGCCCCCATCCGGCAAGACGGCCTTGATCTCCTCATGATGGTCACTGCTATATGCCGTAGCAGGATCGCCAATGCCGATGCGCCAGAAATAAATGTCAGCTTGCCCGTTGTTGCCAAACTCGAAATAAACAACGTCGGGCGGACTGAAGAACGCATTGCGGTTGTGCATATACGGACGCCTCGCAATCCTGGTTGCGGTTTCGCCATCTGGATTCCACAAGTAGAGGCCCGTCTCGGACGCGGTCCCCTCCTCAAAGAAGACCTGGCCGCTCGGCGTGTGGTTGTCGTAGATGGTATTGAGCCCTAAGCCTTGACCGATCATGCGCGACTCCTTGTGATCATAATGGAACAGGTCGATCCCCGACCCACCCATGCGTTCGTAGATCAGAGATCCGTCGGGCATGACATCGCGATAGACGAGCGGTAGGTTGCCACCGACATCGATCGCTGAGACCGTTCCGGCACCACCGTCAAGCACCTCGAGTCCATGGCCATTCTGCACAACGGCCATGTATCCGTGCAACGCAACGACCTTGAAGTCTGCGTCCGAAGATTTGCCATCTCGGTTGGCGACGCGAACCGAGACGTCTACTGATCCGACTTGATCGAAGAGGCCAACGTAGGTTTCTCCTTCGATGCTGCCTGGTCCAGACAGGACCTGCCACGACAGAGTCTGTTCGCCCGGGTTATCGACAAAGTCCGACAGATTGACTCTCAGCTCAACACCAGTAGACGCTTCCTGCAGCGGAATCGCGCTAACCGTCGGGCCTGGCCCAAGCCGTGCCGGCAACTTGCTGCAACCGACGATTCCGATCATCAGCGCAACGGACAGGACGACAAAGCGTTCGATATTAGACATGGGCGAAGGCGGATCCGTTTTCCAGAGCAAGAGACATCTCTAGCTATCGGAACGCGACTCAGCCCAAGTTGAGCCAGAACGCCTAAAGCCCCGGCCGCACGCGCGAGCGCGGCAGCCGTCCCCACCGATCTCCAGGGGCAATGACACCGATAAGCCCGGCATCACCACCACTTCTGAAGAAGCTACTTACTGTTGTTCTGCGCGTCGGAAAGGAGCGCACGGAAGTGCGGGTGAGCCTCAGTTCCCCGGCCCGCTGCCACCAGGGCATCGGCCAGCCTCAGGCGGACATCCCGATTCTGCGGGTGCTCTTCTAACACTTCATTGAGGAGATCGATGCCTTCGGCCTCATGGCCAGCGCGCACCAAAGCGGATGCCAAGACTCCAGCCACCCCCCACGGCAACTTGCGCATGTGCGTGTGACGCTTATACATCCACTGCACACGGTAGGCGTGATTCCGGCTCGGCTCTTCGTCAGCAATATATGCATCGAGGAAACCCTTGATGGCTCGGTCAGAGTCGTTGCCCTGATCGATCAGGTCGCCAAAGATATTCAGGGCTTCGTCACCTTGACCCGACCAGGAGAGAGCTTCTCCCAACGACATCTTCATGTCGGGATCATTAGGATGGGCTTCTGCCAGATCACGGAAGATCCGGACTGCATTTTTAAAGTCCCCCTGCCAAACGAGCACGTCGCCTAGTTCCTGCTGCAACCCTACATCGTCAGGGCGCCCACTGATAAGGCTCCTCAGAGCCATCTCGGCTGCCTTGAAATCCTCTAACGCAGTATGGATCGTGACAATGTCCCGCATAGTTCCCTCGTCCTGAGGTAACTGCGAGAATTGCCGCAAGGCTTCATCAGCAAGCCCGACTTCGAGAAGGACTCCTAGGTACTCTGAGCGCAGTTCTTGGCTGTCGGGATTGGCAACGAAGAGCCGGCGGAAGACCTCGAGCGCGCCAAAGGCATCGCCAGACTGCAACAGATTGCGAGCCGCAAGAACCTCAAACTGCGCCGCAATTTCTGGGCGTCCATCCGAGTACAAGACCTCTAACCACCGGCTGGCCTTCGCATCAGCGTCCTCATATCTCTTGGCAGATGTCAGGGCCGCAACCAGTGCAAGGCCCATGTCGGGATCGCCCGGACGCTGAGAAACCAGCGCGTTGCAAACACGCACGAGGTCATCGTATCGGCCTTCGCGATCCAGAGCATCCTTGAGCAACGTCAAGCGCCGCACGTCTGGATTACCTGACAACAACGACTCCGATAGGATCCGGTCAAAGTGTTGATCGACTTGTAGCGTTTGCACGCCACTGCTCGACTCGACGAGCGTGAGGTCGTCGGAGTGAATGTGCCTGAACGCGCTGACCGTCGGCGGCGTAAGCACCAAGAGCATCAAAGATGCAGCTGCAACGGGCCGGAAGATCGGGCGGTGACGCTCGTCGGGAATGCACGTGAGATCACGCCGCGCACCTGGCTCGCCAGCGAGTTCGCACAGAGACTGCAGCAAACTGCGCCCCTGACCTTCGAACGAAACGAAGGACAATACGTACTCCCGAACATAGTGCGGTGGGCCAGTAACTTCTCGGCTTGTCACCACCTTCATCGTTGCATAGAACGACCCAGTAGGGCCGTAGACCTTGGCCCGCAACTCCTCAGCGGCATCTACGGGGTATGCCAGGATGCACCGCATGGCCTCCGTCGAGATATCACGGCTACAGGTGTAGACCTCGCCCTTAGGGGTCTCCAGACACACCGGAACCTTGAATGGGGCGCGATCGATGCCTCGCCTCGAGATCAACGACCAACTCGGAGACCTTCCGCCACCGTTCGCCTCAAAGACCGAATACCAAGGTGCCACGGCGTAGCGTTGGATGATGCGACTTGATGCATCGATTGCCTGGGTAGGCATATCCGTAAACTCGAGTCCGTACCGATACAGCGGCACGTCTTCGGCGCCATCGCCTTGGCGATGCGCTACATAGCAGAGTATTCCTGGCGAACTAAGCGTGTCGCCGTTAACCCTCACCTTGAGAGAGCCCGGTTGACCCGTCGGCAAGGTGTCGTAGGACGTGAAGCCGAGGCCAAACTCGTTGAGATCGGTGGTCACACCGATGCCCTCGACTATTTCACCCTCACGGTTAGGGAAGCTGTACTGAACCGCCAGGTTCAGCCTGTGACGGTACGAGGCGCGCTTACTCGTGGCCATCATGGCCACGCGCAGATAGAGAATCGCGAAGTAGGAGTTGTGAATAACCAACCCTGTCGCGATGCCCATACCGATGAGGTCAGGCGAATCCTCAAACAGGACGTGCCGAGCCCAGCCATACAGCAACGCCACGATGCCCAAAGCCAATAGCGTGACTTGTGGCACAACGTGCGGCCACTTAGCACCCTGCCCGCCACCGCTCTTGTTCGTCACAACAAACTTGGACCGCTTGCGGTAGATCAGCGCACGGGTAGTCGCGCGGATCTGGGTCCAAAAGTTCGCCATGTTGAAGTATTCCGTCAGCGGGTAGTTCATGAACTTGCGGTAGACGACCCGCAAGGTGAACAGCATGGTCCCGATGTAGGCCACGAAGATCATTCCCAGCGTCCAAGTGAACTTCTGCACCGGGGCGACACCCGTAAGCAGTAGCAAGATGGGCGTTAGGTAGATCAGCAGGCGAGGCAGGCCACCGGCCCAGTGGATGATCGACGCAAAGTAGGTCAGCCGCTGGGCTATGGTCAGCCCCTTCATCGTGAGCGGGTTGTCGTAGGCCAGGATACTAAGATTGCCCTCGGCCCAGCGCATCCGCTGACCGTGGAAGGTCGTGACGTCGGTTGCACCCTGCCCAGCAATCAGGCGCTCGTTGCAATACATCGTCTTCCATCCCTTGGCAGACATCCGGATCCCGGTATGCATGTCCTCGGTGATGGTCTCAGTTGCGATGTAGCCCACGTCCTTGAGAGCTGCCCGACGGAAGAGAGCTGCAGATCCGGCGAAGATCACCGAGTTGGTCGCGTTACGAGCTGGCTGGATGACCTTGTAGAAGAGTTGGCCCTCGTCCCAAAAGCGCCCCTTCTCATAGTTCACACGACCCTGGAAGGTATCGAAGTTGGAGAACGCGTGAGGCGACTGAACAAATCCAAGCTTCTCATCACGGAAGTAGCCCAACAACCGCGACAAAAAGTTCGGCTCCGGAATGTGGTCGGCATCCAGAATCGCCACGAACTCGCCATCTGTCTGGTCGAGGGCGTTGTTCAGATTGCCAGCCTTAGCGTGAAGGTTGTTATCACGAGTAAGGTAGTGAACGCCTAGCTCTTCACAGAGCTGGCGAATCTCTGGGCGATTACCATCATCGAGCAGATATGTCCGGTGAAGACAGTCCATGGCCAAACATGCCTGGAGCGTGCCTCGGAGGATGGGAATGCCCTCGTTGAAGCTTGGGACAAGGACATCAATCGTCACATCCTCAAGCGGCAACTGCTCCGGGGGGTCCGTCGGTTCCCAGATCTGCAGGAAGAACAGCAGCAAGCTCAGCCCGCCCCAAAGTTCGGTCACATAGAGCGCCCAGGAAGCCGTCACAGCGTACCAGGTCTCCAGATTGAGCGTGTAGAGACCGCGGTAGACCAAGTAGCTCACCGTGGTAATGGCGCACAGCACCATCAGCACTTTATTCAAGCGGTATCTAGGCTGGCGGGCTTGCGTGGTCGAATCGGTGGAGTCACTCATGGGAAGACTTACCTAGCAGGGCAGAAACAGTCATGCGGGCGAGTTCGAGTCCGATTACATCGTCACTCATCAATCGCAACTGAGCAATCTGCAGAAGAAGATTCAGGTCAAGGAGACAGGCGTCCGAAGAGACTACCTCATTGGGCTTACTCTGGCGGCCCATAGCAAAGGTCACAACAGTTGCAAAAACTTCGACTACAGTCTCTTACGACACCTCACTTGCCCGCAATTGCCATCCTATGGCTAGTTGCGATCACCTGTGGTTGCTCAAACTCAGACACGTCACAAGCTCGAGGTAGCCACATATTTTCCTCCGGGCAGCCCGAGGACGCTTACGACACTTCACAGAGTGGTTCGTCCGGGCATCTGGGTAATTCCTCTCGGCTTGCGGACACCACTGGAGGCAATCGCGGGCAGGGCACAAGCTCAATTCGCGGAGTTGGCTCCGGCAGCTCTCAGAGCCCATCGCTGAGCCAGAACACAAGGCGGAATCAGCGTGGTAACACGACCCTTAACCCGCAAGGCAAGGGCACGAAGGCTACTCGGACAAACGAGCAGGAACTCCTGCTTCGCTCCGCCCGCAGCGCGATCACGCTGGGGCAAATAGACGAAGCGACTGACTTGTTCGAGTCGTATCTCATCCAGGTCCCAAATGACCATGTGATCCGATCAGAATACGCAGGCGTGCTCGTGCAGAGAGGCCTCCTGAGCAAAGCACGTGACCTCTATCTGAACACTCTCAAAGGGTTGCCACGCTCCACCGACATCCGCCACAAGCTCGTGGACGTCTTGATCATGAGTGGTGAATACGCCGCGGCAACGACGCACCTTGAAGAGATCATCCGGTTGGATCCCGATGACCTCGCCGCAGCAGCCATGCTCTGCCGCTCCTACAGCTGGGTGAAAGATCTCGAGCAGGCCAAGATGGTGTTTGATCGCTACCTTCGAAAGTTGGACCCGACCAAGCAATACGACCAGAAACTCTTGGCACCGGCACTGCTAGACATGCAGAAGCCGCGCGAAGCTCTGCCCTACCTCCTCAAGCTACACACCAAGTCACCCAACGAACTGGAATGGGCCACAAGCCTCGTCTACTGCTACGAACTTCTCGGGGATGAGGAGAAGGCAGCTAGTGCCGTGGCTTCGATGGCAATGCTCGAGACGACCGCTACCGACTCCAGGATCCACCTGGTGGACCAACTTCTAGCGCTCAACAACTACCAGTTGGCGTCGCAAGTCAACCAGCAGATCCTGCAGACTGCCCCACAGCACGCCATGGCGCGACTGATGAGCGCTCGCATTCTGCTTGAGTCATATGACATCCCACGCGCTCAGATAGCACTCGCAGCACTGAATGACGAACTCGGGGGCATGCGTCGATATTCGCTTGCCATGGCCCAGCTATACCACCTTGTTGGGCAATGGGTCGCGTCTCAGAGCATCTATGAAGCGATGCTCATGGACCGCCCCAACGATGATGAGGTCCGAATCAGGCTCGCACTGTTGCTCCGTGAAAAGGGCGACCTCCACCAGGCACTCGCTGAACTCAGCAAGGTGCCGGTCAAGAGTCCATACGGATCCCTTGCTCAACGAGAGCAGGCCTCCACGCTGATCTTGCAAGGACGCCCCAGCCAAGCCGCTGGACTTTGCTCCCAGATCGCGGACATGCGTCCCCACGACGTCGCTCCGGTCATTGGCTTAGTGCGTGCGCACATAGCCATGGAACACCTCGAGGAGGCTCGATCCCTTTGCCAGCACTTCATCGACAAGCACCCATCGGACAAGATGGCGATCGCCCAGATTCGAGTCGTGCTCGGCAAAACTCAGTTGCTTGCGGGTAACTCTGTTCAGGCGGCACGCACGTTCCAGTTAGCCATGCGGGAACCAAGCATGCACGAGCCCGAGGCCTTCTATGGCCTGGCACTGGGCCGTGCTCAAGGGGACTTCGCCGTGGGCGCTGAGATCGCGCGACTCTCTTCCAACATCGCAACATCCGGCGAAGGAATCCGAATGCGCATTGAGCTGGGTAAGCTCGCGCTCGGAGATCAAGATTACAAAAGGGCTGCCTACTACCTGACCAAAGCTCTCCGCTGGCAGCCCAACAACATCGCTGCCAAGGTGCTCTTGGGCGAGGCTTTCAATCTAGCCCTCAAGGCTGGAGTCAAGGCGGACCCCGTCAAGGTGTTCTCGTCCATACTGGAGAGAGACCCAGGCAATACCAGGGCTCGGCTTGGCCTGGCCCGGGCGCACGCCATCAAGCGTGAGTTCACGTTGTCTCTGCAGGCATACGAGAAGGTCCTTGAGCAAGATGCAGGCTACGACTATGCAGCCCGAGAACACGCTCGCACGCTGTTCTGGGATCAGCAATACATCGAATCTTTCAAGCACTACAAGCTTCTAATCGCACGCCTCCCTAGCGACAGCATGGCGGTGGACTTCTTCGACGCCCCCGTCGACAACGTCGCGCGTCAAGCGATGTCGGACTTCGAGTCCAACACTGAGTTCGCCGATGCTGTGCGGCTCGAGCTCACAGCGAAGGAAAACATGGCTTGGCGGCCACCGATGGCCCAACAAGCGCTCGAAGAACTAACGATCCGAGAACCAGCCAACCAAGAGGCACTGTTTGATCTCGCCCAAATCAAACACCGTCGTGGACTGACCGGCGATGCGATCAGCCACTACCAAGAACTCATCCAAGTCGCTGGCGGACACCAAGAAGCTGTCAAGGCACTTGCTGGCGCCCAACGGCAACTAGTCCCCAGCTTGAACGTCACCTTCGACAACGAAGAGAGGAACGGGCGTGACGGCTTGTCGTTCATGGATGAAAGTTCGGCCATCGCCGACACCAGGTTCTCGATTGGCAACAAATACGACACGTTCGGCTTCGGCCTCGGGCGCCGCACCTACGCTCCGGGTCAACTCGACCTCAACAACGACCCCGTTGACCCACTGAATGCCAACGTCATCAGGATCTTTGGTTCCAAGGCTCTCGGCGACAACACGGTGGTGGATGCTCTCGGCGAGTTCCACACCTACGACACCGATGACCAACTGAGTGAACGCCTCTACTACGACGCGGGCGTGACCTACACCAGCGATACGCAGACCACTGTCAAACTCCGCTTCTTCAGCGAGCCGGTGGCCCAAAACTCCGAGACCTTAAATATAGACCTCTACCGTCAGGGTGGACGCATCGGGTTCGAGACGGCCCTGACGCGGCGACTCGACTGGGGAATCAGCGGGATGATCGCGGACTACTCCGACGACAACACGCGCGTCGAGGGCAACGTCTTTGCAGCCTACGAGTTCACCGCGGCACCAACGGAACTGCGAGTCCTCGTCAAAGCAGATTTCATCGACTCTAGCAAAGAAATGCTAGTGCTAGACCAGAACACAACTCTGGCAAACTACAACCCCAGCACGGATTCCGGGGTCCCCTACTTCTCACCTAGCGGGTATTCTGTATTCTCACTCCAGACCAACTGGCAGCACCAGCTGGGGAAGGAATGGTTTACCGGTGCCGACGACATGTTCTACAAGGTCTCGGTAGGGTTCGCGGTAGACTCGAACAGTGTTGCTTACACCGAGTTCGGCATGGGTGGCGGCTACGACATCACCGACTGGCTACGCATGGAGGTCGGCCTGCGAATGGTCCGCTCTTCCGCGATCGACATCACCTCTGGCTTTGGCATGATCACAGTCCGGTGGCCGTAATTTAGACTGCAACACGGGCTAACCGAAAACCAGACCATGTCCTGTCACTCAAGTGTCCAGCGATTGCTGGGCGTGGGATTCTTATTGGTATTGACCGTCGGTTGTGGCGAGATGAACAGCATTTCTAAAGGGGCTGGATTCGGTATCAATCTTGCGGGGGCAGAGTTCGGGGCGTTACAGCCAGAGTTCTCAAATGCCAACGTCGGCCAAAGCGGGAAGGACTACTTCTTCCCATCGCATAAAGCCCTCGCCTACTACGCCGACCGTGGCATGAAGCTAGTTCGCCTTCCCGTTTCCTGGGAACGACTACAGCCACAACTCGACAGTGAACTCGACCCAACCTACATGGGTCGGATCCTTGAGTGCCTCGACCACGCCAATCAGCTTGATTGCTCCGTAGTCCTCGACATCCACAACTACGGTCGCTACCGCCAACAAAGCGGCCGCCACGTCCGTGAACTGATCGTCGCAGCACAAGCAACCAAAGAGACAGAGGTCGATAATTCATCCCTCGTGAATCTATGGCTGCGATTGTCAGATCGGATTCGTAATCACCCAGCCATTGCCGCCTACGGGTTGATGAACGAACCCCACGACATGGCGGGCGCGAATTGGCATGCGACCTCTAACCAGGTGGTTCTCGCGTTGCGAAACGCAGGCGACCAGAACTGGATATGGGTAGCGGGTGATGGCTGGTCCAGCGCAGAAAAATGGGATCGCCACAACCCTGCGACTCCGTGGATCACCGACAGCCTAAATCGAATCGCGTATGAGGCGCACGTCTACTTCGATTCTGATGGCAGCGGTAAGTACGTGCGGTCATTTACCGAAGAGGCACAACTCGATTCGCTCATCGGGCAACGGGGACACCGACGCCTCCAACCATTCGTTAATTGGTGTGAGCGCCACGAAGTTGTTGGCGTCATTGGGGAGTTTGGCATCCCGTGGGGTGACCCTGGCTGGCTGCCTGTGCTCGAACAGTTCCTTGGCGAGATTCGCCGACGCGACATCAAAGCCTGTGCTTGGTCCGGTGGTCAATATTGGGGCGATTACGTGCTCTCTCTACAACCCCGACGCGGCTACGACGTGGCGCCACTCAAGCGGATCTCCTGGCACAACTCACAAGCGGACCAACCCGCCGATGCTCGGCCGCACAGCGACAATCCGATTCCACGTTAACGCAATAAACGGCACTTGATTGCTCAAGCCCGCCTGTTGGCAAGTCGATATTCCAGATTGAGATGCCTAAGAAAGTACAAACTCGGGGATTACACGCGAGCAGGACTCCCCTTGAGGACAAGCGCCTTCGGGCCGTCGATTCCGAGGATCAAGGAATCAGCCTACCACGGTGGATTACATTATCCGGCATGGAGTGCGGCTCAAAGCAGGCCGGCTTCTGCAACGATGCTCGCGGCAAACTCGGCGAGGACTACTTCATCAGCGGCCGCCCGACCTTCGAACGACTCTCCGAAGCTGGCTTTGAGGGGTTCCGCATTCCATTTTGCTGGGAACGCCTGCAGCCTCAGTTAGGTGGTGCGCTCGACCCGGATGAGATCCAAAACCTGCGCTACATGCTTGGCGTAGCTAAAAGCCTCAATCGAAACGTCATCCTCTCCATGCACAACGCCGGGCGCTACACCATGCGAGTGGATGGAGTTCCGACGGCGTGTGGACTCGAAGAGTCAATCGGCGGCAGCGTCCGAGTGACTGCCCAGCACTTTGCTGAGTTCTGGTCTCGGATGTCGCATGCGCTTTGCGGGCTACCCAATCTGCGCGGCTACGGCTTGGTGTCGGCGGCCCACGATCTACCGGAGGGTGCTTGGCAGATGAGTTCGCAATCTGCTGTCGACTCAATCCGGGAAGATGGCGACACCGTACCCATCTACGTCGCCGGCATCGGACCATCTAGCACTTCCACATGGGACAGCGACAACCCAGGCGCTCCATGGATCAATGATCCAATAGACCAAGTCATATATGAGGCTCGCTGCTATCTCGACCACGACGAGTCGGGCCAATACGACCTAGACTTCAAGGAAGAACTCGCATCTGACCCCAAGCTGCAGGCGCGAGCGGAATCGAGGTTAAAGCCGTTCTTGGACTGGCTGGAAGCGAGCGGCTCAAAAGGGGCTATCACTGAGTTTGGGGTCCCCTGCAACGACCATCGCTGGGCGTCACTTCTTCCGCAAATGCTAAGGACACTGGAGAAGGCCGACGTGCAATCAGTGTGGTGGGCAGCCGGCGAGCACCTGACAGACCACCCGCTATCGCTGCAACTCACTGAGGACGACAGTGAGCCGAAGCCCGCGCAAGTCGAACTGTTCCGCAGTGTCACGCGATCCGCGTGACGCTGGCCGAGCCGACCTTAGCCACCTCTCCCCCAGCGCGATCTCGCCACCGCAGGCCTACACCGTTGACGCCGGCAGCGGTTGCTGAACACCCTAGATCCTGAAGTCTTGCCATTGCCCGATGCGCGGCAGGTCGCGCGCAACGGCGACGTGCAGCATGCGAGATGTGCTCGGGCGAGCAGCACCGCGATCGATTCATGCGCGACTCGGAAATCGCGCTGATGAAGCCCACCCCCAACGAGCAGGATGAAGAGATCGTAGCCCTCATCCAGCGCTGACCTCGTGCTTGCTACTTGACTAGCTTGCCGTCCTTAAAGGTGAGGGACCGCGTGGCGTTGCCGTCCTTATCCCAGTAGGCCCAGACGCCATCCTCTTTGCCCGCGATCCAGTTGCCCCTCATCTGCATCTGATCGTTGTCGTACCACAGCAGCGCAGCGCCTTCCTTCTTGCCGTTCTTGTAGTGGTCCTCGGACTTCCTGTTGCCGTTTCGGTGCCATCGAATCCAGACGCCATCCTCTTTGCCCGCGATCCAGTTGCCCTCAGAGGTCTGCTGGCCATTGCGATACCATTTGGATTCGAGACCCTCGCGCTGGCCTTCTTTCCAGCGGTCTTCAAGCCGCTTCTTACCGCTAGGGAAGAACCACTGAGTCCGCGTGCCTTCCTGCCTACCGTTCCGGTAGTGCTGCTCCTGGATCTTCTGACCGTCCGTGTACCAAACTGTGGAGACACCATGCAACCGGTTGTCTCGATAGGTTGACTCGGACTTCTTTTTGCCACTCTTGTAAAAATCGCTGATCCGGCCGTTCTTGCTGCCTGTGCCCTTCTCGTATTGCGCTGTCCAAGATTCCGATCCATCCAACAGCCAGAAGGTCCACGTGCCTTGCTGCAAGTTTTCGATGTAGTGACCCTGCTTCTCTTTCTGACCGTTCTCGTAGAAGTAGACCCACTCACCAGCCTTGACTTGGCCGTCGAGCATGTTGCCACGGGAAGCGATATTGCCGTTCTCGTGTCTCGTAGTCGTTTGTGGGTCTGCGTCCTTTGCGTTACTGCAACCAACAACGACGCAGAGCAGGGCAGTTCCGGTCACCATCTTCATGGCCAGAGTTTAGAACTGTGCCATGACTCGACGAACTCAAAATCGAACTCGAGCGCATACGCAATTCAAACTGCGGCTTGGACCACCCAAATCCCACTCAGCAACAAACCAGCTCCCACGACGAGCGACGTCGGGACACTCGAGGAGCCTGCCTGATCGCGATTCGCAACGGTCATGCAGTCCGATGCCGGGCCCGCTGCCGCGGTTCGAGAGGGACTGCCGGAACCGATTCGATCGACTTGGTCAGAGCGACGATCCATCCGCGCCGGTCACCGCGCGGCTATGGCTTCGGATGAGGTCGAGAAGGATACGCTCCGACCCGAATCGGAAGAAGTCCTCATGCTCTCGGAAGTCCACCCGCTCGTGTCGAACCCCACCGAGTGCAAATCGCGACCAACCAGCGAACTGTTGATACCTGCTGAGGCGGGATCATTCATGGGCGACCCCGTTCCGAATCCGCAGGCGCACATGATTTCAAGACTCTCAGCATCCAAATCAAAGGGGTCGATTGAGTCAGAATATTCTTGGATTCGAACTCTCTAGGGACACATCAATTGACACGCCTTAGGTTCATTGATCGCGATCAATATAGGTAGGGCCCTGCAAAGTCCAGATTACTACACCCTGAGGAATCATCTCAGAAGCGAAAGGACCATTGCCATGAATCGCCTCGGCCTGGCGCGCTACAACTGCTGAATGCAACATGATGCAGACTCTGCGACTGCGCGAACTATAATTTAGACAAAGAAGATCCGGGAGGGAACACTTGACTTGCGTGATGCATTGCGGGGGACCAATACTTGGTCTCTATCCCTCGCTGAGACTGACGCTTGGCAAGCGTGGCTGCATCAAGTTCGAGTAAGTCTTGAGATTTCGACGCCACCATGAAGATGTATTCACCACAATGGTAAGACGGAATGGTGAGCTTAAAGCAATCTGCGCTGCCTAAGTGCGCACTGATTCGCTGACGCGTTTGCGTTAGGAAATCAGTATCCAACATCGAACCTGCCTGGACAGAACATAGCGCGCCAGCTCTCAATGACCGAGCGACAGAGGCGTAAAAACTTTCCTTGAATAGCGGTTCGGAAGCGCCAACAGCATCATTGCAATCAATGATAGCTAGGTCAAAACAGTTTTCAAATCGAGGCAAGGCAGTGCTAGCGTCCTCAAAGAGCAACTCAAGTCTTGGGTCATCAAATGCTCCGGCATTGAGACTGGGCAGATGTGCAGCGGCGCCACGAACAAACTGCTCGTCAATATCAATCATGACGACTTGATCGGGATTGTGGCGCAAGACTTCGCGAAGCGCGGCACCATCGCCACCGCCAACGATCAGCACCCGCTTGGGGTTGGGGTGAGAGAACATGGCGGGATGCACAAGCATCTCGTGGTAAATATATTCATCTGTAGTCGAGAACTGAACAATGCCGTCCAGAGCAAGGACACGGCCATAAAGTCGAGAGTCGAAAATTGAATACTCTTGAAATGCCGTGCGCTCACTAACAACGACCTCCTCGATAGCAAAGCCATGACTGATCTTGCCGTTGCGTCGCCCTGGCACACTGTCTTCAAAGAACCACTTTTGATTCCCCGCCGAAGCAGAGCGCTGCAAAATTACATCGGAGCGAGCATTTATAGCATCAAACGAATCATCTTCACCTCTCCGAAGCTCGACTAGCTTGACGCGAGAAGAAGCCAATCTCTCTTTAATCAGAGCATGGGCCAGCATTGGATCACAAACGCCACACGTGTAGATATCAACGCCAGCATATTTAAATTCCGGCCAAGTATGAATTGATATGTGAGACTCAGCCAAAACACTAACAGCGGTGACGCCTTGCCCATCAAACTGATGAGCCTCCGTCGACAAAACCTGAGCGCCAGCAGCCTCAGCGGCATCATTGATAATCTGGATTAAGGCGCCCTTGTCATCTAATAATTCCGCCTCGCAGTCCCAGTAATCCAAGACAAGGTGTCGCCCCACCGGGCCAACCTGCTTGCTCTCCGAATCAGCAACCATCCCTAGAGCTCCTCAATAGATTTTATTATTAAAAATATCGATGCCGGACAGCAACGCGCAGAGCTATTCGGTGTGTTTATTTGAACCTGAACCATCTCATCGACTACGCATACACAGTCGAAAAACCTACACGCGAGAAACATGAGTCAGAGAAGTCTACAAGAAATCTGACTTCAACGCATCGAGTCCTTGCACGAAGCTGCCACGAAAAAAAGGCCACACTAGCATGAAATCCGCCCCTTGGATTGCCGAAGCTCCCGCTCATCCCTGTGTTTAATGCAGATGAGAGCTTGAGCTTCCGCACGGATAAGGACTGCCCGTCAATCCACACATTTTCCGAAGCGTTCCAGAAAATGCTCAAGGCAATATGGTCCGACCTGTTACCTGATCTACCCATGAGTCACCGCAACGTGTATAATTCATTGTAAGTGATCAAACGTCGCGAAAGCCCGTTGATCATCA
>CALCZA010000202.1 GCA_937906475.1 uncultured bacterium
ACGCTCAGGTGGCTGGCGGTGAAGTTGCTGCCGAAGCGCTGATTCTACGAAGCATCGTAAGCCCTCTATGCGCACAGGGGTCGCTCATCGTTTGCGCCTACGCCGGGATTGGCAAGCGGGTGGCGGGCGTTGGCTACTTGACCAGTTCGCCGTACTTGTAGGTCTCGGTCATCCAGGCGTTGCCCTGCTCGTCCCACCAGGTCCAGACGCCGTCCCGCTTGTCGTCCTTGAAGGAGCCATCCCACCGCTTCTTGCCGTTGTCGCGCCAGTAGGTCCAGACGCCCTCCAGTTTGCCGCTCTTGTAGGTGCCCTCTGACCATTTCTGGCCGTTCGGGTGCCAGAAGGTCCAAGACCCAGTCCTAGTGCCACCATCTTCTCGATCGCCCTCATACTTCTTCTTGCCGTTTTCGTATCTCTCAACGACCCTCGCACCGCCACCGGTTACTGCGAGTTGATTCTTCAGCTCAGCGATTTCGTTCTGAAGTTTCGCAGTTTCCGATAGGTCGCCATTACGAGCCTGCAGGGATTGTTTCAGGTCGTCACGCTCTTTCTTGAGCCTGACCAGTGCGGCCTCCTCACCCTTCGACAGAAGGAGATCTTTCGCCTCCCGTGAAAGGACTTGCTCCTTTTGCAGCGCGCGCAGCAGCTCTTCTTGAGACTGCAGGGCCTTCTCAAGCTTCTCGATCTTGTCGGAGTCCGCACAACCAACGAGCGCACACAACATGGCGATTCCTAGCGCCTTTATCATGGCCGCAGTCTATACGCCGCGCTTGCCGTGGTGAACAGCAAAGTCATCGCTTGCGACGATGCACAGATTGGCAGGAACCTACTGATTCCCGATCAACCAATCGATGCCGTTCGACGCAATGATCTCCAGCGCGTTCGCACCAGGCGCGTAGCAGTATGCCTGAAGGTAAGCGTGTGCCCTAAGCAGATTGACGTTGCTTGGAATGGGGCGGCAGCACTTGGGCGCAACAGACTCCCGCGAACCCCCAGGCTGGCGTGCGTCAGCCCTCCGTGCCAACATGAGTGAGACACGAGTTCGTTGTGCACTCGAGCTTCGGCCAAACTACCAGCGGACCAACAAGACAGTCGTCGCATCGGTCGTGACCTCGAACGTCTGGAACTGCGGTGGCTCTTCGCCCCGTCGGGTAGCGAGAACGTAGTTCCCTTGGGCCATCTTCACATCGTTGGCGAGCGTCTTCAGACTCTCGATGCGCACATCGAACGAGTCGCGAAGCGAAGTGATCTCGACCTTCAGGTCTTCGGGCATCTTGTTGCTGGGCAGATCGAAGTGTACCAAGCCGGGCTTGGCCAGCGAGATCATGCCAAGGTCGGATTTGCTCTTGCCGTCAACCCAATGGCGGCCGAGGTTCTTCTGGCCGCTGCCCGCGAGCCAAACCTCCAGGTCATAGAACCCAGCCGGCAGCGACTTGAGTTCCCATGGCATGTTGGGCGCATTTGTCATCTCCTCGCGTTCCTTGCCCGAGTTGTCGATCGACTTGACCTTCGTTCGCGGCACGCTAATGGTGCGGCTGATGCCTGTGTCAGCGTGGCGCGCGAGCAGGCGTAGTCCCTTCAACCCAAGTTCTGTGACTTTCTCTGGCTGCACGCGAAGGGTTCCGTTCTTTGTTAGGTCGCACGTGATCGCGACATTGCCGGAGTCTGGACGCACGCCATTCATGTGTGCGATCGGGAATCGGAACTCGGGGTTCTTGTGCCACGCATACAGCGCACCGGCCATGCTCGGAAGATTGGCGAGCAAGTAGGCACCATGGTCGTCGGTGGTGGTTCGGTCAGCCCATTGACCGTCTTCGCTGAGCCATTCGATCGTTGCTCCGGCGATGGCTGTGTCGGTTTCGTCGCGCAGCGAGCCGCGTATGCATGCCTCACGCAACAGGTGCAGGTTCTGGGTGTATGTGCCTTTGTCAACACGCACCGAGGTGGTGGCCAGACCAGCTTCGTTGCCGCCTGCACGAACCTCGTAAGTGTTCGCTAGGATGTCCTCGAAGTGGAACGCGCCGTGCTCGTCGGTCTTCTCTCGCTGCAGCGGTTGTGGCCCGCTACCGAGCAGCATGACCGGTGCGCCGCTTACGGGTTTGCCGTCCTCACCGTAGACGAAGCCGTCGACGGTGCAGGAGGCGGGCGGTTCGATCTTGTCGTCCGGGCGCGACGTGCCGCTGAGGAGTTTGCCAAGCCCCAGGCCATCGAGAGTGAACGAGCCGAGGCCATTGCCGGAGATCATCTGGCCTAGCGTCACTCTGTCGTGACCGACTGACGTGTCCGCTCGCGGCGGAACCACCGCGACCAAACCGTTTTCGCTGAAGACCGCGTGCGGATGCAGGCCTGCTGTCATTTTCGTAGTCGTAGCCGAGCCCGATAGCAGTTGTGTGGTGATGGCGTGGCTGACGATGCGGAAGGTGGCGCCGCCACTGATCTGGACCGTGATGGCTTGCGCGTTGTCGCCAATCAGCGTGACGTGTGTCGAGGCGCCGTGACGCACTGTGACACGGCGACGGTGCCGTCGCGGGTCGCGCACATCCATGTCGACGGTGGGTTGCTTGGCTGACCAGCGGACACTCACCGTACCTGTTGCATCGGTGTCTTGGCTTGCACCGCGCAATGCACCGCCGACTGGCCCGAGTTTTGGAGTGAATCCGCGGATCGGGAGACCGATCTCGTCGACGACATGAATGATAAGTTCTAGCTCATAGGGATGCGTGAGTTTCGACCCATCAAACTCATGAATCGTTGCCTGCGTGCGGTCGATGGCAGGGTCTGTGCTATTGGCGGCTGCATCCGATGCAACAACGGCAACTGCCTGGTTCGCGTCGGGCGCGACTGTCGCCGGCGGTGCCGGGTCATCGCCGCGATAGAGATACAAGCTGCCGATGCAAAGCACGGCCGCCACGAGCGCGACCTTCATCGAAGTTTTCATTGGCAGTATTCCAGTAGTTAGTGGCAGCAAGGCCGTGCCGAGCGGCAGGCCAAGTGTAGCAGCAAGGCTGGCTCGCCAGTCACAATCGCTTTGTCGTTGCGATAAGCGCCCGCGCAGCAAACGACTGATCCTGAAAAAGAGGCGCCGGCAGGGAAGGGCGATCCGCGCCAGTTCATGCGGTTCTTGGACGATGACCAGGGCGGTTTTTTGCAGGTCCTGGTCGCGACCTACAAGTCCGGCGATCGCCCCTTGAAGCTCTACGCGTAATGAGCCGGACGTGTTGGGGCACGTTTCTCGGCCCATGTGAATCCAACTTACGCTGTACTGGGCAAATTGAGGCCGGGACTGGGCGCTAAAGCCGACATGCCATCGGCGTGCCGGGGATGAAACCGGCCGCTTAGCCTTCCCGGTGGGCCTCATTCTGCTGGACTACGCCACCCCCTCATTACCGGGATCCTGAGCGGGGTATAGTCTCGAGAAAGTCGCCCGACCGCAAATGGCCAGGGAATCCGTATTACCGTAAGTTCAATACTGGAAAAGGGATCGGAATATTCCGCCCACTACCAATTTCAGGATCGCAAGGTATAGTCATGCATCGGAATCTCACCTGCCTGAACGGGATAGGCGAGTATCACCCTGTCCCTTTGTCTTACGATCAGTCCTCGTCTTCACTCGTTATGAACATCACGCAAGCAACATGCACGATCGCCGCCATTGCAGCGGTCGCTTCTTCCGCCATAGCCCAAGGCAATGTGACCGTCCCGGCTCACACCTCGGTCTACAATGGCTATTCACGCGGTTTCTCCACCGTTGCCCAAACGAACTTCGACATCACGGAGATCGAACTGGCGCTCGACGCATTCCAGCCGACCGACACGGCCAGCTTCCTGGTTCAAGTCAACGGTGTTGACGTTTACCACTCCTTCGGAGGCACTAACGCGATCAACATCCTGCCCACGCCTGTGCAGGTCTACACCGGCGACACCGTCATGGTCATCGGAAACTGGTCCGCTGTCCCTTCCAGCAACTTCGGCGCCCACAACTCCTACGCTGGCGGTGCAGGTCCGTATGCGACGACGATCCTCGGTGTCGCGCACACGCTCGACCGTGCCGGTTACCAATGTGACATTGGCGACCCCGCCTCTTATGCGACAGCAAGTAGCTTCACCGGCATTGCCGGTAGCCTCGGCCGTTGCTTTGTCACGGTTGCAGCTGGATCGGGTGTACCGGCTTCGGTAGTTGATGCCGGCGCTGGCTGTGGCGGCGAAGGCCTCGCCTCCTTCTACGAGATTCAAGCGCCCGGCGTGAATGATCTCCAGAACAAGAAGATCATCGGCACCAAGAACCTGGCCGGCGGCTACGACGTCACAGTTGTGCCAGGCACTGGCTTCGCAGTCCCATTCGGATCGCAAAACACGATGCTCGGCGACGACGACCAGACTGTCTTGGGTGCATTCGGCACGCTCGGCATGGTTGTCGGTTCTAACGGCTGGATGTCTGTCGGCGACGGTAACAGTAACGGCTGGTCGCCCACGGCCTCCGCCATGCTCGGCAACCCGTCGGAAGGCGTTTACGCGTGGACCGACCTGCAGCCGAACGCGGCGGGCAGTGGCGCCATCTACTACAGTGAGTCAGGCACCGTGGCAGCCGCCACCTACGAAGGTGTTTACGGCTGGGGCCAGACGGACCCGAACAACATCAAGCTCACGTATGACACCAGCAATGGTGACTGGTCGATCGAGTTCGAAGATACTGCCGCGACGAACCCTGAGCCTATGCTCGTTGGCTACAGCACAGCTGTTGACAGTGGCGACGGCGGCTCGATCGACATCTTTGCCGCTGCCTCCTTCTACGAGATTCAAGCGGCCGGCGTGAATGACCTCCAGAACCAGAAGATCATCGGCACCAAGAACCTGGCCGGCGGCTACGACGTCACAATTGTGCCAGGCACTGGCTTCGGGGTCGGATTCGGAACGGTCAACACGAATCTTGGCGACGACGACTCGGCTCCATTCGGCACGCTCGGCATGGTTGTCGGTTCTAACGGCTGGATGGCTGTCGGCGCCGGTAACAGTAACGGCTGGTCGCCATCGGCCGCCACTATGCTCGGCAACCCGTCGGAAGGCGTTTACGCGTGGACCGACATGAACCCGACCGCGGCGGGCAGTGGCAGCATCTACTACGGTGAGTCAGGCACCGTGGCAACCGCAACCTACAATGGTGTTTACGGCTGGGGCACGACGGACCCGAACAATATCAAGATCGAGTATGACACCAGCAATGGTGACTGGTCGATCGAGTTCGAAACAACTGGCGCGACGAACCCTGAGGATCTGCTCGTTGGCTACAGCACAGCTGGTAGCAGTGTCGACGCCGGCTCGATGGACATCGATGTGTCTGCTCCGTTCACAACGGATGCTGCAGACGGAGAAGCTCCGTTCACGACGCCTGCTGCTGACTCGTTTGACCTCCGCCTTACGGCTATTGGTCTTCCGCTGCAACAAGCTACTGCCGTTAGCTTCGACGTCACCACGAGCAACATCCCGAGCTCGGCCGTGTCGCACGTGGGCATCCTAGGCCTCACCAGCCCTGGCTTGGCGCTTGACGCCGTGGGCCTCCCGGGTTGCTTCCTGAACGCCTCCGCCGACGTGCTGAGCTTCTCGCTCACCGCTACCCCGGTCGCGGACGTCACCTGGACGGCACTCACCCTGCCGGCTGGCACCGCCTTTGGCAACTTCGAGTTCTACGTTCAGTCGGCCATCTTCGGCACCTCGGCGAACGGCTTCCTGGGCCTCGGCGCTATCACGTCGAATGGCCTGAAGTGCACGATTGGCTACTAGTCAGATGAATAGTCGTTCTTCGTGAACGGCTCCAGCGCGCACACGCGCGCTCGATACACGGCCGGTGGTGACCTTTGGGTTGCCACCGGCCGTGTTCGTTTACAGTGTTCATCTGCGACGACATCTGCATGCAACGCGCAGTGTCCACAAACTGCGCCGAGCCTATTCGAGCACGAATTGCCCGATTCGAAATCGCCGATGGCCAATGACTTGTCGTTGGTTTCGGCCGAGTTCACAGACCGGTGCTCGGATCGAACTCGGCCGCCACCTGGTCAACGGGGCTCCAGGCCGTCAGGCCGCGCGGCGATAGCTGCATCGCAGTCCGCCAAGTCGCTCATCAACGACCACCCTGTTACCATCGGGTGGCTTGCCTTTGGCTGCAAGTCGTCGCCGTTGGCCGTCACTCAGGCGAGGCCGCTGCTTACCTGGGAGTCTCGGTAGACGCGGTTCTCTTCGAGCAGGTAGGCGATCAGTCGCGACTGATCAGGGTTGACGAAGCCGGCGAACAGGATGAGGAGCAGCTTCAGTGGCAAGTCGTCGGCGACGTGGCCGAATTATCGGCCGTCAAATGGCCGGGGTAACTCATGCAGTCGAAGCGCGATCCAATTTCTGGGTAGCACGCGACCAAGAACGCTGCAGTATCGACTATGCGTTGCCTGAAGCTCCTGGCACCAACCAGACTGGCATTGACGAGGTGAATCGACTCTCCACCTGCACCGAGGTCTCTGGCTTGTCGACCAAGACCTTCTCCACCTTGTCGTGAATCCACCTTGTCGTGAATCCACCTTGTCGTGAATCCACCTTGTCGTGAAGCTGTCGAGGCCGACTAGGCATGCGCGGCAATGCGCCGAGCCCACTCCTCCAGACAATCGGCAAGGCCTACGAAGAAGCCCATCGAGTAACGCGCATTGAGTTCGCTCAGCGCATGGAAGTGCAGCCGGCCATCATCCGCGCGGTAGCGGAAGGCATCGGTTGAGAACGGGCCAAAGAACCCGGCCGCCGAAAGGGCACGTGCGGCTACTGCGTGGGCGGCTTGCAACTGCTCTCGTTCTTGATCGCGTAGGTTGGGTAGAGGCTCGCTGCCAACCCATGCCCCGAGTTCGTTGGTGATGAGCCTTGTCGGCCGGCCCGTCAAACACTGCCCGTCTCTGCCGAGCCAAGAGTGCAGGGCAAACTCCTGATCGATTGCGACAAACGGCTCTACCATGAGCCCGCGGCCGTATTCGACCATCGAGGCTTCCACCCACCGTCGATCTCTACCCGTAGGCACAGCCGATACGCGTTTTTGGCCACGCCCACTGAATCCGAACGGCCGCTTCAATAGCCAGCCACCCGCGGGGGCCGCAGTTTGCATCAGCGCGTCGAGCTTCTGCGTCGAGGTGACGAACGCGGCGTCACTCAGGCCCCGGCCTAAGCCGGCGGCGAAGGCACGGTGATTCACCTGTTGGATGACCCGCAGCGGCGGCATCGCCGGTAGCTCGTGCCCCATAGCACGCGCGGCAGCTTGGGCACGTGGAGTCGGACACCATGCCTGACAAGTAGCAGTGTGGTTTCCGGGCGCCAGCCGGATATGGCGTACTCGTTCTTGGACCCCGTTCGTAGCTACCAGCAACCGATCGGCCAGAACACTGCTCTGCTGAGCCAGACGTCTTGTCGGCGTGAACCCGGTTGGATCCGCCAACTCAAGATCCGCGTCAAGATTGAGGATCCACGCAACGGTCATCATTGCGCATCCCATGCCCTCAGCTCTGCAAGGAACTCGGCCGAGTACCCTGCTCGCAGCCGCCGCGCGTCGTCGAGACATGCGCCTTTCATCAGGCTCGGCGTCAACGGCGCAATCAGTTCCCGTCGCCAACTCTCAAAGTCGTTGCCCTTGGACCAGGTCGCGAACCACTTCGTAGCGAACCGCACGTGCGCGACCTCCTCGTCACCGACGATTCTCTGAAGTTCTGATCCGTGCTGATCACCAACTTCTCCAAACCATGATTCGAATCGCTTGGTGTGATCGAGGTTGCCGCCTTCGAGGCCCATGCCCATCAGTGCTGTGAATTGCAGTGGCGTCTCGCAACTTGCAACGCGCTGCCAAAACCAATCGCGCACGGGGAAGTCACCGAGAGCGAACCCGAGTCGTTCGAGATGCCCACGGTAAAGTCCCATGTGACGGATCTCGTCCAAGCAGATACCTAGTAACCCACGTCGAAACGCCTCCGGTGCGGCGGGGAAGGCCAGGATTGCCCAGCACATCAACTCAGCAGCCTGTAGTTCGTGGTGCCAGAAGGTGTGGACCAGTTGCGCCCGCTTGCGCGGGTTGGCCATCTGCCCACGAGAAACCGATCGCCGGGTGCGCCCTACCAGGTCCAGTTCTGACGGGCGCCCAGGCGCGCCCATCCGGTGAGGAGCCGCATCGGCGCGGAAAGTCGACGGCGGCGCCGGCGGCGCGAGCTTGTAGTCGAGAACGGTAGAGTTCACGTACTCGACAGCCCAATCTTCGATGTGCTCGATGTACACAGCACCAAGCTAGACGGGGATACGGTGCCAGGCACAGAAACAACTCATTCGATCGCCGCGCCATGCCTGTCGTCGGGTCGCGAACAGGTTGTTATTGTGCCTGGCACCGTACGTTCGCCGTGCGAGGTCGTGCGGTGGGCTTCGAGGTAGACCGTCTCCGATCACGACTCTGCGGCATCGCCACCTGGCCTATAGAGCCCGCAGTGTCCACAAACTGCGCCGAGCCTATTCGAGCACGAATTGCCCGATTCGGATGGCCGGTTTGGTCTTCGACGCTGTCGGAGTGACCAATTCGCTCTCGAATCGTCTCGGCTGAGTTTGCGGATACCACCCGCATGGTGCGGTGGTTGGGTTGGTGGTACGGACCGCTGCTTGAATCACCGACACCATCTCCCATGCTAGTCGGCAGTCAGGTGCGGTCGAAGCGCGGCTTGCACGGCCGCGCGTGCGCGGGCCAGCCGTGACCGCACGGTGCCAACGGGCACTGCCAGTCGCTCGGCAATGGTGCCGTAGTCGAGTCCGGTCTGTTCGTAGAGTGTCAGCGCCTCGCGTTGTTCTTGCGGCAGCGTGTCGATGACGGCCGTGAGTCGCATGCCGACTTCGTGAGCGATGGCGATGTGCAGCGGGTTATCGCAACCACTGTGCAGTTCGCAGTGCTCGGACGCGACGTGCTCGTGGTGGTCGCGGCGCGACGCGGTTCGCAACAGATGGCGGCATCTATTGATTAGGGTGCGAGCAAGCCATTTCGCCAGCTGCGGCGGTGCGTTTGATTCGCGCCACAGTGCCACCAAACTTTCCTGTACGGCATCGTCGGCGAGGTGGTCGCAGCCGAGGATGCGGCGGGCCATTGCCTGCAGCCTGGGCAGGTGAGGCTGAAGCTCGGACTTCGTGACGGTACCTAGGTTGCTTCGTTGGTCGGTGGGGGAGTGCATCGGGGCGCGAACATACGAACGGATTGGCAGCGGTTCGCGTCTTTTATTGGAACTCATCGTCGGCGAGCGGCACTAGATCAGCATGTGGTGTGATGTCGGACTGGAACGGTTGGTTGTTGGGGCTGCCCTGGTGGCGTTGTTGGGTCGCGGCGTCTTGGGCCAGAGTCCAGTGGTCCGAGATCAGTCCGCAGAGGCCGTCGGCTCGGTGCCGCACGCAGGCCATCCACACGAGGTCCTGCCCCGGAACGCCACACCGCAAGGCGTGACAACCGGACCATTTGACCAGCTCAACATTAGCCTCGATTTGCTGTTCGCCGTGGGTAGCTCGAGCGAACGCGATGCCCAGCTGTTGCAGTTGCAAGGTGGCGAACACGATCCGCGTCGGCGCGGGGTGACGTTGCAGCAGGCCGAGATTCAGCTCAATGGCACCATCGACAAGTGGTTCACGGCGCAGGGCGTGTTGGTTGCGTTCCTCGATCCCGATGGCGAAACCGTTGTCGAACTCGAAGAGGCGTATCTGCAGACGACGCACTTGCCGCACCTGTTTCAGGCGAAGGTCGGCCACTACTTTACCGAGTTCGGTCGGCTCAACCCGATGCATCCGCATGCTTGGGATTGGCAAAATCAGCCGGTGATCTTGACGCGCGTATTTGGTCCGGAGGGCATGCGCGCGCCGGGTGCGCGGGTGTCGTGGTTGGCGCCAATCGACCGCTACCTAGAGTTCTTTGTGTCCGGCCAGAACGCGAACGGCGAGACCATGACCAGCTTCGGTTCCAGCGACGAAGCCTATGACGAACGTCCGGTTGGCGGGCGGTTCTTTGATCGCACCACAACGGATGCGCGGTCGGGCAACGACATGGTCTGGAGCGGCCGCGTGGCGACGACGTTTGAGCTTGACGAAGACTCGGCGCTCGGCTTTGGCGCGTCGGTAGCGTTTGGTGCCAACGCCACCGGCAACGATCGCGAGACGGTGATCACTGGTGTCGATTTTGCCTATCAATGGCGGCCACCTCAGGCGCAGCCGGGCTCCGCGTTCTTGCGCCTGCAAGGCGAATACCTTCACCGCGGCTTCGAGACCGCAGCGCAGGTTGATATGGGGCCTACCAGCCCCGCGGCACTTCCTGCGGCGACGTTGCGCGACCATGGCGGCTATATCTATGGCCTGTTCGGTTGGGACAACGGCTTTGCGGCCGGCTTGCGCTGCGAATACGCGACGGGCAAGGGCGATAGCTATCTGGGTGGCGGCGTGTTTGGCCGCAACGGGGATGCTTTTCGCGCCGATCGCGTCAGGGTCTCACCACTGGTGCAATACCAACTGTCACCGTTCTCGCGCCTGCGGTTGCAATACGACTACGACGACAGCGCGCATCTGGGCGGCACGGCGCACTCGGTTTGGCTCGGCTTCGAAGTGCTGCTAGGGGCGCAACCGCCGGGGCGCGTCGGCCGCGACGGCTTGTCCGGTTGCAGTTGCCGGTAGCTACGCGGTGGTGACCTGACTGCTGCGCGCCCGCTGGGCACCAAACTCGCGCACTTTCTCGGTGATGCGCTTGGCGCGCGCTGCGATTGCATCGAGGCGATGCTTGGTCATGTCCATCGGCTCAAACAGAGAGGCGACGAAGCCGAGTCCGAAGGCACCGGCCTTGTGCGCATTTATCAATTCTGCCGGTGTGAACGCGCCAGGAACCGATACCAGACCGTGCTGACGACCTAGCGTGATGACCTGCGGGTCGGTGACGGGCGACGCCAAGAATTGCGCGCCGACGGCCATGGCCTGCTTGGCGTGCTAATGCGTTGCTCTCACGCATGAAGGCGGCGGTGAACGTTTCCTAATTGACTGTCAGCGTGCTAGTCAGCACAGGGTCACCGATTGCATTGGGTGTGCTTGTGCAGTCTGGCAGGTCACAAAAACGGAAGGTGTAGCTAATCTCACCATCGTCGATGCGGTCAATTGCCATGGCAGCAACGTAAGTTTTGCCATCGCGATAGTCGAGGTCACTCGGGTCCTCCTCTGTCATCACAAGTCGCTCTGTGGTTGCTGAAGATCCGGATCCTGAGCCTCCGGATCCTGAGCATCCTGCTGTCACGCTGATCAAACCAACCAAGGCAATTGCGGCTAAAGCCTCGCAATACCGTCTTCTGACCGAGTTCCGGGACGTTGAGAGCAGGAGTCCGCCCATTATCAGGGCAGCCAGCATCGTTAGGGTTGTGGCTCCCAACTGCTGAGGCGATATCAAGGCCGACTCAACCACTGGGGTGACGTTCTCGGCGTAGTTGCCATCATTGTTCAGGTCGACCCATAGCTCCGCCAGTGTCGGCGGGTTGTTGTTGCTATTGGTGTAAGTCACCTTGAACGAGAAAGTGTCGCCACTGTTGCCGACGTCGGGTGATACCCCGCTCGTCTCGCCTGATGGCCAGCTTAGTGTTGGCGCAGGAAGTACTGTGACTTGTTGGCCGGCCGGCAGGTCGGTCATGGTCGTGACATGGCCGTGGGGCCAGACTACGCGCAGTTCATCGACTGTCGTGGCGATGCCAATGCCGAAGTGAGCCGACGCAGGGTTTTGAGATGCGTAGTTGGTTCCTGCGCGTAGTTCTCGCATTTGAGTTACCCCGTCAACAGTCAGATATATTTTTGCACCGATAGCTTCAGTATTAGGAGCCTCCCCTGCCAGCTTGACATCCAGATAATTGAAGCTATTGCCGCCATCATTTCGGTACATGATTGGCGATTGATTATTGTTGGCCACGAAGATGTCGATGTCGCCATCCCGGTCGTAGTCAAAGCAGACGATTGCGCGCCCTTGACCACCATCATTGACGCCAAGCATCGCTGACTGCTCGGTGAAGGTTGCATCGCCATTTGAAACGAACATGCGAGAAGGGTCCGTGAAGAACTCTGTCGGCAAGACCAGGCTCCCCTGTGGCAGAGTGAAACCGTTGACTTGGAAGATGTCGAGATGGCCATCGTTATTGAAGTCCATGAAGCTACTGGCCCAACCCCAGTACCCTTGCCGCACACCAGCAACATCCGTGGCGTCATCAAAGGTGCCGTCACCAAGATTGCGGTAGAGTCGGTTGCCGGAGACCCCCCAGTTCGCTTCAGACACCCCGTTCGGATCCCAGATGCTGCTCACGAACCAGTCGAGATCACCATCGTTGTCGTAATCGCCGATGGCAGCACCCATGCCATTTTCGTCAGTGATAACGGATAGATCAGTGGTGTCGGTAAAGGTGCCGTTTTGGTTGTTACTAAACACCCGGCTATTACCAAAATCTGCGGCGAGCAGGATGTCGGGCCAGCCATCACTATTGATGTCGACAAAGTTCGCCGCGAAGTCAGAGTCAACCAAGCCAAACAGGCCGGCAGTGAAGCTGACGTCAGTGAAGTTGGCGCTGCCATCATTTTGGAAGAGTGACCCCATGGCATTGTTGCCGCCTTCTATCCAGTGGGCGACATAGAGGTCAAGGTCACCATCGCGGTCGTAGTCACCCGCAGATGCGCCAAAGCTGTTATTCAGTAGCCCCAGACCGTTTGCTGGGGTGATGTTCTGAAATGTGCCATCACCAAGATTGCGGAACAAGCTTGGTTGCATCACACCAAATCCGCCGACCGCGCCGACAAAAAGATCCAGGTTCCCATCACCATCAAAGTCAGCGAAGAGTGGCCCTGCGCTCACCACGCCGGTTAGATTGACACCGGCAGCGGCGCCCTTTTCTTCAAATGTGCCATCACCTTTATTGCGAAACAGCAGGTTGGGTCCAGCGTCGCCGCGCACCACGTAGAGGTCGACCCAGCCATCATTATCGTAATCGCCGGAAGCTACGCCGGTGCTGATGATGAAGCGCTCGCCGTCGTGCTGGCGGAGGACCGGGGATGTTATCTCGTGCGTGTAGTTGAAGCCAGCCAGCGTTGTGACATCTGTAAACTGCCAGGTCTGCGCCTGCGCTGATTGCATGATGGCGACAGAGATTATTAATATCAGCGGCAATCGGGTGGTGTGGCTCATCAGTCTCAAGCTGTTTGAATGCGGCGTGAGCATTCATGGTATTTATCGAAGTCGGGCGTTCTGGCTACGCCAGGAGGGGTGCGATTGGGCTGCCTCTTCTAATTATAGTTGCGATGCACGATGGTGACATAGAGGTTTCGATTACGGCGAATCACAGACGCCAGTGAAGTGCCTACAGGTCCTCAAGGAATAGGATTAGTGAGTTTTGCTCAGTGGGACCCAGGTCCCCGTATGCGATGCGAACCGCTTCGGCTTCACCGGAGTGCGCTAGGATGGCTCCTCGCAGGTCTTCGGCGCGACCGTCGTGCATGTACGGTGCGGTGTCCTTGATGCCCCAAAGCGGCGGTGTCCTGTAGAAGCCAGATGGCGCACCTGGTTCGGCGATGCCGCGGAAATCCGGTGGCATTACGTTGTGTAGCAGCAAGTTCGAGAAGAGTGGTACCGGCCCAAGCGGGCTCGCCAAGCTAGGCGTGTGGCATAGGGCGCAACCGATCGTTTGAAACGTGGTTTGGCCTTCGGCTACCTCAGGGGCGGCAGAACCGCCGCGTTGTGGCGGTGGCAGCATCGCGATGAAGTGCCTGATGTCGTCAACTTGCTCTTGCGTGATTTCGGGATCCGAAACGTTGTCGGCATCGGTGAGGCCCGCGAAGCCGCGACCGTTGTCAGGCGTCGTCAGGCCAAGTTCATTGAACATTGCATCGTTGACGAAGTCCGCGATCAGCGGGACCTGTGCCTTCCAGCCGAAGCGTCCAATCTCGATGTTGCCAGCGATGGCAAGGCGACGAGCGACACCAAAGATGCCGTCATTGTT
Organism: uncultured bacterium; assembly: GCA_937906475.1. Lineage (GTDB taxonomy): Bacteria > Planctomycetota > UBA1135 > UBA1135 > UBA2386. The sequence goes on from CALCZA010000202.1 coordinate 14,034, forward strand.
GGCGTCGTTTACATCTTCGTTTGCCGTGATGACCACAGAGGGAATCTGACCGATTAATCCGTTGCCTAGCACCGAAGGCGTCTGACGCTGCTCGAACACATCCGCACCATTGATGCCTACTGGGTATTCTTCACGACCATGAACCGATGGCGGGAACATCTTGCTGACGGCCGGGCCACCGGGAAGGTTTGTGAACGGGCCATTGCCACCATTGTCATTGCCGAAGAGTGAGACGTTGAGTTCGAGGGAGCCAGCACCGCCGATTACGGGGTCCTGATGACACGCTCGGCAACTATCCGCATTCATCGCAGGAGCACCGAGGCCTTCTGCCAACGCGAACGGTTTGTCGAACAATGCGCGGCCACGATCAAACTGTGGGTCTCCGCCGGGTTGGCCTTGCATCAGCGCGGCGGTGACGACGAACGCACCTAGAGCTATGTATGAGAGTTGCATTAGAGGTGCCTCAGGAACTCTAGGATGTCATCTTGTTGGGTCGCGGATAGCGCTTGGAAAGCGGTGCGGCTCGCTTCGCCTTCGCCCCCGTGTAGTAGGATTGCGTCGAGAATCGTTGGTGCACGACCGTCGTGGAGGTAGGGCGCGACGTTGGAAACGCCCCACAAGGGCGCCGTGCGCCATTCCGCCTCAGTCGTTGTCGGGTCGATCGAACTCGCCTGCGGTGTGCCAAAGCTGACTTCTCCGGCAAGATCGATTCCCATGTTGTGGATCAACAAGTCTGTGAAGGCCTCAACGGGTCCCTTCGATGATTCGAGCGACGGGATGTGGCAATCGGTGCAGCCGACTTGTGCGAAGGATTGTTCGCCGCGAGTTGCCGCGTTGTTGAACACCTTCTTCTGTGGCGGAGCTAGGAAGCGCGAGAACGCAATTAGGTCACTAAGATCTTGCGTCGAGATCTCGGGATCCGAGACGCCATCGTTGTCAGTCGTCGGTGCGTTGGGCGTCGCCGTCCCCTGCATCAACGCTCCGTGGCCGAGGCTTACCGTGCCGGCCAAGCCTTGCAATGGAATGCTCGATATGCCCATCTGGTTGAAGAGCGGGGCACGCGTAAATAGCTCAATGTTGTTCGCCTGTGCTTTCGAGCCAAAGCGTCCCAAACCGACGCCGTCGTTATTGGCGCGGCCACTGATGCCGTCACCATCCGCGTCATCCGGATCCGCGTTCGCCAAGATCGTGGCGTTGCTGATTAACTCAAACAGGCCGGTGCCAAACACTGGGATGCCGTTGCGTTGGTCGGAAGCGACTGGCTGCGAGTTGATGAACTCCGGAATGACTGTGCGACCATTTTGAAGCGATAGCGGCACGTTGAGTGACGAGCCAAATGCCGGCACAACTGGGCTCGGCAAGCCCGGCAGGTCGAAGATGAATGGCGCCGAACCCCACGTCGCAACATAGAAGTTGCGATAGAGGTCTGACGCACCACCAGGCACTGGCTTGCTGTGACAAGAAGTGCAGGACGTAGCGTTATAGAGTGGCCCAAGCCCCTCGCTTGGCTTGAAGCGTTTCACAAACATCTCACGGCCACGGTTGAACGCTGCAAGTTCGTCTGGGGTCAGGTCCGCACGCGGGTCGCCTGGATTGACGACCGGAAGCGGCGGGTCAGGATCAGGCGTGGGGTCGGGATCAACGGTGAGTGGCGGCGAGTCTGAGCCGCCGCTGCACGACGTTGTTCCCAGGGTGATGCTGGCGAGGCATGCTGCGATAGTGGTCTTGATGATGAGTCTATTCATGGCGACAAGGCATGGCTCCGGGGGGATGCAGCTAGCGTGAGCATACCTCAGGCCACTGAATCTTCTTTACGCAGACGGTTCTGTGCGGTCGCTGACTAGTCCGTTGCATGGCTCGGTTCTCAGAGTGGGAATGAGAGTCGTGCAACTGGTTATCTAGCTGGATGTGGCAGTGGTGCCGGGTTGTGATTCAGTCGTGCGATCGGCCGAAGTCGTTAGATGTGCGTGCTGCGTCGGAACTCGGGCGGCCGGATAGGAGCGTGATCGGTCGAATTTCCATGATCGATTTTGCTCTGCTGGGGCGTCGCAGGCGCGCCCGCGTTCGGCTGCCACGCTGCGGCCGATGGGGAAGTGGCCCGAGGATGCGGATCCTGCTGATGCGGATGCCGGTACCTATTCGAGTGACGGCGGGCGGCGCATGCGTGGGCGGCGGTATTACAAGTGGGCTTCGTTGTTGCGGCGGGCGTTTGGCGTGGACGTGCTGAGGTGTCCGCGCTGCGGTGGAGCCCAGCGGCTACTCGTAGCGATCCAGGATTCGGATTTGGCGTTGAGGAGGGGCCGCCGCTGACCCTGCAGAAGATCTTGTTGATCGGCATTGTGGCCAGCGGTGTGCACGGATTCACGATGGGCCTGTATGCGTGGCTCGACCGCGGTGGCGAAGGCTAACCCGGGCTGCAAAAATGAAGCAGCGCCGTGAGGTCGTGTCTGGGCAATTGGAGACAATTATCGGACATGTCTACCAAGTCGTAGGCAACTATGCCGCTAGTCTATTTGTTAGTCCACCTCACTAAGGAGCCACCATGCGATTAGGAACACTCACTGTCCTGCTCATCTTTACCGTGCCGGCCTTCGGCCAGAACTGGTACATCCCCGACAACAATCCGAGCGCGGGGATTGTCAACGTGATCCCGTTTGGGAACTTCACAACCGGTGCGTTTAGCAACTGCAAGATGCAGATGGTTGCGAGGGCAGGCGAACTCGGCAATGTGGCCAACCTAATTACTGGTATTGGGATTTCCTGTGCCGGCTCCGGTGTTGCAAGCTTCGACGCGCTTGAGATCGTGATGGATCACTTTCCGTCTGGCCAAGCATTGCAAGCGACGTTTAGCAGCAATCTGACAGCTAGTGCGCAAACGGTATTGTCAGGCACGGACTACAAATGGCACGTGACCGCCGACACTTGGAGCGAAGTTGGACTGCAGAACTTATTCGTCTTCAATGGTGTCGACGACGTGATCATTCAAATCACGACAACCAATGGCATCTCGCCAGCGGGCATGCGTCGAGGTACCAACGAGCGCGTCTACTGGTTCGGGAGCTCAGGCACGCCGGCGGCCACTGGCTACCTTGGCAACAGCGCAACCAAGTTTGAAATCAGCATGGAGATGGCCCGTGCGTCGACGTATGGCGCGGGTTGCGTTGGCGTCAATGGAACCCCGGAACTGAGCTTCTCGGGTTCGCCACAGATAAACAGTGTGCTCAACACGGACCTCAACAATGGGGAGCCGAACGGATTTTCGTTTTTCATTGCCGGCAACCAAAGCCAAGCCCCCTATCCGATGTACCTTGGCGCGATCAACATGCCGGGTTGTTACCTCTACACTGACCTTGTGTTCACGAGTCTCATTGCGCTCGATGCAACAGGTGCAGGCAGTCTGCCACTGGCGATGCCAGCTACCGCAATCGGCGTCCACTTCTACACCCAGTACGCATGCCTCGACGTGTCGGCTAACGGGCTCGGAGTCACGGTGAGCAACTACGGACGAGTGCTGGTGGGTTTCTAACCAACAGAGCCGCGATGCGATCAAGCCGATCGATGATCACCGCACACGGTAAGCTCGATCTGGGGGCGATGGGGTTGCCGTCGAAATGCCGTGGTGTCTGGCTGGGAAGCAGGTCGGTTGACGGGTTGATAGCGGGGTGCGATCGTGGGGGGGTGGGCCGCTGTTTGAATGTCCTGTGCTCACCGGCACAACTACGATCAGCGCAAACCATGCTGGGGTCCAAAACGATGCAGCCATCGCAACCAATCCAAGCACGACAGCTGCGGATTCTCGTGGCGCGCAGAGAGCGGTATCGCGCGGCCTGCTATTCATCGAGATTGCAGCTCGACCGCGGCAACAACCATACGCGCGAGCAATCGCAGCGAGCCTTGTTCGGCCTGATCGCTTGCGTAGCCATCGCGGACTGATCACGACATCGAACTGCACCGCCAATCTATCGACTCGAGCAAATCCCATCGCGACTGCGTAACGCCGCGCAGACTCACCCCAGCACGCCGCGGATCACACTGCCATGCACATCCGTGAGTCGAACGTCACGACCGCCGTAACGGTAGGTCAAGCGCTGGTGGTCGAGGCCGAGCAGATGCAGCACGGTCGCCCAGAGATCATAGACATCGCAGACGCCCTCAACCGCGCGATAGCCGAACTCGTCGGTCGCGCCGTAGGCCGTGCCGGCACGACTGCCACCCCCTGCAAGGAAGACACTAAAGCCAAGCGGGTTGTGGTCTCGCCCGTTCGAGCCTTGAGAAAATGGTGTCCGGCCGAACTCACCGGCCCAAACGATCAGTGTGTCATCGAGCAGGCCGCGGCGGCGCAGATCCTTGATCAACGCAGCGATTGGCTGATCAACCTGATAGGCCATGGCCTTGTGGCCGCGCTCAAGATCGCTGTGTTGATCCCATGGGTTTGCCGCGCCACCCGCGCCAATATTCTTCGTGATGCAACTCAACTCGATGAAACGAACCCCGCGCTCGATCAACCGTCGCGCTAGCAAGCACTGCCGTGCATAGGCTGCCTTGGACGGCTCCGGATCGTCCATGCCGTAGAAGGACTTCAATTGCTCACTCTCATCCGAGAGGTCGCAGAGTTCTGGCACTGCGGCTTGCATACGTGATGCAACCTCGTGATTGCGAATGGCGGCTTCGAGCTGACGATTTGCGGAGTTCTCGGCGTAGCGGCGGTCGAGCGCCTCTATGACGCTCAGGTGGCGGCGCTGCGCATCCTTACCCAATGCAGGTTCAATGTTGCGCACGGCAGGGTCTCGATCAGCGGTCAAGACGCTGCCCTGGTGATGCGCGGGTAGGAAGCCGCCGCTGTATAGGCCGACCCCACCGTGCGGCGGCACCGCTCCACCAGACTGCAGCACAACGAAGCCCGGGAGGTTCTCGTTCTCGCTGCCCAGCCCGTAATTGATCCAAGCGCCAGCGCTCGGGTGCCCAATGAACGGGAAGCCGGTGTGCATCAGGAAGTTGCCCTGCGCGTGCTCGCTAAACTCGCTAGTCATCGATCGCACCACCGCTAATTCGTCTGCGACCGAGGCCAAGTGCGGGAACATGGAACTGACCCAGAGCCCGGACTCGCCGTGCTGCGCAAAGCGAAACGGCGATGCCATGACGTTGCCATTGGCATTGAACTGCGTTCGTGCAACCTGCACCGGCATCGGCTTACCGTGCAGTTCTGCAAGTTTGGGCTTGGGGTCGAACGAGTCCACATGCGACACGCCACCTGACATGTAGCAGAAGATAACGTTCTTGGCGCGCCGGCGAGGTAGATGCTGGATGCCCGCACCTCGCGCGTGCTGACCGAACAGACTAGCGAAGGCGAGCGCGCCGAAGCCAGTCGAAGACCGGCGCAGCAGTTCGCGTCGGGACAGCTGTTGGTGTGGGCCGCTCATCGCAGGTATTGAAACTCTTTGAGGTTGAAGATGGCATGCGCGGCGAGCGTCCAGGGATCTTTGTCCATCGCTGCTTCGTTATGCGCTGCGATTTCGCGCTGTGCCGCATCGATCTTCTGACCAAGCGCGGCGACATTCTTGCGTGCGTCCTCGGAGAGCGCGGCTAGTAGCTGACGATCGCTCACGAATGGCATCCCAGTTGCCGAAGCACTGACTTCGGCTGCCGTCAGTGCGCGATCGTAGAGCCGAGCTTCGACAACATGACCGCGCAGCGCACGACCTCCTGCTTCATGCCCGTGGCGCAATCCGACCAACAACTGAACATCGCCGGCGCGGAAGTTCGTAACCTGCGCGACATAGCGTTTACCGTAAGCCTGACCAGCCCGGTAAATGGTGATGCTGCCGTCTTCGCTGTAGGTGATCGCCAAATGAACAGGTGCCGAGCTGGCTTGCTCTTCGACAGGACCGTCGACGTCTTGAGTTCTCCGGAAGCTATCCGACCCAGCAATCCACCGCGCCCGCTGCCGCTCGCCATAGACAATCGAATCAAATACGTCACCGCCGAGGTCTTGCAACGTCACGACACCGCCACCGCGCTGCTCCATGCCGTCGAGTTGCACCCAGGCTTCCAGTGTCTTGACGGTGAAGTCGCGCTGGAAGGACCCAGTCGCAAACCAACCTTGCCCGTCCAATACGAGGCCGCCTTCGTCCAGGCGCGCGCTGCCGTGTAGATCGCCGTCAAGCTCGCCAACTAGATCCTCAGTACCCTGACGGAAGTCCCACACCGCGATCGGAGACGGTCCATGCCCCAGGCTCTGGCTCTCACGCTCAGCGACGAGCTTTTCACGCACTGGCTCAAAGATGATCGCGCGCGCAGTGCGGGCCGTGGCCAACGCGGCTTCAGTCTTTGCACGCGCGACTCGCTGCACTGCGATGGCATCTGTAGATTCTTGCATGTAGCGGATAATCGCGTCGACCTCCTCCTTCGTTGGTGGTCGCGCCGTCGCTGCTTCGAACATCTGCTTGATCCTCGCCGCCGCGTCGCGGGTGCCGGCCGTCGCCCTAGCCCACTTCTCGGCTAGCCCCCAGACAAGAGGAGAGTTGAGCATCGCCAACGACTGTGCGGGCACATTGGTGCCATGCCGTGCGCCCACTGGCGCGAATGGAGTAGGCGCGTCGAACGCCGTCAAAAACGCGTCCATATCGTTGCGGCGCGAACGCATGTAGACGCTCCGGCGAGGATGACTCGCGTTGGCGCCAAACGGGCGGCCATACATCTCGGGCCTGAGCGCACCAGCGGTCACGAACAGACTGTCGCGCAGCGCCTCAGCAGTCAACCGGCGGGTGCGCGCATGCGTCAACCACCTTCCATCAGGATCGCCAACCGCGCTAGTATCGGGCGCATCGGCCGCCAAGCGCCATGCCTTGCTCGTCACCAGGTAGCGAATCGTATCCTTGATCGACCAGCCATTAGCGACGAAACGTGCGGCGAGATGGTCAAGCAATGCAGGGTGCGACGGCGCGGCACCGAGCTTGCCGAAGTTGTCCGGCGTCGCGACGAGGCCTTGCCCAAACAGGTGATGCCAAATGCGGTTAACCATGACCCGTGCCGTCAACGGATTTTCGGGGCTAACTAGGTCTTCAGCTAGTGCCCGGCGACCACTCTTGTTGCCCTGATAGGGCGTGCCACCGAGCACCTCAAGGAACCGGCGAGGAATGATCTCCCGTGGCTGGTCGGGATCGCCGCGCTCGAACAGCGGGTGATCTGCGGCGTCGCCTTCGAGCAGGCCCGGGATGCGCGTCGGTGTCGGCACATCTGCTTCGAGCGTCCGGTAGCGAGCGATCATTTGCGTGGCACCCGCGATGTGCGCGGATTTGTTCGGCAGCAGGTTGTGCCGCAGACATGCATCAAGCAACAGCGCGTCTGCGTCGCTGCAGGTTCTCGTTGCCCAGCGACCAATCGCCGATTCAATCCGTTGGCGTATGTGATCGATCAGCGCATGGCGTTCAGACGGCGGTGCCGCTCGCATCGATCCGAGCATGCCGAACGGGTCGAGCGGCATGCTCGGTTCAGGAGCGCTCTTCGGCTGAAGGCGCACCTCGCGGACACCGAAGAAAGACCGCTCGTCGCCGCCCACCTCGATCGGTGCATCACGGCTCGTGGTCAACTCAAAATGGGCGCTATCTCCGTGCCAATACGAGAGGTCGATTCGCTGCCACTTCCAGATGTCGTGGTTCAGGCTCGTTCGAGAGTAGGTCAGCCCGCTGCGCGGGTAGTCCTGCACAACACAGCGGAGCTGCGCATGCTCTCCGACCACGAGGGCCCATGCCACCTGGTCCTCTCGGATGTCGAAGCGACGAGAGTGCAGAACACCGCGATGACGCGTCGAGAGTAAGTGCGTGTAGGCACCGCTCGGATAGATGGCGCGAACAGCAGCGTCTCCTTCGACGTTCACGGCAAAGGCGCCCGGCATAGTTGGCGCCTCATGCAGCCCACTTCCGTGAGTAAACCAATCATTGTCACGCGTGAGCCCAAAGCTCACCACTTCCGTTTTTAACCCGCCGTGCTGTGATCGCTCGGTCGCCAATACGTCGCGTAGCGCGTCGGAGAAGCTAGCCCCCGCAGCGACGCGCCGATCAACCTCGTGAAGCGATCGCGCAGGATGACCGTCGTCTGCTTCTTCGAGTCGCACGGCGAGTTGCTCGGTCAGCGGGTTGCCGGCATGTGAACGCCAAGCTGCGACCAACCTCTTGCGTAACGCACCTTTGATATCCCGCAGGTCTGCCGCATTCTTGGGCTGCAGTTCCTCAGAGTTGGCGTCGTGAATGCCTGGGCGGCAGGAGGAGAGCACACCGAAGAGGGCGTAATAGTCTGCTTGACTGATCGCATCAAACTTGTGGTCGTGGCATCGCGCGCACGAGATGGTCTGACCGAGGAAGGCCTTACCGAGCACATTGATCTGATCGTCGACGAAGTGCACTTTCTCTTGCAGCGGCTCTGTCGGCAGGTAGCCGTGAAACACGAATCGCCAGTGAGCGGCGCCCAGCGTCGATTCGTTGACCCCGAGTGCCGCATCGACACGCGGTTGCTCGAGCAAATCGCCGGCGATGTGTTCGCGCACCAACTGGTCGTACGGCACGTCCTGGTTGAAGGCGCGGATCAGGTAGTCGCGGTATTGATATGCGTAAGGGATAGCTGGATCACCCTCGGACCCATGTGAGTCGGCGTAGCGCACGACGTCCATCCAGTGCCGAGCCCAATGTTCGCCAAAGCGCAGTGAGGCCAACAGCCGGTCGACAGTGAGTTCATACGCGTCGGCGCGACCGTCCTGTTCGAACTCGTGTAGTTCATCGCTCGTCGGTGGCAGCCCAGTTAATGCGTAGCTGAGGCGGCGCAGCAGCGTGCGGCGAGAAGCTTGCTCTGCGCGCTTCAGGCCGCGTTGCCTGTGCGCCGCTGCGACAAACCGGTCAACGATGTGCTGCGACCAGCCCACGTCGTCCGGTGGCGCTTGGGCGACGATTGCTTGCAGGCTCCACCACTTGCGACGCAACGCTAGCTTGGCTGGCCAAGAACTCGCAGTCGCCAACTCGTCTTTGGAAAGAGGCACGTCGCGCGGGTCCACCGCGCCGTCCTGGATCCAGCGCTTGAAGTCAGCGATCACCGCGTCGCTCATGCGGACACCATCCTGTGGCATCTCGAGGCCATGTAACTCGTGGCGTAGGACCTTGAGCAAAACGCTGCGCTCGGGTTGGCCGGGAACAACCACAGGGCCTTCGGATGCCTCTGCTCGCATACCGCCTCGATGGTCGAGCGCGACATCGCCCTTCTGCTTGCCGTTGGTGCTGTGACAGACGTAACAACTGTCAACCAGGACTGGGCGAATCCGGTTCTCGAAGAACTCTAACCTCGCCTCTTGCTGTGTGGATTGGCCAAGCGCGCAGACAGCAGTGACGACTCCCGCGACAATCCAAGTCACTACAGAGCGGGTTCGAAGTACGAGCATGAGGTGGCCGAGCGTCTAGGCGATAAAATGCAATCAGCGGATTCAGACTACACCAATTACCCACACCATCTTACCGCCCCTTCCCCCCATGGACATGAAGCGCGAAAGACCTAACTGCGCGGCGGCTTATCAGCCAGCGGAAGAACGGGCTAGGCGGCCGGGTTGCGTCTTCACTGAAGAAGACTTGGCGAGATGGTTCGACGCACGTGGTGCTATCCCCGCAGGTGCTAATCGAGCGGTTGCTGGCTTTAGTGCCGCGCCCGCGGCGACACTTGGTGACGTATCGCGGGGTGCTCGGCAGCCGGGGGCGAGTTTGCGGCGGATCGTTCCTCTGGTCGATGAGGATGCCCAACAGGAAGCGCTCGACGATGGCTGCGCGGATCCGGAGGAAGCGCGGTCTGACGACGTTGGCGCGGGGTCTGCAACGCAGCCGGTAGCGCGGGTGCCGCATCGGCCCAGCA
>CALCZA010000203.1 GCA_937906475.1 uncultured bacterium
AACCCCATATCGGCAGCCTGGGTGAGCGTCCCTGCGATTCGTGCACCAACGCCCCACGGCACTCCCTGCGCCGGTGTCGCCATCGCGGAGCAGAACGGCACTGGCACCGTCGGGGTCGCTCCGGGCTGCGCGTTCCTCGCGGTTCGTTTCCCGCTCAACTTGTCCGATGGCCAGATGGCCAAGATGTTTGAGCTAATCTCAACGAAGGCCGACGTCGTATCGTGCTCGTGGGGCTACGGGCCGGGGAACTTCCCTATGTCCACCACCTTGCGCAACACTATTACCGATTTGGCGAAGAACGGGGGCAAGAGGGGCAAGGGCCTCGTCATCTGCATCGCAGCCGGCAACAACAACTGTCCCGTCAAGGATGTCAACAACACGCGGACCTATCGATACCGGAACAACCAGGGCGGCATCAGCAGCTACTCGGGCCCCATCAACCGCTGGATCGCTGCACACCCTGACGTCATCACGGTGAGCGCGTGCACTTCGCTCAAGACGCGGTCGGCCTACTCGTCCTGGGGAGAGGACATCAACGTGTGCGCACCGTCGAACAATTTCGACGACCTGAATCAGATCTCCACGACCGGACTTGGGATCTTCACGACCGACAACGAAGGCCACGGGCTCAACACGGACTTCACTTCCGGGAGCCGATACACTCCGAACTTCGGCGGAACGTCGAGCGCGACCCCCACCATCGCCGGCGTCTGCGGACTGGTCATCTCGTGCAACCCGGCACTCACGGCCAAGGAAGTGCGCGAGGTCATCGAGTCCACAGCCGACAAGGATCTCGACATCTCTTCAGAAACCCACGTCAACGAGCCCGGTGATTTCGACAGCAACGGCTTCAGCCTCTGGTTCGGTCACGGCAAAGTCAACGCTGCGGAGGCGGTCGAACTGGCGTCTCCAAAAACGATCACCGAGACCCAGATGACCGAGACCGCGGACGACACACCGATCCAGATCCCCGACACCGGGACGGAGGTCGAGAGCACGATCGATTCAGTCACCGAGGGCACCGTGACCGAGATCCGCATCAAGGTGGAAATCGACCACACCTACATCGGTGACCTGAGGATCGACCTAGTCGCCCCTGACGGTACCGCAGTCACGCTCCACAATCACGAAGACGGCTCCGACGTCAACCTGCATCGCACCTGGTCTTCGCGTGACTTCGCCCCCCTTGCGGGGTTGGTAGGTAAGCCTGCGCAGGGCGCGTGGCGACTTCGCATCGCCGACACTTGGTTCTGGGACCAGGGAACGCTTCGCTCGTGGCGGCTCGCGGCCCGCGTGGCGAATGCAGGCCCCGATCACAACGTCGAGCTACCAGCGAAGCCGGCAAGCAGACGCCCGAAGAAAGGGGCCGCGCAAAGAAAGAGGGCGCGCACGAAGGCAACGAACTGAGCGGAAGCGGGGCCCCAACCCCGCGCCAGCAAGACAGACCTCCAGGAGGTCTCCGCCACCTTGCCAGAGGAGCCCGCGATTCGACGAACTTCAATTCGAGCAGCCGAGAAGTTCCCACCACGCTCTTCGAAGCTCTATATCGGCCCTACAATTTCATGGCATTGGGGAACCCTTTGCCGGTGCGACGCGACCAACACGTTTCAACGTCCCAAAGGAGAGTACAATGAGCTTCAACTTCCTCAATCTCGATCCAGTGACTCGCAAGCACATGCTGAGCGAGATCGACACTGACGTCTCCAGTAGTAAGCTCTACATGAGCAAGCACTTCAGAGACGGTGTCGCCGACCAGTACAAGTCGCTGATACAACAAGCAGCCGGACAGCATTCAGAGCGTGCTATCCGTAAACTCGATCGTGATGCGCCAATGCCAGTTACGGCAGGCACCCGAATTGCGAGGATCAGCACATATACGTTACTAGCCATATGTGTCTAGCAACTTGCTACGGAGTTGGAGCAAAGCGGGCGACCGAACGCGCTAGCCACATTTGGCTAGCCGGCCCAATCAAACATTCGCTGGATCACCGACGCCTACGTAACTTCTGAGCCTTCAACCCAATCCAGTTTCCGGACAGCACTGTGGTCGCCGACTTGGAACCAAGCCACCGGTCTGTCAACTCGACGGAAACTACCCCCCCCCATTGGTCATCGGCGTTATCGAACTCACCATTTCACGGCCAAATAGGCTCGGCGCTATTTACGGATAGGACGTGACCGGTGTTTGTCGTGCGGATACGATTCGCTCGGTGAACGAAGTCATTGCATATTGCGGTTGGCAACCCCGATGGAGACCCATGAACACGCTTGTTGCTTTGGCCACCTGCGCCGTGACCGCTTGGACCCTGACGCCGGATGGTGGCGTCGAAACGCCGTTGACAAGGTCGCCCGTGGCCTACGTCCTTCTCGATGATCCGGATGAGTTACCACCCGACGATATCTGCGAGTGCACGCCGTCCTCGGGAAGTGCCAGGGAGGGGTCGACGGTTCGCTGTTCGTAACGACCCCGAGCAAGACCCCCGGACCTTGCGACATCGACGAGTCAGGCTGTAAGGAGAAGGAGGACAGCAACTGCAAGGTAACGGTGAAGGCCGTATTGATGTGGCCCGTTGGCTGCTGCGCTTCTGCAGCGCTTATTGGGCCGACTATCGGCACGAGCGCCGACCCCTGTTCTGTTGCGACCGCGTCGGGTGGCAACGTGGAGCAGACGTGGACCCTGAGTGCGAGGTGCAACATGGTTTCGAACGCGGGCAACGCCACCGATTGGTTCAAGGTCTGGTGTGACACTGCTTGCGCCGGCAACGGGCATCCTCCTTCCGGCACCCCAACGGCTCAGTTTGCACCAACGATCACGTGCGCCCCGTGCATGAAGAAGACGTAACTCAACCGATGAAACCCCACATTCTCGCGTGGGCAGCCATCCTTGCGGTGATCGTTGCGATCATCGCTTGGACATGGCGAGCCCAGTCTGCGGACGTTAATCTGCCGCAATTTATTGCATTGGCAGCCAAAGACCAAGATGCACGGCTTGCTGACACGCAGCCCGGCGTTGTGCGAATCGTGCGCATGCTTGCCGCGGTGGAGCCTGGAGAAGAGCCCGATCCTACAGCTGCTCCAGCAATTGTCGAAGTCAACCACCTCGGCCCCCTAACTACGGATGAGGCGCGCGCTCTACAGAGTTCATGCGAGCGCTACCTAGATATGTGCAGACGCAAGTTCGAGGATCGGAACACGAACGCGACAGACTCTGGGGAGCTTCTTGCGGAATCGATGATGCTCTACGACATGACGCTCGCCGAAACTGCCATAGAGGCTGTCGAGAGAGGAAGCTACTTTGTTCTCTCGCAGAGCGAGCCAATGCAACTGACCTTGCCTCGAGCCGAGGTGCTATCGACGGGAACCAGGAAAGACGGTCAGCCGGTGAACATCAGCATCGTCATGCCGCTAGATGCCTACCCTCGACTGCGCGAAGTCCGCGACTACCTCAACGTGTCACAGATGTTCGACGATTCCGAGAAAGCGCGCAAGTTCAACTCGCTTCCCGATATTGAGCGTGAAGCGCTCGCAGCTCGCATTCGCGAGATTCGAATGAAGGAGGCGCCGACGCGGGAGGAGCGAGCATTCCTGGAGGAGACACTTGGCTTCAACACAAAGATGCGCGAAGGGTCGAACATCCTCTACGCGTTCCCGGTTCGCTAGACCCTAAGCCAGCGAGTTCGGGCGTTGGTGCATGAATCGAAAACCAGCAAGACCGTGGCCGCAAGAACCCGAACTCACATCCGGACAGCGTACGAAGCCGACTTTCCGAGTTCGGCCATGCGGTTGGGAATGTTGCACGCGAGCCGAGTCTCTGCACCCTACCCTTCCGCGTCGCGCGGTCGACGCCGATCACCAAGCACTGAGCACACCATGCGTCACATTCGACGAGAAATGCGACGCCGACCAAGCCGCTGCGGCATGCGCCAACACCGACCGTTTAGTTGACGGTAACAAACGGAGTCCGACGCCCCCACCATTCAGGGCAAGCTCGGTCCAATGCACGCCTTGCGCTGACAATCGCGATCAACCGCGATCGACAGAAACGGCAGAGGTCGATACACTCGTTGCAGAGTCGCCCCTCCAAGCATCCGTCCAAGCCCGGCTCAAACCGACTGAGGATGCTCGTATGGACACACCAGCTAACCAACGCGACGATCGCGGCCGCTTCTCGCGCGGCAACCAGGGCGGCCCTGGCCGCCCCAGAGGCGGCGGCAACGCTCTCCGGCGTGCTGCCGAAGAAGCGGTCACGCCAGAACACATCGCGGCGATCATGCGGCGAGCCGCTCGCATGGCGCTCGAAGGCAACATGGCTGCCATGCGCCTAGTGCTCGAACGTGCGTGCGGACGCCCCGTAGAAGCCCCGAGTGAGGGCGTGCCGCTCGATGTGAACCTGCCCAACTTGAGCACGGTTGAGAACTGCACGCGCGCCATCGATTACCTCGTCGAAGCAATCTGCCGGGGCAGCGTTAACCGCGACTCGGCCGAGATGCTGCTCGACGTGATTCAGACGCGCCTGAAAGCCATCGAGGTGAACGACCTCGCCGATCGATTGGCGGAGCTGGAGAACGCAGCAAGCATGGTCGACGACGACACACGGCAGATGCGCCGCCTCTGACCGACGCCAGGAATGCAGCGGCAATGATCGCGGTGCTCTCACCAGCGAGGTCGCATTTCCTGGCGAATGTGACTGTGCCGCCTTGTGCTCATCGAAACCGCTCCAAATGGTTGTGTGTCGGCTTTGTTCAATGTCCAGTCGCAGCATGACCCGTTACTACCTCTTCTTTCTTCTGGGTCTGGTGTCCGGATCTTGCCAGCCGAAGCAGGCTCCAACGAAGCAGGCTCCATCACCGACGTCATCTCCTGAGACTGCCAGCTTCAAGAAGCTCTACGCTGAGTTTCTGGACGAAGCCCAGGCGCTCATCAACCTCCTCCGTCGGGGTTCGAGTATCGACTTGTTACGTGACCAGGGAAACCAGTGCGACCTTGCCCTCGCGAGATTCACGCACATGCGGCCTGCCCCAGCATGTGACCAACTGATTTCGATGGGGACACATCTCGAGTTGTTGCTCGACATCAAGATCACTTACTTCAAGAACGATTGGCAGGACAAAGAGACCTACGACATGGCCGATGAAGCTCAAGCTATGACTCGCTGTCGCGAGGGCCTAGCCAAACTTCGCTAGCTGCTAGCAGTCGAGAATCGCATGCAAGGCCAAGGGAATGGTCGACACAAGCTGGCAAAGCGCACTACATCGACCCGGACGACGGCACTTGACGCACATGGCAGTTGCCAGCGAGAGTGAATAGACCGCTCCATCAAGGGGCTCGACGATGGCAAGACCCTCAAGGCAGGTCTGCAGTTCACATGCTTGGGGAATGCGACCCAGGCCGGGCACAACTCTGGCGGCCCCTTGAACGCAGGCCCGGCAATCGCCAAGACTCGCGAGCACCAACCGACTTGCCTGGACGGGGAAGCGTGAAAACAGAGGCTTCCCTTAATCGTTCAGCACAACCACCGACTACTTGGGCGACTCCGCGACCTGCGCCGAGAACAACAACCAAACGGCTGGGATCCATGGGATGACGCCAGCGTAGAGGCACACTAGCGCGGATCGAATCCCGGAGAACCTCTTGGTCGCGATCTGCGCGTTGCGGTGACATTGCGCAGCCAGGTCCTTCGCCAGCGACTCCTCAGTCGTGCTGCTCATCTGCGATTCAAACGCCTCCCGCTTGAGCTTGGCAACCTCGCCAAAATAGACCAAGGAGACCGGCCCATCTGTGACTGGACGAGATGAGAAAAACAGGATTAGCAGCGCGCTCGCAAGCAGAGCCAATGCTGCCGCGCCCGACAACCACGCCCACGCGCCAAGCGTTGCCAGGAGTTCGGGCTTCGGCCCCACTGCTGCCATCACTCCCAACATCGTGCAAGCAACCGTGAACACGAAGTTCTTGCGAGCGTCCGCAGCCGCAATCCATGCCAGCTGTCGCGACAGATTCGACTCCAGAACTTCCACCAGCGGGTGTGTCGGGTGGACCAGGGAGATCACTCTCCCCGGCCTCCCACAGATCCGGA
>CALCZA010000204.1 GCA_937906475.1 uncultured bacterium
ACGAGCACAACGGGCACTACGGAGACGACCACGACCGCGCGAGTTTCAGCGGCAGAACTCCACCAACTACAGATGCTCGTGCGCGAAGTACTCTGTGGCAGCCACCTGACGCGCTTTGTCGCAGAACTCGTTGTGGCGACGCATCCGACAAATGCGAGCAACGACGAGCCGACCAAACGCTTCGTTCGTTATGGCGCAAGTGCCCGCGCGGGCCAGGCCATCCTGCTTGGTGCGAAAGCTCGCGCTCTACTGGCAGGCCGTCCAGCAGTTGTGCAAGAGGACATCGACGCGTGCCTGTTACCGGCTCTACGGCACCGCGTGCTGCTCGGCTTCGAGGCCGACGCGGAGCAAATTGGCGTCCAAGACTTGCTGCCGGACTGGCAAACCCGCGCCCAACGGATGGCGCGCTAATACGCATCATCGCATCCGATTCTTTTCGGAATCCTGCCAGCCTTCAGCCGCCCGGGGCCTGAACCCAACCAACGCCGGAAATAACTGAAGGCAATTGGAAAGTTCTGGCCGCTCATTCGTCTACTAGCAGTGCATGGGACGAGTGGTCCCGACTGCCCGGCGCTGTTACGACGGTGCTAAATCGAGAGGGCATACTTGAGCAGTCGGGACCCTTCGTGGCCGGTGATCCAGTGAGAGGATCGCCGGCCACTCTTTTTTTCAGCCCCCCCGCACTTATTTTTGGGCTAGCGATTCACCCGGCTAGCAACCACTGACACGCGAACTGAGCCGCCAAGTCCTTGGCGCAAGGCACCACAGGCCCCATCATCCGGCCATGAGCAGTGACAACGACCAACAGTTCCTCCAACGGGCCGAGGCATTGATGCAGGCGTTGCTGACCAAGTTCGACACGTTCGATCCGGACGAACTCGAAGCCGATTCAGCCGCGGGCGTGATCAAGATGGCATTTGCGGATGGCAGAATCTGTGTTCTCAACCGTCAAACTGCCGCTCATCAGATGTGGTTGGCGGAAGGCGCCACTGCCTGGCACTTCGACCGCGACGCCGCGACCGACACCTGGATGGACACGAAGGGCCGGGGTTCCCTGGCGGCGGTTCTCAGCGAGATCATCAGCGCGCGCCTAGGCCGTATCGTCGAAATCTAGTTTCGGTGCGAACCAATGAGCGCGCCCACACATATCTGGGCCCCATCCAAGTTCGCACCACAACCGATCAGGCTGACTAGCGAAATCGGCCAAACTGACTAGAACCGCCAAGCGCAGATCTGTTGGCAATCAGGCGGACCGAACGCCGGTCGCCTTAGGGAACCGCATCCGGAATGTCGTGCCGCGGCCAATTTCGCTTTCGACCTGGATCAGGCCATTGCTGCCACGCACGAAACGCGCGACCGCCGTCAAGCCGAGGCCGGTGCCCTGACCGATCGCCTTGGTCGTGAAGTAAGGATCAAAGATGCGCTCCTGCACTTCGACCGGCATGCCGTCGCCACTGTCCGCCACTTCGATCCAAACTTGGTGCCGGTCGCTGCCGCAACGCAGGGTGATCGCACCGTCACCATCGATCGCCTGCTTGGCGTTAATGATCAGGTTCCACAACGCGTGCACAATGCCGTGCGGATTGAGCAACACCGGTGGCACTTCGGACGGCACCTCAACGGTGAGTTGCACGCAACCCGGCAAGACCAATGCGGCCTGCTTATGGAACTGGCGCAAGACCTCGGCAAGGTCGCATGACATCGACGTGCCTTCATCCGGATGCGCCATGCGCATCAGTTGATCAAGCAACGGTTGTGATTGCTGCAGCGCCTCTTCAATCAAGACCAGGCGACGTTGTCGCTCGTCATCACCGGACATCGACCCCATCGTTACGTGCCCTAGTAACACCTGGAACGTGTTACGCAACTGATGGCACACCATGCCGGCAAGGTCGCCAACCGTTTCGACGCGCATCGCGTGGCGCAGCAACTTCTCGCGATGCCGCAACGCGCGACTCGTATCGAAACTCTTTCGCCGCTGTCGCTCGGCAGTCATCAACGCCATGAACACGAGTCGGTTGACGATTGAGCCAGCCAACGCCGAAGCAAGCGTCACCGCACTGAGACTGATCGCATGCACCCAAACATCGGGTCCAGCCATCGGCCCAAGATCCTGACCAGGATACGACCACGTCCCTAACAACAATGCGGTAACGGCCAGCATCGTCATCGTTAGGCCGGCGATCACCCCAACGCACGTTGTTGCCAGCAACGCCAAGACTGGCTGCAGATACCACGCAGGACTGAACGCGCCGCGTGGCCAGTTGGCGAGGATGGTCAGCGTGAACAACGCGATGAACAGCAGCACCGCCGCGCGTTGCAATCGGTGGCTACGCCAGCCAAGCCACGCGGCGAAGAACACTGGCGCCGATGCGAGCGCCGGCAACGCGCCGCACCACGGCAACGTCACCGTCCAGAATCCGTTCTCGACAAACGCAAGGCATCCAATTCCGTAGACAGTCGCAGCAACAGCCAATGCCAGCGACACCCACCGAATCAGCAAGGCAAGGCTGGATACGACAGGAAGCCGCGTGCTTGTGAGGAAGCCGAAAATCGACTCCTGTGACAACTGAACGGGGACGCGCAAAGCGTGTGCAGTGTACTTACGAACCCGCCAGGGTTGCTACCCTTCCTGGCGCTTGGTTGACCCAGCAGCAACCATTTACCAAGTGCGCTTGACGTCGCTCGAAGCTAGGGCCGTAGGTCTGCTTCGTCCGCAATACACGAAACGGACACTTTCGCCCCATAGATCGGGTGCGCTAGCTCGAGTCTCCACGAGTGCAGCATTACACGAGGAAAACTCTCACCTCGGCGGGCGCGATAGCCGTATTTCCTGTCACCTGCGATTGGGCAACCAAGCGCTGACAGGTGCACCCGGATCTGATTGCGCCTACCGGTTTCCAAGCGACAACGCACCAGGCTGCCACGACCACGGCGGGCGACGGTTTCGTAGTGCGTGACACCACGGCGGCCACCACGACGAACCACGCGCACGATACCGTCCCGCCCTTCTTCCAAGTTGCTCTCGATGCAGCCAGACTCAGGCGAAGGCACGGCTGTCGTCAACGCCAGGTAGTCCCGCTGCGCCAAGTGGTCACGGAAGGTGGCGTCCAACGCGGCGCGGGCTTCGTCGGTGAAGGCAAACGCCATGCACCCAGTCGTCATCTCGTCGAGCCGATGCACAGCGGTGACGGAGCAACCGAGTTGTTTGGTGAGAACGTCCACCAAGGTTGGCCCAGAACGGCCCGCCGCCGGAACCACCAGGATTCCAGCGGGCTTGTTGACGATGAGCAGGTGCTCGTCGCTATGGAGAACGGTCACGGGTGGCATGGCCGAGACCTTACCAGCCAGCCCGGCTCCCACTACCCTTCGCGGGCTAGTGAAGGCGCAGCTGATACTGCTGGATCTTGCGATACAGCGTTGCGCGGCCGATTCCGAGCAGTTGCGCGGCTCGACGAACGTTGCCCTTGGTTGCTTGCAGAGCGCGACCCAACAAGAACTTCTCTTCGTCCTCGAATGGGCGAATCGAGTCTTCGGTCAGCTCGACCGCTTCGGCGTTGCGCTTACCAGTCACCGAGGTAGACACCAAGTTCTGGGCGCCGTGGCTGGCTGGAGCCATCAGGTGCTCGCAGTCAATCGCAGCACCACCGGCAAGCATCTGACCACGGCGGATCGTCGACTCCAGTTGCGCGACGTTGCCCGGCCATTGCATGGTTTCGAGAAGGGTGCGAGCCGTGGACGTAAAGCCGTGGTGGTTGCGACCGGACGCCGGCACACCGGCATCAAGGATCGCATCAGCCAACGCCGGAATGTCATCGACGCGTTCGTGCAGACCCGGAACCATGATCGGGAAGGCATTCAGGCGGTAGTAGAGGTCTTCGCGGAACGCACCGCGCGCAACCATCTCGGGGATGTGCGCCGACGTCGTCGCGATAAGTCGGGCCAGCTTCGGTGCGCGTGCCGTTGAGCGCTCCTTCATGTGCTTGACCAACACCGCCTGGGCGGGACTCGACAACTTGTCGATGGACTCGAGGACGATGGACGTCTTCTGGCCATTGGCAATCGCCTGGCCAAGGCCATCGGCAGTCATGGCGCTGCAATCAACAATGACGAGTTGCTCCGTGCAACGACGGCTCTTGAGGTGGACCGCTCGCGCAGCAAGCGACTTGCCAGATCCTACGGGCCCTTCGATCAACACCGTTGCGTCACAATCCGCGGCGCGCGAAACCGCTGCCTGCAGTCGTCGCATCGTTGGCGTGGTACCAACCATTGCCGAGCCGGATCGAATGCCACCGACAAGGTTCTCAAGCTCACCAAGACGAGCCGTCTTACTAGCGAGCTCTAAGGCAAGCGCGAGCATGGGCGCCAGGGCCTGCTCATCAATCATGCCGTCATCCTGCATCCGCAAGACTGGAGCTCCACAGTCGCTCGGCATGTCTTCGAAGCACGATTCGTGACAGAACACGAGATCCAGCGCCCCTTCACTAGCCTTGGTCATCAGTTCAGACCAACTCGAACACGCAACGACCTCATGGCCGACGTGCTCAATCGTTGATGCAAACTGCTCGCTGCCTTCCGGCGAAACCAACCCGACCCGTGCAGTTGCTCGGATCGAATCCTCTTTAATAATGAGTGCAATCGTCATGCCTTTTCCCGCCTAGAGATCGGCATTCCGAGCACCTACAATGAAGACCCGCTTGGTTGAACGCGGGGGGAGCCCCGCGACGTCACGGCGCGGTTCGGCCCGCAAGCCCCGGCGCCATCGACATCTCAGGTGTCGTTGAGGCGGCGCGAGAGATCGTCGAAATCGATCATTTCGACTTCGTTCTTAGTAATGGGCGCCATGTTGCGGAACTTGCGATACTCCTCAATGCTCGTGAGTTCGACATAGTCGCGCGCCGTCATGAGCTTGCCTTCGCTGTCGCGGCGGGCCGTTTGCTTGTTGGCCTGCGTGCGATCGAGGGTCTGTTTGGCCCGATGGCAAATCGACAGCGTGTTCTCGAGGTTGCCGCGAACCTTCGTCAAGCGATCCTCATTGGCTCCGGGAGTGTCCATGCTCTTGGTGATCTTGACGATAGCGACCTCCAGCACTGCGATAAGGCAGTTGAGTTTAGTCGTCAATCGAGCGCGATATTCCGTTGAGCCAAGGGCTTCGGGAAGCTTGGGAGTGTCGTTGTGTTCAGCGTCCATGTTTGCAATCTCTCTATGTCTGTATTGAGAGAAGCACCGGCGGTGCCAACCGCTGTGGCAAACGCAAACACCCATGTCATTGGGATCCGTTCGATCGCGCAGGTTTAATCGAACTGACTAGTCGCACAAACACGACGGCAACCGTCGCTTAAAGCGGACTGCTAGCGCAAGAACGCAACGGTATGAAGCGTCGCTACTCAAGCAGTGAGCTGGACGACGTCTAGTTGCTCAGCGCTTGCAGGTAGATCCTGCTCGCAACTTCGTCGAGGCGCCGAAGCGAGCCACGACCGGCAACATGGAACGTCACCTGATCATCCCAGAAGACCAAGGCACTCAGCGCTGGATCGCGGAATCGGCCGATCGTGTGCGTTCCGCCAACCGCGCTCGGCAAGCCAACGAACGGGTCGAAGCTATTCATCGTCTGCACGACCATGTATTGGTCGATCCCGTCTGAGTAACTCATGACGAGCTTTTGCCTACCGTTGATTGGATCGTCGTGCACTTCGATCCTTTCGAGTGCGTAGTCAGGCGTCACCAGCACGATCGGGTCGACCAGTCCAGTGGGCAAGCCAAGGAAGGCTTCTGCGCCCGCGTAGTTGGTCATCGGCGTGACGTTGGCGGCCGCTTGCGTGGGCGTGATCGCCTGCACTGATGGCGTGAACGTCAAGGCCTCGATGTTGGCCCGCAACTGCAGGCTGTTGTCAAACTCCGCAATGAAAAGCGGGACGCTGGTGACGCTATCGATGTCGACAACCCAAATGGCCTTGTCGACGGACGCGGGGAACACGACCATGCGGCGCGCCATGCGGCCAGCGCGAACAACTTGTCCGTAATCGTGCAGCGTGTAGTTCACCGAAGCCTTAGCCAAGTCCCGAACCTGGAACGAGCCGTGGCGGAAGAACAGGTTGCCAAACCGGAGGTAGGATTGCTGCCACTCAACGCTCAGCGCGGAACCAGCCGGTTCGCCTACGACACCGAGGAAGGTGATCTCAAAGTCTGGGCGAGCCGTGCCGTTAGCATCGACCTCCAGCCGTTCACGCACCGTGACCACGTTGCCCAATTCATCCCGGAAACGACGGAACTGCTCCACCGTGTAGTCCTGGATGAGAAGCGCTTGCCCAATCGAAGCCAAGGTTGGCACCGGCGGCGCAGTCTTGCTCAAGGATGCGGCACGCTGACCCGCCGCGGGCACCAACAAACCGACACAAGCAGCAGCCGCAATCAGCCATTTGGCGATCGGCGATGCGTCTGGAATTGGTCGTAGGCTAGGCACGGTGGAAACTGAGGGCGATTAGACTAAGTGAGAACGAGGCGGGTATACGAGACAAACAAATGGGCCGGGTCAAATGGCATCAATAACGTGATCCATAGCGGACATTGGCGAACGCAACGTCAGGAGCATGGTCAAGGTCGGCGAAGGTGATCGTCGGTTGCACCGGGACGTCTTCTGCAATCGACAGCAGCCCGACAACGGCAGCTGCGGCAGCACCAAACAACAAGACGCGCCAAGCCGTTTGACGGCGCATGACGCGCTCTGAGGCAACACCTTCGAGAATGGAACGGCAAACGCCATTCCACACTTGCGGATCCGGCTGCGCCGGACTCCGAACGAAGTCGCGAAGCAACTCGCTCCCCGAAGCGCTCTCGTGCAAGCAATCCTGCAAGAACGAAGGGTCTGCGTCACTGCTTGCAGCAACTTCGGCAGTCGAGACCACCGACTGCTCAAGCCATGTGCTAATCGGGCCTTGCTCAACCGCTTCCGCGGCCCGCTCGTAGATGCCTTCGAGAACGGAAGGCGATGCCAGAACAGCCGGAACTGCTGGTCGCGCAGAAGCCCAATTCGAGAGAGTTGACCGCGCTTGCACACGCGCTGAGCAGAAGCCACACGCTTCAATGTGCTCGCTGGCACCCTGCTCGCCCGTGCTTAGCTTGCCCGAATCAGACATCACCTCACGCAATGCCGCACGGCACAATGCCGGAACAGCCGGCTTCCGTCCCGCCGGCGAGCTTGCCTTCCTTGGGTTACCGGAACTCATCCGACACCTCCAAATGAATCACTGGCCACGCCACCTGAATCATCTTCGACTTCTAGCTTCCGACTGATGTCGAGAGTAGGGAACCGAGAGCGAACGACATGTTCGAGAGCGAGGTGGGCACGCGCTAAGCGTGATTTGATAGTCCCCATCGACAACTCGAGCGTCGCGGCCAGATCTTCGTATGACATCTCTTCCAAGTAACGCAGCGCGAGGATGGCGCGCAACTTGGGGCTCAACTGCGAGATCGCCTGCTGTACCTGATCACCAACTTCGTGCACGATCGCGCGATCGCGCGGTCCTGGTGCAACATCTGCGACCTCAATCGCATTGTCTTGATCAACGGTCAAGACAGGAACTCGATGCGACTGGGTACGGCGACGGTGGTCGATACTGCAGTTGACGACAATGCGGAACAGCCACGTGCTGAAGAGCGAGTTGCCCTTGAAGCTCGCCAGCTTGCGGAAGAGCAAGGCGAAGCTCTCCTGAACAATATCCATCGCATCCGACTGATTGCCGGCAACCCGGAACGCAATGGCATAGACGCGTTCGCGGTAGCGCTGAAACAGGACCTCAAAAGCCTCTTCGAAGCCGTCGCTGCCGGGGTCCCGGCATACAGCTATGAGTTCGGTATCTGGGTCGCGTAAGAGTTCCACGGTATACAGACGATCTTACCGATCATTCAGGTTCCGTTGGGGCCTATCATTTTTCGCGTAAACACTTCCTGGACGAATGAGTTGCGACGATCATGACCTGCAGACCTGGATGCTGATGCTGCGCAGCGAACAGCTATATCGCTTCAGCGTATTTCTTCAGGGTGAGATCGTCGGCCGACTACGACGGGACCGGACACCAGACAACTCTCCATGCGCCCCTTAGCGCCGACTAAATTAGCCCCGCAAAAGGCTGCTTGCTGAGACCCGGCTGGCCTGCCAACTACCCGGCCAGACCTTCTGCGGCCAGAGGTTTACTGTGCGCCAGATCTACTGTGCGCCAAGTTTACTGTGCGCCAAGTTTACTGTGCGCCAGATCTACTGCCCGCCGATCAGTTCCATGCCGCCCGGAATCGTGATCGTCCAGCCAATGGATGCCTGGCACGAAGTGCTGCACTCGAGTTCGTTGGCATCCTCGCAGTCCGCATCAACAACCTGGTAGGTGGTCCCAGCTGGACCACTCGATTGCTCGCTCAGTTCGAGAACGCAAACGCGATTCGTCTCGGAGACGAACGACGACGCAGGCGTCGGGCTCACCGTTTGGAAGACGAAGCGCCCAGGCGTGTAAGGAACGAGCGTTGCGATATTGCCACCTACGTTGATCAGGTTCTGGCCGCTCCTCAAAGCTTGCCCACCAACCGACGTTTCCGCCCAGATCGTGCACGGCAAAACTGCCGCCAAGAGCGCTTGCGAAACGAGCGGAATCGAGACCTGAACCCAAACGCCATCGTGCTGCGTAATACGCTCGCGGTAGACAATCTCGCCCGAAGCTAACGAGTTGAGCGGGAATTGGATTCCCGGCCAAAGTGGCCCTTCAAGCCATGTATTGAAGGATTGGATGGCGGTAAGGCCAGCGCCCACACCTGTCACCGACGTCATCACGCGATGGAAGACGTGCATCCAGGTGCGCGGATCCGCCGAGGCCGGCGATGGGCCCGTGATGATCAAACGCATCTGCTGATCAGGCGGCAGTGGCGAACTCGAGTGACGCGGGCTACCGCCTTCGATCACCTCGACAAAGTCGGGAATTAGATCGCCGTCCGTATCCTCGCTCTGTGCATTCGTCAGCACGACCCACTCGACTGCGTCGGGCAGGAAGTCACCGTCGCTATCCAGCATGGCGGCAGAGTCTTCGCCAGTCGCTGCAACGGAACTCGTAGGCGTGCTCGTCGCAACGAATGTTGTCGCGAGTCCTGCAGCCATCAGGGTGACGATGTACTTTGAATGCATCAAGAGGAACGCTTGAGAGCCTGCTTCTAGCACCGGGCCCCCGTTCAGTTTCGGGCAGCCGAGGGACTTATTGAACCATCGTCGGGGCGCCTTGGCAAGCCGCCAAATGCCTTCAGCAGTGCGGAATCCCCACCCAAACATGACTTTAGGGGTCACTCCACGGCCAGCTTGAGGTGTTGTGATTCTTCCGTTGGCCCGATATGACCGGGCCGAACGCGCGCCCGTAGCTCAGCTGGATAGAGCGACGGTCTCCGAAGCCGTAGGTCAGAGGTTCGACTCCTCTCGGGCGCGCCATTTCCGCGGCTAATCCGTTCGAACGAATAACTCCTAGCGAGTGCCCATTGCCAACGCTCGAGTTCCGCATCGACGCCACCCGTCCCGCGACCCGAAAGATCTGGGTCGTAGCGACTTACTCGGGCCTCGACCAAGCAGCGGTCGAGTTCTTCATGCCGACCTGGACACCAGGAAGCTACCTGCTGCGTGAGTACTCGCGACACGTGTCACGTGTTGAGGCAGTCGCCGGCGACAACCAACGGCCCCTCAGCTGCCGTAAGACCAGTAAGAACCGCTTCGTCATCACAACCGATGGCGCCAACACGATCGAAGTCCGCTACCGGGTTTATGCGCATGAATTGAGCGTCCGAACCGCGCACGTCGACTCGTCGCATGCCTACTGGAACCACGCTTGTGTGCTGCTTTGGCCCGTCAACCAGAGGCAGCTGCCGGCCAGAATCACGGTCGATTACCCGGCCGAGTGGTCTCTGACGTGCAGTCTTGAGTCGGAGGCCGCGACCGCCAAGCCGGCCGATGCCGCAGCCATCACGCTGCTTGCAAGCGACCTCGACCATGCCCTAGACGCGCCCGTGTTGGTTGGCACGACGCAACAACTCGAATGGGAAGTGCATGGCGTGCCGCACGCAATCGTGCTCGATGGACTCGAAGCAGTCGCACCACCGACAACACTCGTGTCCGACTTGGAACGCATCGTCAAGCAAGCGGCAGCGGTCTTTGGCGACTCGCTGCCATACCAACGATACGTGTTTCTGGCGTTGTTCGCGGGAGAAGGCTACGGCGGTCTCGAGCATCGCGATTCTACGACTTTGTTGATGCCGCGCACCTCGCTCACGACTGAGTCCGGCTACCAAGACTTCCTCGCTCTTGCTGCGCACGAACTGTTCCACGCTTGGAACGTCAAGCGCATGCGGCCGGTTGAGTTTTGGGAATACGACTACGAGCAAGAGAACTACACGAGGTTGCTCTGGCTCATGGAGGGCTGGACCGCCTACTACGACGACCTACTGCTGGTTCGCGCCGGTTTGACGACGCAAGCTGAGTACCTCGCGACGATGGCCAAGAACGTGCAGAACATGCGCGCCGCGCCAGGACGCTTCGAGCTAAGCCTTGAAGAGTCGAGCTTCGATGCGTGGATTCGCCTCTATCGGCCAGATGAAAACACCCGCAACTCGTCACAGAATTACTACGGCAACGGTGCGGTCGCGGCGATGTGCTTGGACTTGTTGATTCGGCGAACAACCAACGGCGCACGCTCACTCGACGACGTGTTGCAGTCGCTTTACCAAACCACCTTCGCGCAGGGGCGCGGTTACGAAGTTGCCGATGTGCATCGCGTCATCGCAGAGATTGCTGGCAGCGAAGTCGTCGACAAACTGCTCGATCTAGTCACCGGACCGCTCGATCCAAAAATCGACGACCTGCTCAGCGATGTCGGCATCAAGGTCCATAGTCGCGAGGCAAACAAGCCATTCCTTGGCGTTGGGTTTCGCGCCGGAACTACAGTGCTTGCGTCGGTCAGCGATGGCAGTCCCGCCGACACTTGTGGACTCGCGCCAGATGACGAGTTGCTGGCCATTACCAACTTGCGCGTGAAAGCTGGTAGCTGGCAAACAACGTTCGGCGCGGTTGCGCAAGTCGGCAAGGCAGTCGAGTTGCTGGTCGCGCGCAGAGGCGTTCTGCAAAGTGTGCTTGCCACGCCAACGGCCGGACCAGGCAAGGTGAAGTTGACCGTCAACGAAGCCGCGTCTGAGTCGCAACGCGCAGCGGGCACCGCTTGGATGGGTGCAGGTCGCAGCAGTTAGAGACCAGGCGCAGCGTCACTAGGAGAACGTCACAGAGAAGTATGGGTGCCGTCGCAATACGGCGCGTTCTTGCTTTGACCGCAACTGCACCAAACTACGGTGCGCGGTTCCTCGAAGATGACTTTGATCGGTGTCACCTCGGAACCACGGTGTGTGCCATCGCAGTACGGATACTGGGTGCTCTTCTGACACCGGCACCAGGCATGCTTGCCAGCGCCGCATTGATCAACGAACGGTCCCTTGATGACGCGCCCGGGAGGCTGAGGACGAGATTCTGTCACCTGCTCGTTCTACAACCTCCCGGCGATCTGAGTAACCATGAGTCCCGGCCTAATGGGACTCTTCCAGTCTGGCGTCAGTCGCCCGCAACACGCCCAACCTGACGCACGTCGCGTTGCACGCCATGCAACGAGGGTCGCGTGACAGAACTCAGAAGTAGCAACCCTTCCCGGACGCAGCTGCCCCCATGACAGCCGATCCAGGACTGGTTGCTTGTGTTTGGTCGCCCGTGCTTAGTCGCTGGTGCTTCCGGACGGCTTCGTGCTAGCGGTTCGTGCTAGCGGTTCGTGCTAGCGGTTCGTGCTAGCGGTTCGTGCTAGCGGTTCGTGCTAGCGGTATTTGCGAACCACGCCGCGCACTACGCCACGCAACTGCACTCGATTGGTGAACAGCGGTTCCATCTCGGAGTTCGCCGGCTGCAGACGAATCATCCCGTTGGACTCGCGGTAGAAGCGTTTCAGGGTCGCCTCCTCGTCTTCGAGAATCGCGACCACGATGTCCCCATCATTGGCGGTTTCGCGGCGCTCAACGACGACCAGGTCGCCGTCGTCAATGTGGTCTTCGATCATCGACTTGCCACGCACGCGCAACAGATAGATGCTATCGCCGGTGGGGACGAGATCGGTCAAGCTCATCTCCTCACGGTCCTCAAGGGCCTCAATCGGACGGCCCGCCGCGATCATGCCGACCAGTGGCAACTTCGGAATCGCGTCCTCAAAACTGCTCGACTCATCGGCGTCCGGATCAAAGAGGATCGCAACAGCGCGCGCCTTGGCCCGGTCGCGATGAACGGCTCCCTTCTGGGCGAGTTGATTCAGGTGCTCGTGAATCGTGATCTTGCTGACCCCCAATGCCTGCGCCGCCTCTGCCAAGGTCGGCGAGATACTGTGCTCTTGCCGGTAATCGCGGAAGAAGCGCAGCACGCGGATCTGCTTCTCGGTCAGCATCATCGTCATCATGGACTCCAGTAAGTCAGCTTCCGGCCACACGCAGCCATCCTGGCTAGCATCCCTTTCGGGTGGCTAACCTCTCGGACGGCTAACGTCAGGCAAACATTGCCATAGCCAGGAAGGTAACAATCATCATACATGCACCGAACAAGTCGAACGCATGCCTAATCCTGTTTCGGGTAAATGAGCGGACCTCTACGGTGGCCACAGCACCTGCTGCACCGCCCGGGCCGCCGACGCAATCCTGAACACCCGCAACCAACGGTAGCCCGCCCTGCAGGCGAACTGCGGCGCGACGCTCACGTCGAACTCGTCCCTTAACACTGTTCCAAGAGTGGGTTGTGGTCGGTCGCGCGGACTCGACGACTGCCGCTCCCCAGCGGACAGGCCGGCCCGCGCGACTTTGACTGGCGGTCAGGCGACCGCTGGCGAGACGAGAAGATGAAGAAGGTGAGAGTGTGTTTTGGCGGCGAGTTGCCATGTTTGGGTCCTGGTGTTTGGTTGTTGTTTGGGTCCAGGTTAGCGAGATGTTTAGATCTGTCAACATCCAGGTTAGGGTTTTTATCGGGTGGCTGATGGGCGGGGCAAGCCACGCAAAGGGGCACATCGCGAAATACCGCCGCCCGCGGGAGGTTGCATCGATCATCATGCAGCGTCGTGCTGTCCGCAAATCCAACCGAATGCAGCGCCCCACTGACAACCTGAGGGCTGATCACGTACTCACGACGCGAGGGATCCGCGTCTTGGCTGCGATCGCTGATTGCGTGGAAGTAGGCGATGAGTTCCCTGCGGCGGATTGTGCGTCGGTGCTGCGCTTCCTGCGCGAATGGGTGCTCGCGGTGCACATGCGCAAGGAAGACGAGATCCTAGGTCCCGCGGTCGCGATGCGTGCCGATGAGGAGGCCGCAGCGATCGTCGGCGAATTGATGCGCCTGCGGGAGGAGATCGCCGAACTGGCGCACGCCCTGGTGCTGTTCTGGGAGCCGATCAATGATCTTACGGACGCTGAGAGGGCTGGCTTTGCCGAGACTGTCCAAGCACTCGTTGCACGCCTCGAGCGTCGCCAACTCCTCGAGGAGAATGATCTGTTCCCGGCTTGTGACGCGAATGTGCCGGTCGACGACCAACTCGATTGGCTCGAGCAGTTCGCGCAGCTTGAGGCGGCGCGAAGTAGCCGGGAGTTCTGGGCCACCAAGGTCGACCAACTCGCAACAAACTGGCTCAACTAGCCGCATCTAAGTCGCCTATTGGAAGCAGGTTCGCCAGCTTCGCTGCAGTTCGCTGCGGGTCGGACTTGTAGCACTGCGAATCGGTCGCAGAATGAGCTCTCGAACCAAACGCCGCGACCCACGAGCCGGTCAGCTCACGCGGCAACTCAAGGTCAAGCTGCATGCTCCTCAAGCTCGAACGTCCCATCGTCTTCCTCGACTTCGAAACCACCGGTCTGGATACCCAAAGCGACCGCATCCTCGAGCTCGCATTTATTCGGTTGCTGCCCGACGGCACGCGTGAGGAATTGGTGCAGCGCATCAATCCTGGCAAGGAAGTCAGCAAGGGAGCCGCCAAGGTCACCGGGGTGCACACGTCTGACGCAACCGGACTGTTCTGGGGACCACCTCTGAAGAAGGTCGGTGAGAAGCTGGTCGAGTTCCTCGCCGACAGCGACATCGGCGGCTTCAACCAGATCAACTACGACATCCCGCTCTGGCTCAATGAGTGCAAGCGGCACGGCATCCCGTTCGAAATGGGGGACCGCCGCCAGGTTGATGCCAAGGTGATCTTCAACGTCTGCGAGAAGACGTGGGACCGCTTCCTGATGGGACCGCGCAACCTCTCGGCTGCCGTGCGTCACTACTGCGGCCGTGAACTCGAAGGGGCACACGCTGCCGAAGCTGACACGCACGCCACGATCGACGTGCTACTGGCGCAACTCGAACGTCACCCAGACCTGCCGCACGACGTGAAGGGCCTCGATCAGTTCTGCTCGCGCAACAGCGAGAAGACCAAGCGAGACGAACCGGCGGAGCAGTCGGGCGGCTTCGGCTCATGACGTTCCACACGCGGCTACGGTATCGCTTCGGCGATATCGACGACGCGGGCATCGCCTACTACCCGAAGCTGCTGCACTACTTCCATTGCGCCTTTGAGGATTGGTGGAGCGACGGCCTCGGGCGCAGCTACGCCAAGCTGATGCACGAAGACAAGCTCGGCTTCCCCGCAGTGAAGATCGATGCTGAGTTCTTCGCACCCGTCGTCTACGGCGACGAGCCCGAAGTGCACATCGGTGTGCTGCGCATGGGTGGGTCGTCGCTGACGTTAGGCTTTTGGATGACCAAGAACGGCTCCGAAAAGCCGCTATGCCGCGCGCGCATCGTCACGGCCGCAGTCAACATGGACACGATGAAGAAGCGTGATCTGCCCGATGAGTGGCGCGAGAAGTTCGCGGCGTTCGCACTCGAAGACGCGGACTTCCCGAGCGGGCGCGACTAAAGAAACGTTCGGTGACCACTCGCCAACGATGCCGCCTCGCCGTTCTCGTCTGCATCGCTCGAACCGCCGCCCGTGGTGCCGCCACAGTGGCAGGGCCATGAAGACGAGGAGCGAGACCTTCCGGCGGGGGAGTCAGAGCAGTTCACCGTGACGCCCTCCGGTCGTGAGCAACCGCGCGTCAAGTGATGGTCACAGAGTGAACTCGCGCGGGAAGAACTGTTTCGGCGTTCGCGATTGCACGCCGAACACCGTCTCGATGTGTTCCGCAGCCAACGCCTCTTGAGGTGGGGCGTCGACGAGGGCGCGGCCTTCGTGCAGCAACACGACACGATCGCTGTGGGGGGCAAACAGGTTGAGATCGTGAGACGCGACCAACACACCATGACCTTCATCCGCCAAACCGCGCAGCAGTTTGACGAGTTGCAGCGCGTGTTCGAGGTCGAGGTTGCTAGTCGGTTCGTCGAGCAGTAGCAATCGGGCATCGGTTGCCAATGAGCGTGCGACGGCAATGCGTCGTTGTTCGCCACCTGACAACGTCGTGACTGAGCGATCAGCGAACGCGGCGGCATCCAGCAGATCGAGGGCGCGATTAACCGCCGCAATGTCTTCTGGGCGCATGGCCTCGCCGCGCCCACGGTGCGGATGCCTGCCCATGGTCACCAACTCGCGACCAGTGAAGTCGAACGGCACGTCGGTGTCTTGTGGCACGAAGGCTACTTCGCGAGCGCGCTCCCTCGCTGGCCATGACAAGATCGGCTTGCCATGCAACTGCGCACTGCCCGCGTTTGGTTCGAAGGCACCAATCAGGCACCGCAGCAAGGTGCTCTTGCCCGCGCCATTGCGACCTGCGAGCAATACGAGTTCGCCAGGTGCGACCGTCATCGACACGCCGTGCAGAACCGTTCTGGTGCCGAGTTGCACCGACACCATGTTGGCGACGAGATCGCTCACAACGCCACTCCGCGACGCTGACGCGACAGCAAGTAGAGGAAGTAGGGGGCGCCGGCAATCGCAGTGACGACGCCAAGGCGCAAGTTCCACGACGCCGGCGAAACACGGCAACCGAGGTCACTGACAACCATCAGGATGGCGCCGAGCAACGCCGCTGTCGGGAGCAACAAGCGGTGGGCTGGTCCAACCAGCAGACGCGCCAGGTGCGGCACGATCAGGCCAACGAACGCGATGCCGCCGCTGTTCGCGACCGTGGTAGCCGTCAATCCGCATGCGCACCACACGAGCGAACGGCGGGCCCGCGGCGCATCCACGCCAAGGCTGTGGGCGCTGTCGTCGCGTAACGTCAGCAAGTCGAGTTCTCTGGCGCGCGGCCAGACCATCCCGGCGAACAACGCGAAACCACCAGCAGTGATCCAAGCGTGCTCCCAAGTGCGAGCGTCAAGGCCGCCCATCAACCAGAACAACACGCGCGAACTGGCGGTGTAGTTGTCGAAGCTGAGCGTGACGACGAACGCTGTGAGCGCGCCAAACAGCGTGTTGAGGGCAATACCAGCAAGCAACAGGTTGGCGACGGAAAACCTGCCGTGTGAACCAGCCAGCACGAACACCAACCACGTCACGCCGACCGCGCCAAGCAGAGCCGCGATCGGGGTCGCAAACACGGATGCGTCGGCAAGCTTGAATACGATCGCCAAGGCACCGCCAAAGGCAGCGCCGGCAGCGGTGCCAATGATGTCAGGCGATGCCAGCGGATTGCGGAAGCTCGCTTGCATCACGGTTCCAGCGAGCGCCAGCGCGGCACCACCAAACACCGCAACCAACATGCGCGGGGTACGGATCGCACCGAATACGAAGCTGTCGATCTGATCGACCTCGCCAGTGGCACCGGTCCAAGAGAACAACCAATCGAACAATGATCCGAGGCCAGGTTCTACGCGTGCGAACGCGAGGTGCATCACTGCGGCTAGCAGCAGTACCGAGAACAACAGCAGTGGCAATTTCTTCTTCACGGCTTGCCCCACTCGATTAATTGCTGCTGCACGAACGCAGCCGAATCGACCAGGCGATGGGATGTGGTGATCAACAAGCGGCTAGGCACGTAAATGATGCGGCCCGCGGCAACGCAAGGCAGCAGGTCGAGGCCCGGACACTGCGTCACCCATTCGGGCAGCGCGCCGTCTGCGGGCGCTTCACCGGACAACACCAAGGCATCGGGTCGCCACGCTAACACCTCTTCGATATCTAGTTTGCGGAACGCACCGACGCCGTGTTCGGCAGCTAGGTTCCGCGCCCCAGCTGTTCGCGTCATCACGTCGAAGAGCGAGCCCTCACCATACGTGTGCATGGCACCGTCGAGACTCAGCACGCGCCACTCGCTGAGGTCCTTGCCGGCTTGGCGAACGACTTCGAGCTTCGTGGTCGCGGCCGCGATGATCTGCTCAACCTCGTTATCAAGGTGCGTCACGCGACCAAGCAAGCGAAGGTTTGCCTCGATGTCCTCGAAGCTGTGTGGATCATGTGTGCGCACCACCGGCACGTTGGCGGCTGCGAGCAACGCCAGCGTTTCGGCGCGTGTAAAGGCGTCGACCAGAACCAGGTCAGGGCGAACGGACAGCAACTGCTCTGGGGACGCGCCGAGCAACGGCAAGCCCTTTGCCTGATCCGCGACCAACGAGTAACGAGCGTCGGCCGCAATCTTGTGCACGCCGACGAGCCGTTTGTGCGGGATCACTTCGAGCAGAGACTCGACCGCCAACACCGAGCCGGCAACAATGCGCTGCGCTGGTTGCTGCGGTCGCCAGCCGGCGGCTTCCCAAACACGTTCCTTGCTGCAACTGACGGCACAAAAGCCAACAGCTAACGCAACACAGACCAGGGACGAGTTCGTGGACACCACGCCATCATGGCTCGTGTCGCTGTATCAGCAACGAAAAGCATCAGCGATGATGACCGGCGGCCCGAGCAGGGGCGGCTCAGCGCCCCTCTTCACCCTCTGGCAGCGAGAACGACGCCGGCAGGTCTTCCTTGCCCTTGCGCTGCTCAGACCACGGCGCGTCCTTCAGGGTGATGGGGCCGACCTCGATCGGTTTGGTGCCCTTCTTCTTCTTTTGCACGATCAGCGTGCACATGTCGCCTCCCAGACGGGAACTGACCAACATCAGGAAGTGCGGGCCATTGAGAACGTCCACACCATCGACGTTGAGGATGATGTCGCCCTTGCGCAACCCGGCTTCCTTGGCGGCGCCGTCCTTGGGCGTGCCGGTGATCCTGGCACCTGGGCCGAGGTGCGACGACGACAACTGCACGCCCAACCAGGCGCGTTGCAGGATCTGGCCTTCCTTCATGCGGGCAATCAGTTCAGGGATGTCGGCGATCGTCGTCGCGAAGCCAATGCCAGAGTCATACCACTCGACACCGGCGTTACGGCCAGACGGCGATAGCGGCACCGACATGCCGAGCACACGGCCATAGATGTCGACGACTGCGCCGCCGTAGTTAGCTGGCGAAGTGTAGGCATCGATTTGTAGCGCGCGGCCATAGAGGCGCTTCTTCGCACTGACGATACCTAGGTGCACTGTCGGATCGACGTCGGCGAACGTGCGACCGAGAGCGAACGCCCACTGACCAACGTGGACCTTGTCCGGGTGCACGAACTCTGGCACCGGCAGACCAACGGCATCGATCTTCACGAGCGCGATACCGCGACTTGTGTCTTCACCAACGCGTTCGGCATGGAAGGTTCCGTGGCCGGGAACGTTGATCAAGATCGTCGTTGGATCCAGGTTGAGTGCGAACCGCGAGATCATGATCCAGCCATCCGAAGTCAAGATGATGCCCGACGTCTTGCCTTGCGTTTGCTGGAAACCCTGCGCGACCAGGCCAAGCTTCTTCTTGTTCTTGTCCTTCGGCTCCTGCGGTTTGCCGTCGGGCAGTGGCACCGGCTTGTGTTCGTCGGGCTTGTCGTCGGGCTTGTCTGGATCTGTGTTCGCTGGATCTGGCTTTTCAACCGGCTTCGGCAGCTCACTCGGCTTCAGCTTCGGGTCAACCTTTGGCAGCTTCGGCTTCGGGCGTGGCTTCGGTGGTGCAGGGCCATCCATCGGACCGTCCTTGCCGAGCTTGCGACGCGTACCGCCGAACGTCTCAACTGTGACCACGAATGGCCCAGCCTTCTTCAGCGCAGCCTGCAGAACGGGTTCCAACTTGAAGAACTCGTCGAGGTTGCCTTGCTGTGCCGTCAGCGGCAACAACAGGGCGAACAGCACTAGGGCGGGTCGCAAGTTCATTTCTTCGGCTCCTCTGCCAGCATCATGTCGCCGGACATCACACGCGTGCCGCGCTTCCACGTCACTTTGACCTCGTCACCCGGCTTGAACTTCTTCAGCACGGTGCGCAGTTCCATACAACTGCGAATCGAGAAGTCATCGATGCGGACAATCAGGTCATCGATGCGCAAGCCGAGCTTGCGACCCGGAGACTTGCGCTTCACGCGTTCGACATAAGCCGGAGGCGACTTCCGGCCGGCTTGTTCAAACAACGTGACGCCGGTCCACACCGGAACGACCTTCTCTGCGACCACCTCACGCTTCTTGCCGTTCACCTTTTCTTCGAGGTAAGGCAGCAAGTCGCGAGACGGAATTGCCGCCGACAACATTGTGTTGGTTTCCTTGCTGTCGAGCAGGCGCATATTGAGCCCGATCCAACGACCGTCGAGGGTGAACAAACCGCCGCCGTAATGGCCCGGGTTGTTGCTCGCGTCGGTCAGGATGATGTCGTTGCCGTATTTGACGTCGGCCATGCGATAACGAAGTGCCGTGTTGGCTTTGCCACAAACGACTCCGAACGTGGCACTGACCTTCTCGGAGAACTCAGCGAGCCGGAAGCAGTTGCCAAGTGACACGACGAACTGGCCATTGCGATACTTGGCCTTCTCTTTGACGGGCGGCCACAGCGGCTGCAGTTTGCCATCAACCTTATCGGGGCTGATCTTGAGTATGCGCACGCCAAGCTTTTCGTCGGCGGGATACAGGGTCGCGTCGTGCACCGAACCGTCGTAGAGCACGACGCGCGTGCGCTCCGACTGCAGCAAGATCTGATCGAGCGTGATGATGTGGCCGCGATCGCTGACGATGATGCCGGTCGCGTAAGCCTTGATCGTCGCCAAGCCGGACGCGCCATGGATCTTGACGATGCTCGGCATCAATTTGTCGACAGTACGCTCGACTTGAGTCTTCGGCTTGCGCTCATCAAAAGAGTAGCTCTTGCCAAAGTCCGCGGTCTGCGCGGAGACAACACTCGCGGCAGCGAGAACGATCATTGCGGTGCGCATCAGGCGTCTCTCCGGAACCAGTGGTCCTCGGCTTTGCCCGTCGCGCGCATGCCGCTCGACCAGCCTTGTTCTAGTTCGCCATCTACAACAACACGCAGCTTGGTGCCGCGCAGATACCATTCGACCCGCGCTCGGCGAACGGGATCACGGAACGAGAACCCTGCAGCCGTGCCATCGAGCAGGAACCAGGCTTCACAATCGCCATCGCCTGGTATCGAGAAGCGGTAGCCCGCAGCTCCGTGCACGTGCACGCCACCGAGCAGTAGTGCGCCCTTCATGCGTGCTGGAATTTCCGCACGCGGCCACAGCATCGGATTGCAGGCAAGTTCGCGGCGCAAGCGCTCGCGCTCTGCTGTCGTCAAGTCGCGTGTTTCGCCGTTGGAGTTGGTGAAACCTGCATCAACTCCAAGGCGGACCATAACCGTGCGCCCGATCTCGATGCGCAGTCGATCACCATCGGAAATCGTCACGAGCTTGGCTTCATCCGGGCCACGCCGCGTCCATTGCACGGCGACGTCTTTCTCGTCGGACTTGGCCCAACTGTCGACAATCTGCTTCGTAGCAATGCGGCGATCGATGCGGCTCGCGAGACGAGCGTCGTCGCCAGTGCCGTCGCGGCTCGAACCCGTGTCGAGCGCGGTCAGCTTGACAGTTACTTCGCGCTCATCACCAAATCCGTCTTCCTCTTGCTGTGGCCGGTGGCGAAGCGTCACCCACGTATTGGCGGGCAGCACGCCGACCAATGTTGCGAGTTGATTGGCCGAACGAACCTCCATGCCGTTAAAGCGGGTGACCTCGTCACCAAGGCCAACACCTACTTTGGCGACAACCGAGTCGGCAAACGTCTGTTGCACAAAGACACCGCGCTTGCGCGTCTTGCCGTCGCGCGAGTTCATAAACCAGGCGCTCATGTCGAGCGTGCCGTGTTCGGTGTGGCGACCAGCGACCAAGTCGCCGAGGAAGTTCTTGATCTGATTGGACGCGATCGCGAAGCCAACGCCGACGTTGACACGCCCCCGATCGCCGATCAAAATGCGGCCGTTGATACCGATCACGTCGCCCGCTTCGTTGAACAGTGGACCGCCAGAGTTACCTGGGTTGACCGGCGCATCTACCTGGATGCAGTCCGGGTAAACCAACATGCGGTTGCCCTGCCCTTCTTGGTAGCGGTGCGTGCCGGAGACGATTCCAAACGTGACCGTCGGCGTGAAGTCCGTCGCGAGCAAGAACGGGTTCCCCATCGCAAACACCGTTTCGCCGACCAGCAGCGCATCGCTATTGCCCAATTCGCAGTAGGGCCAGGTTTGGCCTTCTGCCTTCGGCAACAAGCGAATCACCGCAAGGTCGCTGCCCGGGTCGATGCCGAGCACGACGCCTTCGTAGAGCTTGCCGTCGGGCAGGCCGATCTTCTTGTTCTTGTAGTGCGAGGCGCCGCTCGATTGATGCTCCGCGCGCCACTCGGCTTGCCACTCGGCGATGAACTTGTCTTCTTCGTCTTCGCCGCCGTCCGCCTGCTTGCGCCACGCTTCGACAACCTCATCCGGCGGTTCCGGTGCGTCCTTCAGCTTGTAGCCCTTGTCCGGCTTGCCAACGACGTGGTAGTTGGTCAGCACGAAACCAGCCGGATCAAAGATCACGCCACTACCACCGCCGGGCGAGTCCATGGACATCACCGAGCAGACGGCTTGGGCGCACCGATCGATGACGGCAACGCGTCGCGATTCACTCGCCGCGACAGCATCGATGGGATCCTGCATCGCGCAGGATGCGAGAACAGCGAGGAGCATCATGATCAGGAGCGGAGTCGGGGGACCCCGGGGGAGGTTGGTCTAAACCACGAAGCGACTGCTGCGGAACTTCAGCTGTGTGCAGTCACTTAGTGCACCGACAATTCTTCAACATCACTTCTTCAACAACACTTCTTCAGCAACACTTCTTCAGAGTCACTCTGACTGCACGACACGCGCATCGGCGAACGCACAGAAATCGCCGAGGTCGTAGTTCTTGCCGAAATCGACTTCGAGAACCAACGCCTTGGCCTTGTTCAAGTCGATCCGTAATTCGTGTGGTGGTTGCCCGCGCGTCATCGGTTTCGATTCGAACACAAGCTTACCGTCGACGAGCACGCGGAAGACCGCATGCGCTTCGGGGCCACCGCGATCATCAATGCCGATCATCGCTTCAAACATGTCGAAACGACCCGACAGGTCGTAGGTGAGTTTCGTATGCGGCACGAGGCCCAAGCCGCGTTCGAAATGGGTGCCGGCAAGGTCAAAGCCAGGACCAGCAATCGAACGGTCGGTATGCCACGGCCAAACGCGATCAAACGCGGGCGTTTGCTCAACCTTCGGCGTCAACTCCGACATCCAGACAAGCTTGTCACTGGAGACGTCGATGCGATGCAGGTTGCGCATTGGCACGTCGAGCACAAAGCCTTCGTCGATCCGGCAGCGCAGATTCGCACCCATGCTGAGGATCTTGCCTTCAATTCGTTCGCCAGTCGTCAACGAGACAGCAACCCGCGGACGCGGTTGACGGTCTGGTGGGAAACCGGTGTTGACGCCAAACACGACGGCAGCAATGCCAGAGAGTTCAAAGTCATACGAGTCGCCGCGCAACTCGAAGGCAATCGACTCAGCAGTGAGGCTCGCGACCTCAACAGACGAACGCTGCGCCTTGCCGTTCTTAACGACGTAGATCAGGTCGTTGTTCGACGGTGGCGTTTGTAGATCCTGCGCGAACAGGCTGGGCTGCGGGCGTTGTAAACCACCCTGACGGATGGCTTGCACCGTGCTCATCGGAACCTCAAGGTTGAGTCCGGACGGTAGCCGCAAGATCAAGATCGCCGGCTTGCCATCGGCGGCCGCACGGCCGCTCAGCTTCTTGGCTGGCAACTCAAGGCCCGATCGCAACCAAACGCGGCTCTCGACCTGAACCTTGCGTGGCTTGGCAGCCGCGCGTTCGAACGACAACAGTTCCGCGACATCGATCTTGGTCTCACCGGCTTCGCCAGTGACCGTCGCAGTGCCGTCTTCGGCTACCGCAAACGTGCCAATCAAGGTCCTGCCATCAACGGTGCGAGCAGTGCCAGCCGCCTGCGCTGGTGCGACGACTGCGAGCAGTGCACCCAACGCGGCAACGAGTGGCAGCGAGTGCCATACTGGCTTGATGGATCCTGGCTTGATGGATCTCACTTGCGATCAGCCTTGCCGAGCTTCTTGTAGTACTCCTCAAGCATCTTCTGGTACTGCGGCGGCATCGTGTTCTGCACGTCCGCCATGATCTTCTTGCGCTCACTGTCGCGCATGTCGCCCCAACGATCAGCGAGCGACGGCTTCTTGTTCAAATTGCCGACCTTGCCTTCACCGCCTGGCAGCGCACTCGATGCGGCCGGGCTATTGGACGGACCGAGGCCAGAAGCTGGACCGCTCGACTGCTTCTCTTGTTCCTGAAACATCTCGATGAGCACATCGAGTTCTTCTAGGTAGGCCTCTTGGTCAAGCTGAACGGGCTTGTCGGTCTTGTTCTTGCGCAGGTCACGAGTCGTCTTCTTCATGCCGTCAGCCAGCATGTGCAAACGGCTTTCCTTCTGCAGTTCGAGTTCGAGCACGCGTTGGTGCGCAGCCGAACGCAAACGCTCACTGGCATTTGGGAACCACGCAAGGAACGCGCGGAAGCGCGGAATCGCATCGTCGATCATCGGGACCTCGGCCAGCGACTGCGCATAGAAGTAGGCAGCTTCGCCATCGAGCGGCGAGTGGTTGAGGTTGCTGCCGATGTACTCGTTGAGCACTTCGATCGCGCGTTCCGGGTCATCGCTAGCCAGAAACAAGCGCGCCAGGTGGTAGCGCACGTGGGCTTGGAGCAGCGGCGACTTCGTGTCGACCAGCACCTTGGCGAGCAGCAATGCGGCCTTGGGGTCTTGGTCTTCCGCAGCCAACACAGCTTCATCGAAACTCGGCAACGCCTTGCGCAACAAGTCGTCGGCCGCGCGCGCCGCGCCGATCTCCTCCAAGTCTTCACCGAAGGTCTTCACTTGCAGCGCGGTTGCACCTAGCTCGCGAGCGACCTTCTCAAAGCGTGGCCGATCGAACGGCTTGAACGGGTTCTGAACCGGCACATCCGAAATCGTCGGCAGGTGTGCCTCGGGTCGAGTGCCTTCGCCAGGCAGCTGAATCTGGGCGCACACTCCGGACGCGAACGTCCCGAGCACGAGCAAACCGAGCAACGGCTTCTGGATCGATGAGTTCAATAGCGGCGCGAGGCTCATTATTGCCCTCCCTCGACGCCGTTCTCCTTACCAAGCTTCTCAGCAAGGAGGCGCATCAGCTGCTTCACGCGAGCCTGCTTCTTTGAAACCTTATCGTAGTCTTCCTGTGCGAGTGGGTTGGTCTCAGCGTCGGCATCCGTGGCCTTCGTCTTCTTGTTCACCCGTTCCTGCAGGAATCGCAACATCTTGAGCTCGGCCGACACGGGCACGAGCGGTGGCGCTTTGCCACTTCAAGTACCCGTTCAACCTCCGCCTTCTTTCTGCTCGATCGTCTTACGGAGAGCATTGATGAGGAGGGAGAGCAGGTCTTCGACGTCCTTCTGCAAAAGGTTCATCGATGCACCGGTCTTGTGCTTACCAAGGCCGGCAGCAACATCGTGCAATTCTTCGCGAAGCTGCTCGACCATCGGTGGGAACACCGCGGTCGTGCCGTCTTCATCGAGAAGCTTGAGCGCGTCGATCGCCTCTTGCTCAAGTTCAATCTCGCCAGCGGCGAGTTCGCCGATCTTGGTCACGAGCGCGGTCGGCAGGGCACCGGAAGCGGTCATGATCTTCTTGCGAGTCGCGTCGACCGTCTCGGTTTGCGCCGTCAACCCACGCTGACGCGCGAGCATCGCCGTGAAGCGTTCTTCGAGCGCGCGCAGCACTTCGTCCTGCAGTTGCTGACGCAGCTGAGCGAGGGCTTCTTCGAGCGCCTTCTGCGCGGCTTGGAGGTCCTCCTTCGCGTCCTGCTGCTTCTGCTTAGCGGGAACCAGCTCTTTTAGTTGGCCTGCAGCAGCGCGCTGCTTCGGGACGGCTTGTTGGACCTTTTGCTTGCCGGGGGTCGGCTTGCCTTCGCTGCCCTTCTCGTCACCTTGCTCGGCCTTCTCCATGTCCTTGGCCAAGGTGTCGGTCGCCTTCTGCGTGTTCTCCTGCTCCTTGGCAAGTTGATCGAACGGCAGCTTCAGCAACTCGCGAGCGGCGTCTTCGGCCATCGCGTCGAGCTCTTCGAGGGTCTGCTTGAGAGCTTCCATCGCCTGGTCCTGATCTTTCAGGGCCGACTCCGGTTTCTTCTCACCAAGTGATGCCTTGGCCTTACCCATCGACTTAGCAGCTTTGCCGGCCTGGCCGCTAGCTTCGCTCGGCTTGGCGTCGGACGCCTCACCTTCAGAAGGCTTCGCTTCACTGGGCTTGCCTTCGTCGGGCTTCGGCTCGCCACCCTTCGGTTCACCTGGCTTACCAGCGTCAGCCTTGGCTTCCTTCTTGAGTTGGGCGTCCTTCTTCTCGAGGTCCTTGAGGTCCTTCGAGAGTTCGCTGGTCGCTTCTTCGAGTTCGCCTTCCTTGCTTTCGAGCGGCTTAGCCAAACCCTCTGCCGCGTCGAGCGGAAGTTGGTTGGTCGCATCGCGCAGTTCTTGCTGCTTTTTGAGAAGGTCTTCGGCGCGCTGCTTCTGAGCCTCAATGTTCTTGAGGTGCTTCTGCAGCGCTTCGGTGCGAGCCGAGTCTTCCTTCTCTTGCTGCTGCTCCTTGGCGAGTTCGTCGACTCGGTTCTTGAAGCCTTCGAGCAAGTCAATGCGCTCGAGCAATTCGCGCAGGTCCGCGTTGCGGTTCTGCAGCAACTCGAGCAGCGAGCGAAGATCCGTCTTCAGCTTGCCCATGACGACCAGACCTTCGTCCCATCGCTCTTGGCGAAGGAGTTTGCCGGCGCTCTCTAGGCGGTTGTGCAGCTTCTTCTCTTGCACGAAGCGAAGGCCAGCGCTGAGCAGCTTGCTCTCTTCTGGCTCGTCCTTTTGCAGGACGACCATGAGCTTGCCCATGCGCTCGGTGAGTTCCTGGAACTTGCCTTGGGCAAGCTCTTGCTTGCCGGTGGCGCTAACGGGCGGATCCTGTGCCTGCAGCGATGACGTCAATGGCATCACGGCTGCGAACATCAGGGCCGCCACAATGGCGATTCCTCTAGAAATCATAACTACAACTCGGGGAGTGGTTTGCCCCATACGGGACGGTGCTGACGGGCTACTTAGGCTTCTTCGGCTTTTCTGGCTGCTCAGTCTTCTTGTTCTTAGGCAGCGCAGAATCGCTTGGTTTGGTGGGCTTCTTCTTCTTTGCGGAGTTGAAGAGGCTGTCCTCAAGATCATTGAGTCGAGTTCTGACGTCTCGGATCGCTTCGTTCTCCAGATTTATCACGTTCCGGAGTTCTTCGATGAGGGCATCGCGATTCTCTGCCTGCTCCATTTCCTTCAGAATGATCGCCAAACGGACCGAGATTTCTCGGTAACCATTTATGGCTTCAGCTCTTAATGACTCGTCACTGGTCCTCAGGAAGCGATCGACCAGCCTTGCAGTAGCCGGGAAATCCTCCTTGGCTAGGACCTCAAGCGGGTCCGAGATCAGTGCCTCCATCTGCCGAACCTTGGTGGGCTCAATCAGACGGTTGTTCTCGTACTCCCACAGGATCCGCTGGTAGGCCTCGCTGACGAAGCGAACTCGGCGGCCCATAGCCTGCTGTCGACGAGCCATCGCCTTGAAGCGCGCCCGTGCGAGCTTGGCCTGATCACCAGCATCACCAGGGTTGACGGTCTCGATTAGCTCGAGGGTCGCGCTCGCTTCTTGGTCGGCGATCGCTTGGAGCTCGGTGCGCTGCTCGACCTGCCGACGGCGTAGCTCTTCGATCAGCTTGTCGTTGGTCACAACACGGAACGTCATCGTCTCGCTGAAGCCTTCATGCGGATCACCCGGACCGAAGTTGTCCTTCGCCGCGTAGCGCAGCGAGAACAACATGCCGGGTTGTATCGGGTTGTCCGGACTGTTCGGCGTTCTGATCGTGTTCCACGTCTTCAGGTCGACGTTGGCTTCGGCTTCGTACTTCAACGAACTCGGCACCAACTGTTGATCGAAGATCGGCTCCGCGTCAGCCCACGGCTCAGGCAGAAGCGGCGTGTCATTCGGACCACGGTCCCTGTTCTCTTCACGGGTGGCGCGCATCGTCGCGACGATCTCACGGATTCCGAAATCATCGCGCACCTGGAGCTTGCCCGGGATGCGCGCTTGCGTCGTGATCGACGAACCAATGCCGCGCAATCGAATGTCGATGGTCGGCGTCTTGTCTTCGCCAACTCGCAACAACAGCTTAGGTGGCGTGCCCGCGCCGAGGCTGTCGGAGTCGATGACATCGATGATCAGCAGGCCCGACTCCTTGGGATAGAACTCGCCGGTGAACGACTTTTGGTCTTCACCGAGCGCCATCACAACCTTCTCGTCGTTGCCGAATAGTAGGAATGCCGACGTCAACAACTTCTGGCTGTTCGCCTTAAGCGACAACTTCGCGCCGCGCGGCAGGCGCAGCTCGCCTTCCGTTGGTGGCACGTCGTATGGCTCTCGCTCCATGTATTCGGGAAGCGTCACATGCACCGCCAAACCATCTACACGCGGCCGTTCGACAATTTTGACGGCCATCTCAACGGGCAGCGAATCGCCGCCTTGCACGGACAACGTCACATCGTTGAGCACGGCATCGATCGTCCACGTGAACTCGTTTTCACCGGTGAGGCTCATTGGCTCGCTGCCGGTCTCACCATCCGCGAACGCGTAGTCCATGAACATCTGGTCCGGCCTCGGACCAACGACATCGACCCGCACGGTGAGCGCGTCACCTTGTGGCAAGCGCACTTCGTCTGAACCATCGACGAAAGTCAGGATCGTGTAGCGCGGCCAATCGGTGTTGGTCAAGAACACGTTGCGGCTCGCCCAAATGCCGAGCGATTCCGGATCCATGCCTGCCCAACCAATGAAGAACACAAACATCGTGAAGATGCCCAGCGCGAATTTGCGAACACGTCCTGCATCGATTGCGCGTGCAAACGGAATCGACTGCAAGCGGTCGCGAACACTCGAGACCACCGCCGCCTTCATCGCCTGCGATTCAATCGAGCGGGTCTCGACACCCAAATCGCCATCGAACTGCAGCGAACTGATCAGGACCTGCTCGAGCTCGGGGCTCTTTCGTTCGACGGCGAGCGCCATCTCTTCGTCGCTGAGGTGCACATCCAGCGATGTCATCAAGCGACGACGCACGATACGAGCCACAGCGAACACAAAGCTACCGAGCAGGATGGCCCGGAAGATCCACTCAAGGCGCAGGAAACGGTCGGTGAGGAATGTCGGCACCGCGTAGGCAACCAGCATCAATGCAACTACGCCGATCGTCTCGATCCAGATGCCCTTGCGAGCTCGGTCCCGCTGCTGGTTCAGACGCTCACGCGCCGCAGTCAACTCGCGACCCAATGGCGTGGGCTCTGGAGTTGGTGCCGAGGCTGGCGACTCAGGAATAGTCGAAGGGCTCATAGCAGGTTGAATCGTTTACGCAGCAGCCACTCGATCGACAGCAGCAGCATCACGATCATGATCGTAGGCCAGCCATCCCAAATCGCATGAGGGGTACGGAAGGTATCAGTGGCCGAACGGGACGGGATCCGAT
Organism: uncultured bacterium; assembly: GCA_937906475.1. GTDB lineage: Bacteria > Planctomycetota > UBA1135 > UBA1135 > UBA2386. Next base: position 28,986 of record CALCZA010000204.1, read on the forward strand.
CGAGGGCTTTTAGAAGTTCAGCAGGCGTCTCAAACAGTTCGCCACCGGTCGCACCGGCGATCGACGCCAGGTCGGCGCGGTCCATCGGACCTTGGGATTCGATCTGGGCCGGAACGACTTGGAACGTCACTTCGACTTGCTTGCCGATCTTCTCAAGCGGACGGACCCGGTAGGTGCCCAACTGGGTCGCTCGATAGCGCAGCGAGTAGCTGCCGGGCTGCGCCTCAATCGGGATCATCGAGATGGTTTCATTCGCTTCGCCATCCCGCTCGATCGTGACCGGGAACGACTCGACAATCAGCGGTTGGAGCACCTCGTCTTTGACTTCGGCCACCAGTTCGATCGCGTCACCAAGATCGATCTTGTCGGTACTGGCCAAGATGCGCAGGCGGCTGTTGCCAGCCTGCAAGCGGCCTTCGAACAAGTAGCGGATGCCGTTGACCCAGAAGCGGTCGTAGGCGTCTTGGTGAATCGAGCGCCAGCGGTAGGTCTCATCCGTGCCGACGAACAACACGCGACCAGCGCCGATGCTCTGCATCGCGATGATCGGCATGTTCTTGCCGCCACGTCGGAAATCCGGACTCGGGTGCTCGGCGAGCGCGACCGCAATCGGCTTGAGGCGCGTGACCGGGAACCAGAAGTGGAAGCCCGGCATGCTCTCCCAAAGCAGCTTGCTGGTGTCCTTGTCGTCATGCACCTTCATGACCTTGGCACCAAAGCCTTCTTCACCGTCGGTGGTCAGCTTGTAGCGCCACGGGTTCTTGAAGGCCTTGCCGAAGCCCATCATCTCGCGCTCGGCGGATTCGATGTTGGGAACGATCGGCAGGATATCGGCGATCGCTCGCGTGTTCGCGGTCGGGCGCAGTGAGTCGAGGGTGTACTTCTCACCGGCGACCCACCAGAAACCACAACCGCCTTCCATGACGTGCTTCGAGAGGTTCTCGCAGAAGCGCTTCGTCAATCGCTCTTGATCGGGGTCGATCATCACGACGACGTCGTATGGATCGAAGTCGACACGTTCTTCCGGCAAGCGATCGATGAGAACGTCTTCGTTGCCTTCTTGGGGGAAGTCCTCGTCCGCGCTCTGCAACCAACACGACACGTCGATCGTCTTATCGCGAATCAACAGGTTGCGCAGGATCTGGAACTCATGGCTCGAAGCGCCAGAGAGCAACAGCATGCGCAAGCGACGACCGAGCACTTCGACCGCTTCGGTCTTGGTATGCCGTTCGGCGATCATCGGCTCGCCTTCCGGCGGCACGATCTCGGTGCGAAACAAAAAGCGGCCGGCAGCGTCGCTGGTCAGGTCTTTCCAATTGATCGCTGCCTCTTGCGAGGCGCCGATCAGAACCTGCTGCGTCGCGACAACGGTCTCAGCACCCTGATCATCGGTGCGCACCAGCCGCGCCGTCACCGTGACGCCGTCGTAACCCTGCGACGTCACCGTCGCCTTCATTTCGTAGGGGTCCTGCTGGAAGACCTTTGAGGGCGCGTCCATACGCGTCAACTGCACGGTCTGTGTTTCGGATGGGTCGCCAACCCCGAGCACGAAGGTGTGCGGGATCTTGCGTTGCTCGAGCAGTCGCGCAATCTCGGCGCCCTGCGGACCAGCGGTTCGGCGGCCGTCGGTGACGAACACCACCGCGGCGATCTCGGCCGGCCGGCTCTTGTCGAGCGCCGTGCGCAAAGCACCGCCTAGGTTGGACGAACGACCATCGGCAATCAGCTTCTCAAGGTCGAGCACCGGCACGGGTGGCGGCTCGTTTGGATCTTCCGGCAATGGCTCGCCATCGGGGCCCAGCTTTGGAGGCTGTGCGATGACCGGTAGATCTTCGACGCTGCCGTCAAACCCGTAGAGCTGCACGCGGTTCTTCGCGGCGAGCTTTTGCACGAGGCTTTGCTTGTCCTTGGCGAGCAGCGCCTTGACGAGATCCAAGCGCGTTGCCACGGTCGGGTCGGTCGCACCAATTTCCTTCCAGCCAGTCGCGACAAGTTGCACTTCTTCGCGACGCCACGCATCGACGTGCGTCATCGACTGCGAAGTGTCGACTAGCAAGATCGTATGGCCAGGGCGCGTCTCGCGCTTGACGGTCACCAGATTCGGTTCGAGCAGCAACGTGATCACAGCCAGCACGGCGAGTGCTCGCAGCGAACCGAGAATGAAGCGTTGGAGGCCACTGAGATTCTTGCCGTCACGGCGATAGCAGAACCCAATGAACACGACACTGAGCGCGATCCCCATCAACACGAGCAATCCCAACCCACCGGTCGGGAAGTTCGCGAACTCAAATTGCAGCTCGGAGCCGGGTTCGATTTCGATCCCGCGCCACTCTGCCAGCCATCTCAGAAAATCATCCATCGCGTGATCCCCGCCTAGCGGCGGCCGAACCTCCAGGCGAGCAGCGACTCGGCCAACAGGCCGACTAACAACAAAGCCGCCAGTAGCGGCCACGCCTCACCTTCACCGGCAGCAGTGCCAACGCCAGCGTCATCGCGAACGAACGTGACGAGGTCATGCACGTTGCTCGGATACATCTTCTTGAACGACGGCTCATCGAAGGCGACTAGGCGACCTTCGTCGGGCGGTGCGTTGCGTGCGACCATGCGCTTGTCTAGCACACCGTCGTGACGCTCAATTTCGATCTCGTAGGCACCACGCTCGGTGAGTTCCGACATCGCAACTTCGAGCACCAACATTGGGTTGCTCGTCTCGGGCGTCTGCCCATCGGGGTTGCCCGCCGGAGTTTCAGTCGGCTTTTCAGTCGGCGTTGCACCGGGCTTGGTAGCGCCTGGCGACTTGTCTTCCGGATCAGCTTCGGGCTTCGGCGCTGTGGCGGTCACCGTGCGCTCGTCATCGCCGATGAGCGAACGCATCGTCACATCGGCGCGATACAAACCCGGATCCACTGCCAACGTAAGCACGCCATCCGTCTGCAAGTTGCTGCGGCTTTGGTCGTCACGGCGTGCTGCGAAGTGATGCAGTTGATGCGTCACGACCAGGAACAGGTCCGTGCTCGGCAGGTTGCTCCAGAAGCGGTCGGCGGTGATCGAGAACAGCGCAACTTCGCCACCCGATCCTTTGTAGGTGCGGGTCGCCAGCAGTGGCGGGCCATCGGCACCGCGGATGCGCGCCACAATCGACGCCTTGTGGTTCGCCGGCTCTGCCAGCTCAAGCCATCGCTTGACCTGGATCCAGTTGCCGAGCACAAGCTCAAACAACTCTGCGACGCCCGTGCACATCGGGTGATCCTTGCTCGCAAGGTGCGCGTGCTCAGGACGATCCGGGTCACCATTGATCTCACCGATCGGCAGCGGCAACAGGCCTTCGCCATCTTTCCAGAACAGATCGTTGTAGCGCGGCGCGTCAATCAGCGAACCACAGGTGATCGCAAGACCGCCGCCGGAGGCAACGAACGCTTCGAGCCGCTCCGCAGCTTCGGGAGATGGCGACTGCACGTTGCAGAGCCAGATCATGTCGAACGCGTCGAGATTGGTTTCGTCGAAGCCACTCTCGGTCACGGTCTGCGCCTCGATGCCCGACTCAGGCACATCAAGCGTCGCTTGTAAGAAGAACACTTCGCCGTCGTCCTCGTCAGGCTGGCCGTCAACGAGCAACACGCGGCTCTTGTCGCGCACTTGCACGGCAAGCGTGCGGCGATCATCAAACGGGAACGACTCAGAAGGCTCGAGCAACGCGTCGAGGTGGTGCGGACCAGCTTGATGGAACGTGTGATCCATCTGCACCGTGTAGCGCTCGCCGGGAGCGAGTTGCGGCACGTCTTGCGTGACGCGACTCTGACCATCAACCTCGATCGAAACCGTGGTTGGCGCCGTCGGGTCGAGACCGAAATTTTTGATGTCGATGCCGAGCGTGACCGGCACCGCAGCGATCGCCAGGCGATCGACCAACTTAACGTTGACGATCGCGAGGTTTCTATGTTGGCCGCCAACCGTCAGCACCGTGACGTGTTCCTGGTCGGGCCCCATCGAACTCAAGCCAGCGAGCAACTCGGGCCGTGGCCTGTCATCGGGCGTCGCCCAGTCCCACGAACGGCGATCGCCAACGAGGTAGTATTCGGTGCGCGACGCGTCTTCGACTTCGTGCGCGCGCGTGACCGTCATCGCCAAGGCCTTGCCGAGGTCAGGCGAACGGTCGCTGACCTGTAGTTCCTTGAGCCTGCTGCCGGCATCGCGGCTAAACGAACCGCCAATGCGTTGCGACCAAATTTGCGGCACATCCGCCGCGCTAGTCGTGACCAGCGAAAAGATGTCGCCTTGGCGACGCAAGCCGAGGTCGTCGGCCAGCACCTTGATGCGATCCTGCGCCTTCTCGAACAGGACCGTGCTGCCTGTTCGCTGCGTCATCGAAGCACTGTCGTCGAGAATGACGATGTGATGAGTGCGCGATCCGAGCAGACTGCTACCACCGAGTTGCGGGCGACTGACCAACGAGATCAGCAACAACACCGCCAACACGCGCAGCAACAACACCAACCACTGCTCCATGCGCATGCGCTTGCGGTTGCGCTTCATCGCCTTGAGCAGGAAGGTCATGGCAGCCCATGGCACCTTCTGGAACCGTCGCCGATTCAGAATGTGGATGATGATCGGCACCGCCGCTAGCGGCAGCGCCCACAGCAGCATCGGATTGAGAAAGGCCAACCCAAGCATCATAGTTTTCCCAACATCGTGAACACTGCTTAGCGCTGGTAGATCGGAGCGTAGGAGTAGGGGAGCTGGAAGATCGTCAACGCGATCGCTGTGCCGTAGACGGTGCCAACACCGTCACCTTGCCAACTGCCATCCTTGCTCTGTTGCTTCATCAGCCACTTGGCCATGCTCTTGTAGTAGTCGTCCCAATCCTTGCCGCCACGTTGGTAGAGCGCCTGACTCCAATACAGCTGCGCGTAGTAGTGGTGGCCGGTGTTGTTGACCGACGTCTTGATGCGCTTCTTGCAGTACTGCACAGCCTTGTCGACGAACGGCTGGTCATCGTAGATACCAGCGTTATAGAGCACGGCCACGCCCGCAGCGGTGATTGCCGGTCGGCCATCGCCGCCGGAGTTGAGGCTGTAGCGAATACTGCCGTCGACGTTTTGGCAGCGCTTGATGTAGTCGACCGACTTATCGATGACCTTCTTATCGACGACGATGCCCGCCATGCGGCACGCACGTAGGGCTTGGATCTGCGTGACCGTGACACTGCCTTCGTCGCTGTTAGAATCGGGCGTGTAGATCCAACCACCAGCCGTGGACTGCGCCGAAGCGATCAACCCGACGGCTTTGTCGAGCACGCGCTTGAGCTTGGCTTGCTTACGCAAGTCCTCTTCCATGCCATACACGGACGCGAGGTAGAGCGTCGCGAAGCCATGGCCATACATGCTGCGACCTTCTTCTGCCGGGATCGAGATGACACCGGTGTTGGCATCCGCGTTCTTCATCAAGAACCCAACGGACTTGCGAACCTCTTGCCAGTAGCGACCGCGCGTTGGCGTCGAACCAGAAGCGATGAACGCCATGCCAGCCAGACCAGTCATCGCGGCCGGATAGCTGCCATAGCCGCCCGAATTACGCCAACTGCCATCGTTAGCCATGTTGCGCGAAAGCCAGGTCAGTCCACGCTGGATCGACTTGTGAATCGCCGGAGAGACACCGGGAGGGTATGCAGCGTTTTGCGCCGAGAGGCTTGCTGCGGCAGTGATGCCGACGGCCATGATTAGACAGGCGATCTTCATCGTCGACCCTCCATGTAGTCGTAGAGACTCTGTTGTTCCGATTCGTGTGCGCGCATATCGCCTGCATCCTTGCATATTTCGATACGTGCCAAATGCCAGTTAAGACGCACGCTGCGATCCGCGAGCAAATCGCGGACAGCATCCATCACCTTCATTGCCGCCGGGAGTTTACCATCGCGAGCCAAGACCTCAGCGCGACCTGATACCAGCGCCAGCAATTGCTTCGCAGCGCGCAGGCGAACGCTGTCGTCCTTGCCGTTTGCCACCGCCTTGACCAAGACCTGCTCGGCTTGCTGCGGCTCACCGCTCTTCCTCAGGTATGACGCCTTACGCAGCGAATCCTCGGTGTTGCCGGCAAGCTCGCCAAGTGCCGCTGCCGTGCTATACACCTCAACGCCGCCTTGGTAGCCAACGGCTAGCCACGGACCATTGATGACGACGTGGCAACTGCCATTCAGCGGCTCGCGACTCTCGTCGAAGGGCGGCAACTGCAAGCGCCGCATCGGCGCCTTGTTGTTCGCATCGAACACCAACAACTCGCGCATGTTTGGCACGATCACCTTGCCATTCGCGATGACTCCGCGGCCGCGACCTGAGTACTTCGGCCCGGCCCAACTCGGCAGTTTCTGCATCCAGCGCACCAAGCCGCCTGCGAGTTCGATGCTGACGAGGTGAGAATCGGACATCACGAACAACTGCTTTTCGTCGTGGCCGATGACCTGCGTCAATCGCCCGTATGGAGCGTAGCGGGTGCGGCCATCGAGCATCCAAACGGGTTGTCCGGTCGTCGCTTCGATCGCCAGTAGAGCCTCACCATCACACGGCGCGACAATCAGCAGGCCGTTGCCAAAGATCATGTCGCTCGGCAAGAAGCTATCGAGCACCGCCTGCGTGAATTGGTTGCTGTATCCCTTAAACCGACCGTTGTTCGAACGCCCCTTCTTCTTCCTGAAGGTCTTGTGGGCCGAGTCGTGCCGCTCGTATCTACGAATCCAACGCAGGTCACCAGAGAACGCGTCGACAGCCGCAACGCAGCCAGCGTTGGTCGCAACGAACGCGATTCCGCCTTGCACAACAACCTGGCAACCCGGCGCCTTGAAGAACGGCGATCCGCCAGCGTGCAACGGCGTGTGCCAGAGCGGTTCACCGTTGCGACGGTCGAGACACTCAAGCGTGTACGCGCTCTTGCGAATCGACGGCAGCATCAGACGCTCGCCGAATACCGTCGGTGCCGCGAGGAACGTCACCTGGCGCAGACCATTCGGCCCGTCTTGCCAGTTCTCGGACGACCACGCGCGCTTGCCGGTGACCTTGTCATATGCAACGAGTTGGCTCGCCTTGAGCGGCTCGTTACTTTGCGTCGTGTTGCTTTCGTGGCCGATGATGATGAAGCGGCGATCTTCGTCTTCGACCGGGCGCAGCAGTGCGTAATCACACGCCGCGATCCGCACCCGTGGATGGCCTTCGCGCGCGAGCGGCGGCGCGTCAACGCCGTCACCCTGTCCGATCAACAAACCAGAAGAAGCATCTGCGAGACGCAGGCGGAAGTGCTCGAGAAAGACGGCGCGTGGCACGATCTGGTCGCCATTACGTTCGTTGCTAAACAACACCCGCGTGCCTGGTCCGTAGCGATTGGCGAACGGCATCGATGTCGAGCGGGTGGCGCCGTCGAAGAACATGCCATTGCGACCGCGGGTGCTCGGCTTCGGATTCTTGTAGGGCTGCTCGTTCTCGAAGCGGTATTGCCACAGCGGCACTAGGTCAACCGTCTCCGGCTGCAACCACTGAATGCCGGCGTTGAGATCCCGAACAACTTCAATGGCCATCGTGTCGCGTGCGAACAACTGGCTGTTGGGTAGTTCACGAATCGTCTCTAGTTGACCGCAGATGCGCAGCGACTCTTCGGCGTAGCCGTCAGCCAGGTCGGTAACCGCTACCTGAGCGGCTTCATTTTCGCCGGCCAGTCGCAGGCACAGCGCAATCTTGAAGTGGCACCAGGAGTCGCGGATGCCGAGCATCTTGCGATTCTGCTCCGGGTAGACCTCGAGCAGATCACGCAGAACCTGCACCGAAGCCCGGTAGCGCCCTTCTTGCATCAGACGATCGGCCAGCAACATCATCGCGCGGCCGGCTGGCAACGTGACGAAGTAGCGATTCGACACTTGTTCGAGGGCGGTCGAGGAGCCACTGGCCATCGCTTCCGCCAGCATCTCGTCAGCGGCAAACTCATGCGCGGTGCGGTAGATTTGGATGCCGACATCCGGCATGCGCGAGAGCAGTTCGTGGCAAAGGCGGCGCACAGGCCGGTAGACGCGCCCATCTCGACTAAAAACTGCGTTGCGTGCGTCTAACTCACTGCTGGCGAATCGATTATCTCCATTTCCTGTGCCGGATGGGGCGCTTCGTCGGCCGTTCTGGGCAGCGCGCGCTCCGGCAGGCTTGGGATTGGCCTTCGGCGCCTTGACGGGCCCGGAGTCCTCCGCGTCGGGGTCAGCAACCTCGTCGCGATTCGCAAAGACCTCGACTGTTCGGCCCTCAATGACGTCTTGCAGGACCTTGATCGCAGACGTGTAGTCATCGCGATCCAGGAACATCTGCGCGCGCTCTAAGTACCTGTCGAGATTAGGGTTCTCGAACATCTCAACGCGATTTCCGGGGTCGTCGATCGACTCCTCGGCCCCGCGCATGGCCAAGGCTCCGATCGGAGCGGTGGCCCTTACCTGCTGGGCAGAGATGACGGCAGCGCAGAGCGAGGCGCATGCAAGCATGCGCGCCACGAATGACGGGGGCAGCGACACTAACTTCGTTCCTAGTTTGGTGCAGGCCCACGCGTGGGCCGTTCGGACGCAACCAACGGCAGCAGCGCGATGAGGGTTCTCACGACTCTACGTCCTTGAAGGATCGACGGCGAGGCCCCCCAACCCATTCCCGGTGTCATTACTCCATAGCTAGGTAATCTGACCCGGGCAGGGCCAGTTTCGTAAACCATCACCTGGGAACGATCCACACGAGGGTCGCTGCTTTGCCTAAACTCAAAAGTCGAATGAACCCGCTGTCTCTTCCGCGTCTTCTCCTGCTTGTCACTGCCCTAGTCACGGCTTTGCCGGCCCAGGATTGGACCGACGATCAACTGCTCAAAGAGAGCAAGGGCTTCCAGTCCTCATCGCTGATCAGCCAAATCGAGCAGGTCGGCAAGCTCGTCGCGGCGAAGGCTCAGGCGCTCACTGCGATCGTCGCACGTATCCACGGCGACCACCGCGAATATCGATTGAAGGTCGACCGACTGGTCGAGGAGTTGTGCGATCCGAACTGGCGCGTTCGCGAAAACGCAGAACGTTCGTTGATCGAAATCGGCGGCCGCGCGCGAACCGTCATCCAGCAACGGCGGGATAACTACGAGGTGCTCGAGCAGCACATTCGCTGTGGCCGTATTCTCGACGCACTCGATGCCAAGGGCACCGAACAAGAAGACCGCGAGCGCAAACTGCTGCAAGGTCTCGTGCGCGCCGCGTTCTATCTCCCCAGCGATGATCGGCTGTTGCGTTCGCTGCGCAGTGCACTCGGTCACACCGACACGTCGATTGCTGGCGGCGCAATCCGCGCCATCGGCAAGCACGGCGGTGACAAAGAAGCAAATGCCGTCGCCATGATGGTCAAGTTCAAGTCGGGCCTGCATCGCCCGATCGCACTGAGTGCGCTCGGTCGCATGAACTCGGCGGAGGCACTCGCACACTGCCGCAGCATGTTGCTCGGAAGCGTCAAAGAAGGGCCGCTCAAAGGCGTCGAACTCAACCGCACCGAAGCGATGTCGATCGTTCGTGGTTTGCGCACGCGTGCCGACGACGGGGCCAAAAAGTTGCTCGATGATCTCGGCAAGCACCCCGACTCGGTCATCGCCATGGGCGCTTCGGTTGCTATTCCGCCGGAAGTCAGCAAGGTCGAAACGCAACTGACAACCGATGGCCGCACGCACGTGCCCGGCAAGCTCGGACAAGCGTTCGGCGATACGTTCGCAATCGAAGGCGCGTTCGCCGGCGTCACCGTTGCAGAACTCTCAATCAGCGATTGCTCGACGTTCGAGTTCCCAAAGCACGCCGTCAAGAAAACTGAGGACACGATGGTCTTCCTCAACCAAGGAAGTCGTGTCGCCGGCAAGGTGCTGGCCATCGGCCCAGATTCGGTGCGACTGCAATCCCCGATCTTTGGCGAACTGATGTTAGCTCGCGCCGAAATCCAAGGCATGGCCTTTGATCCCTCGCTAGACCGCCTGGTTGGCGCTTCCGTCGACCACGACCGCCTGCGCTTGCGCACCGGTAAGTTCCTGGACGGCCAGATCACGCGCATCGAAGGCGGCAAAGTGATCCTCGAATCAACCGCCGGCAAGGTCGACCAGATCCCCACCGCCGAAGTTGGTGGCATACTGTTCAAGCGGCCGCGCATGGTCGAACCTGACGCCATCAGTTACGTGCGAATGGACCTCAGCACAGGCGAACGCCTGATTGGCTTCGTCGCCCAAAGCACGGGTGACCACGTCGCGATGACCGTGCCGCTACTCGGCGCAATAGCCCTGCCGTGGAGCACCGTTACTCGGGTCGAACTCGGGGTTGGCGGCGGCGCCATGTGGGGCTTCACGCTGATTGCTGACTACAGCGACAACCGCATTGTCGAAGTCGACGACCAAGGCCGCATCGTGTTCGTGCTCGAAGACATCTTCGGCGCGTGGGATGCGGAGTGTCTCGATAGCGGCAACTTGTTGATCACCGAGTTCTCTGTCAGCCGAGTGCAAGAAGTCAACCGCAAGGGCGAGACCATCTGGCAGTTTGAAGATCTCAAGAACCCCTATGACGCGGACCGCCTGCCAAACGGCAACACGCTGATCGCTGATACGTTCGCGAGTCGCGTCATCGAAGTCGACCAGGACGGCAAGATCGTCTGGAGCTACTCGAAGGACATTCGCCCGTTCGACTGTGACCGTTTGGCCAACGGCAACACGCTGATCGCGGACGTGCTCAAGGATCGCGTGATCGAGGTCAGCCCCGCCGGCGAGATCGTCTGGGAAGGCAAGGGCCTGCCGAACGCGCACGATGCCGACCGCTTGCCAAACGGCAACACCCTGGTCACGCTGCGCAACAAGGGCACCGTGATGGAGATCGATCGCGACGGCAAGATCGTGTTCGAACTGTCGGGCTTGAGTTCACCCAGTGACGCCGACCGCCTGCCAAACGGCAATACGATCGTCGCCGAAAACACGCGCGTTCGTGAGTTCGACCGACACGGCAACGAGATCTGGAAGAAGGAGATGACGTGGGCGGTTGAGGTCAACCGCTACTAGTCATCCGCACCGGCGCCATCGAGCGGATGGCGATGTGCATGTGGCTAGTAGTCGCGGAACACCGGTTCCAGAGAAGCGGGCACACCAAGCCGCTTGATGATGTGCGCTAGCCGATTCGTCAACTCGCTGTCATTATCCGCGGCGGCACGGCAATAGTCGTGGATCGCGTATTCGGTCGTCGTCGGCACTGGCATTGCATAGATGGCCAACGAGAACCAGGGCCGCGCCGCCGCCGGGCCTTCGGCTAGCAAAACACGCTCGCCTCGTTCCCATGCAGATGGAATGAGTTGCGCTTCGATCGCGGCCCAGTCGCGTGCCTCGGGAGCCAACTGCAACCCAGCCAGCAACTCTTCGTCGATGTGCTCGAGAGCATCCTGCCAACGCGGTGGCCGTTCGTCGATCTCCGACATGGCCTGCTGCGCGCCAACAAGGTCACCCGAGTAGAACCGCGACAAGACCCGCTCGTACTGCCAGTCGGCTTGCCAGAACCAACCGCCAAAGGTAACCGCACCAAGTAACACCACAGCGATCAGACGTCGCAGGCGGCGTGTTTGCCGATCAAACTGCTCGCGAAACGCCGGTTCCATCTCGTAGCGACGCATCACCGTGAGTCGCAGTTGTTCGTCCGGGTGCAGACTCAACAAGCGCCCACGCAGCGTTCGCGACTGAGGCGCTGTCATGCTCGAAACCGTCAGCAAAGCCCTGCTGCAAGGCTCTGCGCCAAGATCCTTGACTGACGACACATCTGCTTCGTGTTCAAACCGACGCGCCAGTGTGCGCAACGAGAGCCACACAACTAGCACGATCACGAGCATGCCGGCGGCCTGCAACGTGACGTCGATCTTCTCGACATCCAACAGACGCAACGGCGACAACAGCATCAACGGCACAACGACTGCCAGCAACATCAACAGGCCAGGGTGACCCATGCGCGCGTGGCCAACTTCGTGCGCTAACACGCCGGTGAGCGAACGACTATCAAGCGTCGACAGCAACCCATCGGTAAGGCAGAGCAGCCGGCCGACCGGCAAAGGGCCGACCATCATGGCGTTCATCGAACGCATGCCGGTAGGCAACATGAACACGCGTTTCGGTGAGAACCCAAGCAACTGAGCCGTCGCGCGCAACGTTGTGCCAACGGGTTCTGGCATCGCTCTGCTGACACCGAAGGCAACCCGAAACCAGAACGGCAATACAACCGCAGCGAGAATCAGGAACGCCACGGTCGCGACCGTCATGCCGGACGAAGTCACAAACACCAGCACATAGCTCGGTCGGTGCAACTGCAACACGTCCAAACAACCGCCGAGCAGCACCGCCGGCAAGAACGCCAAGACCGGCCAGCCAAGACGCAGTCGGAACGCCGGCCAGATGTCGCGCCAGCCCGGCAATAACGATGGCGAAACCGGGTGCGTATCGCGTGCGTCGTAACGCGCCTCAAGCAGTCCTTCCGCCATGGTCGCCATCGCTGAGCGTGGCAACTCCGCGAGATACAATGGTGCGATCGCGAGCAGAACTCGCAACGTGTGACTGCTCGGCGCCAATCGATCGATGCAATCGTTGTAGGCACCGAACTCGAACAGGCCGTGCAATGCCAGCGGCGTCGCGAGCGCCGACAAGCGCAGCAGAGCGCGCGGCGGAACCAGAGGCTTTCGCGTCGAAACCAGAGAATAGACCGCGAATCGACGTGATAACGCCGCCAGCAGCACCGGTGCGAGCAATAACGTCGCAGCCCACAACACACCGGCAACCGTGCTCTCGCCCGACAAGGTTCCGCCCATCTCTCGATGAGCAACCACCACCATCAGCCCGAACAGGAACGAGATCGGCAGTACCAACTACTAGCGCCCGTCCTTCTGCGGTTGGTCCTTCTTTTCGTCACCAAAGGCCAGCTTCAATAGCACCGCGAAGCGCTTGTCTTCGCGAAGCAACGCGATCTCAGGGTCCTTCTCGAACAGGCTGCGTTCAAGTCGCACCGAACGGTCGAGGTCAGGGGACGCGTGCATGCGAGCGCATCGTTCGAGCGCCTCGAGGCCGCGCTCGACGTTGCCGTGCAATGCGTGCACACAAGCCGCGGAATACCAGGCGATCGGTCGCAACTCAACGTTGGCACCCTTCGCGAGCGCTTGCGCGGTTCGGTGGGCACGCGCAGCGTTCTTGTAGTCGCGCAACAAGTTGTAGTAGTCCGCCAACACGAGAGTGGCGTCAACACGGTCCTCGCCATCGCCTTCCATGGTCGCTGCTCGCAGCCGCTTGATCACAGCGTCGGCGTGCTCAGGCCGACCCCACTGCGCCATCATCGCGGCAAGCGCATTGCGCAGGCCCTCAGACTCTTGCTCGTTCTTGATCAACTGCACGATGCCATCTACGCGTTCGACTGCGGGCAATCGAAGCTGGAGATCGCGCACAGCCGGAACCAAACGCACTCGAAACGTGAACGGATACCAGTCGGGCGTCTCGAGTAGCAACTGGAACAAGAACTCGCTCGCAAACGGCTGCACCAACAACAAGTCGTTGTACTGGCCGACGAACACCATGTCCGCCTTGCCAGTTCGTCGCAAAAACTCGAGTGTCGCTTGCGTGCAGAGCGTTCGAAGGCCTTTCGAACGCGGCGTGTTGGGTGCCTTGTCGATCGCCGGTAGTTGCTTACCGAGCCAGGCCAGACCAACCTTTGGATCGTCCAAAACCGTGAACACGGTCTTAGCCATCATGGCTTCGGAAGTCTGATCGGTCGCCAGCCACTTCTCGGCGGCCTGCTTGATCTTGGCCAGTTGCTCGGCCTTCTGGTCCTCTGGACTTTGGGCCGTCTCTGCCCGCTTGACGGCCTCCACAACTGGCGGTTCGGCTTGAGCAAACAGCTGCGTTTGAACCACGACCAGCGAGGCCAGACCCAAGACAGCGTGCCGCGTGTTGCTAAGGAGCCCAAACATGTTCCTTGCTTGTAGCCCTCGACGACTGCGGACAACAGCCCCTCCCTCAAGAGGTTCCGTCAGGACGCCGCACCGGTTGGCATCAGGGCCGCTAGCCACTGCGCCATGTGCGGATCCCCAGCAGATGAACCACCAAGCGCCGGAACGGTCTCAACGCCGATTCCGGTGCCAACCAAATCAGCGGCGATTGCCGCCGCGAACTCTGAAAATGCTGCCAGGCTTGCGCGGCAGGTGACGGACAACGCATCGGTGTTGTCAGGAGCAGCCACCAACAGAAGCCGCCCGGATTTGCGGCGGCGCATGGCCGACAGGACTGCGCGGCACAGCGTCGCGTTGGTGTGCAGGTTGGCAGCTAGCAACTCGTCAGAATCGCCAGCAGGCTCGCAGCCCGCGACTCGTTCTCGCAACAACTGCGAAGCACCAGCAAAGTGCGTGATGTCACCAAGCGCATCCTTGGCGCCCTTGACGAAGCCGGCCGCAGCTTGGGCATCGCCGGCGGCGACCACGCCAACCAACAAGTGCCCGCCAGCATCGGCGCCAAGCGATTCGCGCAGTTTGTCGACCTGCCAACCCCGCGAGACCGCGGCGGCTACTTTGCCACCGGCGGCGAGCACCGCGCTTGCGATGCGTTGGCCAACCGGATCAGCGGCGCCCGCCAACAACAAGACCGAGGTTGAGTGCGTCATCTACGAATCGATCGTTAGAACGAGACCTTGACGACCTTGCGCTCTTCGTCGTTTTCGACCTCGAAGGAATCGCCCAGCTTGAAGTTAAACATGCCGGCAACCATGTTGGCCGGGAATTGCTCGATGCCGTTGTTCATCTTCATGACGGCGTCGTTGTAGTGCTGACGCGAGAAGCCAATCCGGTTCTCGGTCGACGCCAGCTCTTCTTGCAACGACATCATGTTCTGGTTGGCCTTGAGGTCCGGGTAACTCTCAGACACGGCAAACAAGCGACCGAGCGATTGCGTCAACATGCCGTCGGCTTTCATCAGCTCGCCGATGTCGCCAGCGTTCTGCAAGTCGACCGCTTGTTGGCGCGCCTTGATGACGGCTTCCAGAGTCTCGGACTCATGCTTCATGTAGCCCTTGACCGTCTCGACCAAGTTCGGGATCAGGTCGTAACGGCGCTTCAATTGCACGTCGATCTGGCTCCACGAGTTCTTGGCCTCATTGCGACGGCTCACGAGCCCGTTGTAGCAGCCAACGATCATCATAATGACGACCAGGAAGATGACGAGTGGGATGATCCAGACTAGATGTTCCATGGCGATTTCTTGATGTGGTTAGATGAAGACCCAGTGCCCCAGCACGGTGCACGAATTGTGCGGCTAGCGTGGCAACTCGATCTCGCCAGAAAACACGCTACGTGCCGGACCCTCGATCGCAAGGGAAGGTCCTTCCCCGATCACCGACAGCGTGCCACCGCGAAGGTCAACATACGCAACTCGACCACGAATATTGCCGAGTTGGCGTGCTGCCAGGGCCGCAACTGCCGCCCCCGTGCCGCATGCCAGAGTTTCGCAACTACCACGTTCAAAGGTGCGCTGCTTGATGCGGTCGCCGCCAAGTGCCTGCACAAACTCCACATTAACGCCGTCCGGGAAGGCTTCGAGGCTCTGCATCGCGGCACCGATTCGCTCGACTTCGGCCGTTTCGACATCGGCAACAAACGTCACCGCGTGTGGGTTGCCGGCATCGCCGCAGATGAACTCGTAGCAACCACCCGCCACTTCGATCATGCGCTGCGGCATACAAGTCACGTCACCCATCTGGGTCATGACGTCACCGCTGCCAGAGCCAGGCCCCATCAACTCGATCTCGCGCGGACCCGAGTCGGTCATGATGACCAGAGTTGTGCCGGTCGTATGGCCCTGCGCCTCGGCGAAGCGCGCCAAGCAACGAAGGCCATTGCCGCACATCGCGCCGCGCGAGCCATCTGCATTCCACATCAGCATGCGTAACGCGTCGTCGTCATCGCGAGCCAATACGATCAAACCATCGGCGCCGATTCCAAAGTGACGGTCGGACCAGATCTTTGCTAAGTCACCGGCACGATCGATTGGCAGCGGTTGCGTGATGGCATTGACGAAGATGTAGTCGTTGCCACATCCCTCCATCTTGGTGAACGCAATTTTCACCGACTGCATGCGATCGGGTGCTTGCTGCCTGACCGACTTGTCCATGCTTACGTGCGCACCGTCACCGTGCGGGAGGTCATGGTCAGCGGCAACAACAACGGCTGCAACATCAGGTCCCACAAGCCGTATTTGGTTTCGATTTCGTAGCTGGTGACGCCGTCGGCCATGCGTTGGGCGCTGATCTCGTTGGCCGAGAAGAACCCAAACAGAATGTAGTACTGCCGCACCATCTGTGTGCCAGTTCCGGTCGCTCCAAGGCCCACGGAGTGACGGTGGGTGACACAACTGCCAGCCAACAACAGGATCGAAATGGCAGCGAGGCGCAGGCGCGAACTCATCGATGTGGGGGTATGCACGCGTCGTCTTTTACACCTAACGCTGCTCACCGTCTTGCTCGAGGCGGTCCAGGTCCTCGCGTTCTTCAAAATCATTCTCGGCTGCAAGTCGCAAAAGCTCTGCTCGCCGCTCCACTGCTTCTTGCGCTCGAGCCTTGTCAGACCGTGCGCGCGCCGACAAATGCCTAGCTGCGCGCTGCTCAGCACTCAAGCGCCGAATCAACGCCAATACGAGCACCGGTAGAACCAGGATCATCAGCAGGCTAAACCAGCTGCCTAACAGCACGCGCCATGGTGCACCCGAGCCATAGAGCACGTAGTTCTGCCAGCCAGTTTCTAGCTGCAGCGAATCCTTGCCAGTCTGACCGACGAGCGCCTGGCCAAACGACGTGATGTCATCGGTGAAGCGCGCCACCCGCAGCAGCAACGACACCCCATACTCGCGCGACAACCACGCCACATACGAGTAGCTCAGCGCATAGGCAGTTCGCAGCTTGGTCGTCTGGGTCGGGAAACTCTCCGCCAAGCTGCGGAGCCGCGGCAGGCTGCCGGTACCGACTCGCCACACCAGATCATCCTCACGTGCATCCAGGTAGGTGTTGCCCGCGAGCAGTTGGGCGAACCCCTCGTGGAACCAACGCGGCATGCGGTTGCCGTGCTGGCCGACGTATTGATCGAGCAGTTCGTGCACCAACTCGTGGCGAACCACCCCTCGCGGACGCGAACCGGTGCTCGCCATCTGGCCCCAGATCAGATGGATCTGATGCCGACCGAGAACCGCAAACCCTGGCGCATCCTCATGCACCCCAGCGACCAGTTGCTCCGGCATGCTCTCGCGCGACTCGTGCACGTGCACAAAGAACCGTTCGATCTTCTTGCCGCCAAAGACCTCCTGCAACTGCACCAATTCGGTGGCCACGATCTGGCGCACGCGCTCGACCACCTCAGGAGCGACATCCCCGGCACCGGCGACGACCTCCGCAACATGCAACTGAGGCGCTTTCGGCCTGGACGAATCGCCGCAACTCACCAGGGCGAGGGCAAGAATCCATGTCAGGAGCGATATCCGGGGCAGGAACACGAGAGTGGCGCGTCATAGTCTCTGCAACTCTCTTAGAGAAGACCCGAGACCCACCTGTTGGAGTTCCCCGTGAAAGCGTCCTTGCTGTTTTTGTCGCTGCCGATTGCGGCCGCCCTCGCCTTTGCCCCGAATCAGTCGAGCCAGGATCCGCAGCCTGACGACCCAAACAAGCCAACGGAGTCGACTTCGATCATTTCGATGGCGACGCTCCAGGTTAAGGATCTGCAGGGATCGATCTCCAGCATCTCGGCGCAAACCGTCGTCGAGATCCGGATGTTTGACGGCATGAAGGATCACATTCGCGTCGAGTTGCTCTACGAAAACGGTGACTACTCACTGATCGATGCCCAAGCGATCCACATGCTGCGCACCGGTGGAGCTAGCCGTGACGTGAAACTGATCCGCACGCAACCGACGCGCATGCGCTTCCCGCGACTGCCGTAGCCAACTACCGGTGGCTGGCCGCGCCTTGCTCTCGGCACGCTGATCGGCGTCAACGTGATCGCCTGCTGCTATCGCGTCGTGATCGCAACTGAGCCTCGGCCAAGCGTGCCCGCGTCGCTTACTTGCCGGCAGGCGTCAACAGGTTGACCAAAATGCGAACCGACCCTGCATGCAGGGTCTTGAGTTGACGCCACAGAGCCAAAGCGCAATAGATGTATTCGCCGTCGCCCGTGCGCGCATAGAGCAACGATCCCTGTTCCCGATCTTGGCCAGGATCGCCAAACTCGAGGATCTCGTCGTATTCGTCGGAGTAGACCGCCGGCAAGTAAAGCGCGCGCTCTTGCACCCAGCCGTCCCAATCACTCGGACGAATGACGTTGGGGTGCGTCATCAAGACGTGGTCGGGTAAGAGCACCTTGACCGGCGCATCTTCCCGCGTCACGCGATTCTTGCTGATCTGGAACGGCTCGAACGGTGCGCCACGGAACGCCTCGCCCTTCGGATGAAACTCGACGTTCTTCTGATAGAAGATCACCAACCGGTGGCCCTCACCCTTGGCGAACGCAAGCAAGCGACTGAACGCGTTGCGCGCCGCTGCTCGATCGCGCAACGCGCGGATATCGACAACAATCGTATCGAAGACACTGAGGTCTGCCGCCGCAATGTCAGCATCGGTCAACTCGGACCACGACAAGCCTAGACCGCCAACGCCAAGCAAGCTGGCGAGCGTGTCATCTCGGCTTCGCAGCACGCCAACGCGCAGCGACGAAGGGACTTTGACGTCAATATTGTGCACCGGCAGGGCGACCGCCGTGTCGCCAAGACGGATCCGCAGCACATCGACACCGGTGCTTCGGTCTAGCGGTGCACCGACTTCGAAGCTGAACAGGTCCGTGCGTTGCTCGCGCAGCGAAACCCTGTGACGGTCCTTGGCGATGGCGTAATTCGCGGTGCCCCGCACCTCCAAATCGCCTTCGATCGGAAACGGTGAATTGCGCTTCACGCCAACGCTGAACTGCACAGTCTGGCGCGCGTGTGGCAACAACAGCATGCGCGGCACCACGGTCAGTTCGGCAGGCGGCCTCTGCTCAACGGGCACCGTCAGGTCGACGGGTATTTCGACACCGTTCAGCGTCACCCAAAAACGGATACTCACGGGCGGCACAAAGCGATCGGCCTTGAACCGGTGCGCCATTGGATCGCGATGACGGTTCTTACTGACGGCTACGCGAATGGTCGCCTCGGCCAGGGAACTGCTTGCGGGAGCGGCAGATCTGCCAAGGTCAGTCAACTCGACGACCGCGCCGTTGAGGCCTTCGGCCCGCAGCGGCGGCAACTCGCCACGCCCAGTCAGCAACCGTACGGCGCACAAGAAGTCTTCGCCCTCGATAGCAACAACGCCCGGCGGCACGGCAACTTCGATCTGCACGCGAGCGAGCGCCAAGACCAATTGCTCGAGCGCCGCGATGCGTCGACTCAAACGCACGAACACATCACGGTTTGGCGGCGAGCTGGCGGCCTGGTTCGCGCGTAGTTCGCGTAGCTCGATGAGCACCTCGAGAAGCTTGGCTATCGGTGGCTCGGGCGCATGCAACAGGTCCGGCAGCTCTGTCCGAAAGAACGTATCCAAGCTAGCTGCACGTTCGGGTGCACCGGGCCAGCGGTCCGCATCAAGAATCGACGGCAAGGCAAAGGGGCGCCGCCCGGTAGCATCCACTTTGGCGGGCTTCTGCGGCTCGAACACCAAGACCGGTGCGAACACTGCGTCGAGGGGCGCCGGCAAACCGGGGCTGACGTGTGTGCCTCGCAGGATGTCGTAGGCCGTGCGGCGAAGCGCGGCACCACGATCAGGATCAAGCCTATCGGCATCGAGCTGGACGGCATCGGCGGACACCGTGCTGCCGCCGCCGAGCAAGAACACCGGAATCTCGTGCGGCGCCCCATCGACTTCGAAGTTCGGGTCGGCGGCCAACTCGACCGCCTCCGGCAGCAAGTCGACGATGGCGAGGTCGTGCCCGTGACCTTCTTCGCCGTGGTGCGTCGTCAGCACTGCATCGGGTCGGATCTCGCGCAGCAGTCGAACCATGTCGCGCAGGCTGCCCTTGCGCCCCCAGTCGGCGTAGGTCTCCGCGGCCGAGCGGCAATAGCCGGCATCCTCTCGATTCAGATACCAAACCGACGCCCCCGCCAACGCACAGCCAGCTTCGGTTTCAAGCGTTCGAATGCGTTCAAGCGCATCGCCGGTTTCGGGGCCGAGGCTGTTCTGGCCACCACCACCGCGAGTCGCCAACAAGACGGCTACTCGATAGCCCGCGGCCAGCCGCAGCCAGACCGTTGGCAACAGGTAGCGGTCGTCGGGGTGCGACGCGACCAACAACACCAGCGAGTCTGCGGCGCAATCGCGCGTCGCCTGGCGAACGGTCAGGATGCCTGCTGGTGTCCTCCCACACGTATCGCGCCATCGCTGTGCCGTGACGGCTGATACAAGGCAAAGAAACGCGGCGAGGCAGCGCATGGATGTTTGGATCTCAGACTCCCAACGATAGACGGTTGGCCAAGACCTCTGGCAGACCCGCTTCGCGGATCTTCGCTTGAACCGACGCGACATCATATTGCACACGGCGAATGCTGGCGATCTCGAGGCTTGTATCGACAAGGCCATATGCAGCGCGCGGGTCTTCATCACGCGGTTGGCCAACGCTGCCGACGTTCATCAAGACGCGCTCAAAGCCGCGATAGGAGACCTCCGCCTCGGAATGTGGCACGACGTGAATGTCGCGCGGGTTCTCATCGCGACGCAGATAAATCGCAGGCACATGCGAGTGGCCGACAAAGCAAAGCCGCGTCTCTTGGTGTTCAAGTGACTCGAGTGCTTCGACGACGCTGGTCACGTAGCCGAACTGCTCGGGCATGTGCAGCGTGCCGTGCACAACCGTGAACTCCGGCTGCTTGACCACCAACTCGAGTCCGTTGAGGAAATCGTAGTCCGTCGGCGTCAATTTCGGCGCCGTCCAGTGGATGGCAGCACGCGCAAAGTTGTTGAAGTAGGAGGTATCAAGGCGGCCAAGCACCGCGGCGTCGTGATTGCCTAGGCAGGTGATGCAGCCCAGATCGCGCACAATATCAATGCACGCCGACGGTTCTGGTCCGTAGCCGACGATGTCGCCGACCTGCACCCACACATCGACGTTCTCTCGCTTGAGCGCATCGACGACTACAGTCAGCGCATCCAAGTTGGCGTGGATGTCTCCAAGTATCCCTATCTTCATTGTTTGTAAGGACTTCTGTATGTACCGTGACCGGAAACCCAACACGAAGCGCCGGCGATTGCCAATGCACAAGCCGTGAGAACGAGCGCATCGGGTGAAGTGCGCAAAGCGACAGCCAGCATGCTACCCATCAATCCAGCTGTGAGCACCACGGTCATGTGAACCGCACGAGAGACAACTGTCTCACCTGACTTACGCGACAGCGTAATAGCGAGAGGAGCCCATGCTAAGAAGAAGTAGCCAGCCCCAGCCGCACGCACCGTGAACGAGGTGGCTACGGAACTCTGATCTACTAGGCAGCCACCTATCGACTGCAGAATGGCCAAGGACGCGACAAGGCTGAGGTTAGCGGTGACAGCATGGCGGCGCGGTACGCGACGCTCCGCCAACAGCAACACCAGCAGAACAACCAGGCCACCGGTCCAGGCGGCATCGTTCACGAGGTAGATGCCGTAGCCACGGAACATCAATGGTTCCTGATAAGCAGCAACGATCAACCAACCGACGACCAGCAGCCAAGGAACCCATCCCGCCGACCGGACTCTTGCCAGCACAACCAAGCGAATTAGTCGAAGGGTCTCAAGCATTGCGGGAGGTGGGTCAGGACGAACTATCTGGTTATCCTCCGGCCCAACGAAAAGGACAAGCCTGGAATCGCGGCCACCAAGGCAGCACAATCCTTGGGCAGCGAAGGATTGGCTTCGCGATGTAGGTTAGGGAACCAGTGCGCTCGATCGTTTTGGCAAACCAGAAGGGCGGCGTCGGTAAGACGACGACCGCGATTCACCTGGCTCATGGGTTCGCCCTGGCCGGCAGGCGTGTGCTCCTCATGGACCTCGATCCTCAGGGCAATGCCTCGGTCGCCGTGCAAGGCATGCTGAGCGAGGATGCCCCCAAAGGTCCACATGAGTGGATGGTGCCTGTGGCAGAGCGGCTTTGGCTGCTGCCATCAGCGGGTGGGGAGGCAGTGCAGTCTGGCGAAGCCACCATCGATACCGGCCGCCTGCAGGCGTTCGTAGCAGGGCTAGAAGGCGAAATTGATGTGCTAATCGTCGATTGCCCGCCTCGGATGGACGAATGGGGCTGGGCAGGAATACAGCTCTGTGAAGAGGTCATCGTGCCAGTGCAGGCTGAGTTTTTCTCAATGCACGGACTCTCGCAGATGATGAGTTCGCTCGAACAAGCCGCCAAGCGCTATCCTGGCAAGGGCAAGCTCCGAGGCGTGCTGCCCACCATGGTCGACACCAATGAAGCTGTCGCCAAAGAGATCCTCGAGGACCTGAGCCACAACCTGAAGGGCCTGCTCCTCAACACTGTTATCTTCCGTGACTCATGCCTTGTTGAGGCAGCGAGCCACGGACAGTCCGTTTTCGTTCATAGCCCCTGGTCCAAGGGGGCTCTCTGCTACACAGAGCTCGTGCAGGAAATCATCGATGGTTGATCGTCGTCTAGGTAGAGGTCTCGACTTCTTCCTGTCTGGTGGGCGAAAGCCTGCCAATCTCCCCGCAACCACCCCTTTGCGCGACAAGATCGCCCCTGATGCAGGGTCGCCTACAGCGGGCGAAGAGGGTGAGCGGATCCGGATGGTGCCGGTTGCTGACCTGCAACCCAACCCTTTCCAACCGCGGAAAGACATGGCAGCGGCCGAACTGGAGACTCTGTCCCAGTCCATCCGCGAAAGTGGCATCCTGCAGCCAATTCTGGCCCGCCAGGTGGGTGATACGCTGCAGATCGTCGCGGGTGAACGGCGTTGGCGTGCAGCGCAACTCGCTGAGCTGACCGAGGTGCCCGTGCTGTGCCGGACGATGTCGGACAGCGACTCGGCGATGTTCGCTCTGGTCGAGAACCTCCAGCGTGAAGACCTCAACGCCATCGAGAAGGCGCAGGGCATCAAGCTCCTGATGACCCAGATGAAGGCAACCCAGGAACAAGTTGCGAAGCAAGTTGGCTTCGAGCGCTCCACCGTTGCCAACTTCCTCCGGCTGCTCGACCTTCCGGACGCGATCCAGCGGCATGTTTCACGTGGAACACTGAGCATGGGACACGCGCGCTGCCTGTTGGCATTACCCGATCACAAGGTAATGAACCAGACAGCGGATTTCGCCATCAAGCTAAGCCTGTCGGTGCGAGCTCTTGAAGCGAAGGTCAAGGAACTGTTGGCGGTCATGGCCGCTGGCAAGAGCGGTGATGCCCCTCCTGCGCCGAAGGCTAAGAAGGCCCGCCCGGTATGGCTCAACGAGCTGGAAGAGAGCCTCGTCGAGACCTTGAGCACGCCAGTCGCCATCAAGTATGGGCGAAAGCGCAGTCAAATCGTCATCGACTGTGGCAGTCAAAAGGAGCTGGACCGCATCTTCACTCGCCTGAAGAACGCGTAGATCGCCCTCGGCGCCCGCAGATTCGAGGCGCCACTCAGGCCGCCACCTGGCCCTCAGCGGGCCAAAATGCTGAAGAGACCAACGTGCCGCGGTTGGATCTCAACAACGTGGGGGGCAGCCAGGCTTAGAGCGAGATGCTCTTCGCCGGCGCAAGTTCGCTGATAGCGCCAGCGCTCGAGGCTACTGGTGGCGGCGCTCAAACGCAGGAAGCCCTGCGGAGCGCCAATCGCCCGCGATTGCGGGACGATGAAGTCCTAGAGGACTTCGGCCGCGGTAACGCGGATGTTCTCGGTCGGCTGGCCTTGGCCTTGCTCTTCCGCTTGGATGTCCAAGCTGGCTTCGCAAACCGTGCGCAGGATATCGAGGCCTTCGACCACGAAGCCGAAGACCACTCGCGAGCCATCGTTGTTGGCATCATCGTCAACCGAGATCCACAAGCGATCGGCGCACGACTTGCCTTCCGCCTCGGGGCGCGCGGAAACGGCACCAGCGAAGTGGCTCAGGCCCGTGTCCTCGAACTCAACGATGTTGGAGCTTGGCTCAGTCGTCGTCCACTTGGAGCGAATGTCATCCTTGGTCGACTGGAAGCCAAAGTGCATGGCGTAAGGCGTCTCACGCAGCTTGGTCGAGCGGCGCACTTCGTCGACGGCCACTCCCTTGAACCAGGCGCCATCGTCGGCGCTGACCAGCTCAATCAGCTTCTCAGTATGCAGCGGAGCATTCGGCATCAATGCAATGGTGAAGCTGCCGTAGTCACCCAGGGTGAACTTGACCTTCTTGGCGTCAGCGGGGATCTCCGGCTTGGCGAAGCTCGCCGGCAGCGTGAAGCCCTTAGCCGCAGCAATCTGCTGACGCATCATGGCGATCGCGCTGCCATCAACGGTGTCTTCCCACTCTGGCTCGGCTGCAAGCGGTTCGTCCGGATCTGGCTTCTTCGGGTCACGCGTCTGCATGGCACCCTCGGTAACAATGACCAAATCATGTTTCGGATAGCCGGACTCAATGGCCGCCAGCGACGACTCGGCACGTTCCCAGTTCTTGGTCATCATCGCCTTGCGGGCAATGGCGAGCAGAACGTAGGGCTTCTGAGCATCGTTGGACATGCCAACCTGCGCCTCGAGATCGGCAAGCTCAATGCCCTTGAGGGCTTCGGTCAGGCCATCTCCACTCTTCGCTAGATCAACGTAACTATCTCCAAGGCCTATACTTACAGTAAATTCAGCCCACTCTTCGCTGACCGCATCCTGCTCCATGTATGTCCAAACCGTATTTCCGATCAGGGCAAGGAGAATGGCAGTGACAACAACGAGAATGAGGGACCTGTAGCGTTCCCAGAGGATCTCGAACGGGTTCGGGGATTCGGTCCCTTCGTGAGTGGGAGGAGGTGTGGCGGACATAGTCAGTTCTAAGTCAGTTCTAAGAGTCGCTTATCGGCGCGAGATGAAGATCAGCGACGGGAATAGTCTGTGGCGTAGTCGACCAACATATGGGTCACGCCATCCTGCCTGCGAATCAAGTAATCGGCTGAGTAGATGCCCCGCTCGAATCGAAGTCGCACACCGTCGTCGGCAATGGCTTCGTTGCTAACCATTTGCCAGCTGTGTCGGGGCATGTGCTGCTGCACATAGGCCGTCGCCTCGGCGACGTGTTCGCTGCCCAAGTAGACGAAGCGACCATGTCGCCAAGTCGCCTCTTCACGAGAGAAACTCTCGGCTTCGCGATCGCGAAGCCGGAATCCAGACGGCACAACGACATCCTGGAATTGGCGCGAGTTCACCTCTGAAGGGCCGTTTGCGCCTATTTGGCAAGCACTCGGCACCAAGCAACACGTCAGCAGAAACGCAGTCAGGATCGTCTTAGTGGTCATGGGGATCCCCTCTTGAGGTGGGCAACACGCGGACGCAACTCGGCAACTTAGCTAGTTGCAGGGCCACGGTATTCCAAGCGTGTTGATAGTTATCGTCTGTTTGGACGGCCGAAAAGTGTATCGAGGCCCGCCGAGGCAGGCAACGCCGACGAACCCCAGGCTCGTCGAGAATCGACCAAGCCGACACGATACCCTCGTCGGCTAGGGTTTCACGACCCGGCATCTCGACATACACTCCGTTCCCCCGGCCAAGCAGTTCATTTTGCGGCTGGAATCCCCACATGCATGCTTCGGAAACAGTTCGGCGTGCCGATCTGCCGCAGCGAGCAACCCTGGTGTTGCATCGCTCGTGGCGACCGGTGCACGTGATCACCGTGCGACGAGCGCTTTGCATGGCGTGCCGCGATTCGGTTCGAATTGTTTGCCCAGAATCGCTGGTGCCCCACAGTTTCGGCACTTGGACTGAAACTTCTTCCCCAACCAAGGCCCCCTCGCTGGAACCCGGACCTCAGATTGCGGCCGGGCCAACTTATGGAGTCCTGGGCTCGCTTCACGCCGCAGCCAAAACGGCGCACCCGACACAACTGAGCGAACGCCGTTCCTGACGCGCGCTCCCTATCACCCCAAACGTCATCATGAAACTGTCCACCTGTATCCCGTTAGCGATCGCAGTCCTCGCTGCACCAATCGCCTCCCAAAGCGCCGCGGCCCTCAAGAAGCAGTTGAAGAAGAAGGAGTCAGCAGCAAAGAAGGACCCGGAAGCACTCTTTGAGACCGGTACATGGGCGAAAGGGGTGAACCTCGAGAAGGACGCTCTACGCATCTTCAAGAAGGTCCTAAAGCTGTCGAAGGATCACGCTGGCGCCAATGCCGAGATCGGAAATGAACTGGTCGGTGGCAAGTGGTGGCCCGCGAAGGTCGCGCAGAAGAAGCGAGCCAAGGCCCTCCAGGCGGAATACTCAGCCAAGGGCTACAAGAAGATTGACGACATCTGGGTTCCGCCGGAAGAGGTCTCCGACGCGCGCAAGGGCATCTTCAAGCACGAGGGGGAGATGGTCAGTCGCGACGAAAAGGCGCAACTTCAAGCTGGCAAGGTTCGCCACCCAATGACTGGCCAACTGATTGCCCAGAGCAACCTCGAAAAGGCTAAGACCGGCTACTTCCCGCTGCGCGATCGCAACTGGGGCGACCAGAAGGAAGCCAACAAGTACCACAGCGAACTCGGTCGTCCGTGGATCATTCGCACCAACCACGCGCAGATCATGAGCACGCTGCCGATCGAGAAGATCGACAACCTCAAAATGCACGTCGAGCAAGGCATCGAGAAGGTCTCACCGCTGTTCGGGGGCCGCGTGGTCTCGCCGGCAAAGCGGCCACTGATCATCATCTCGAAGACGCAGGCCGAGTTCCGCGAGTATGCCACGCAACTAGGTGACGGCACCGATGTCGCGGGCGCGTTCCTGGTCCGTGATGACGCCGAGTTCACGATTCCGGGTCAAGGCCAGGTCCGACCGGCCATCTGCGAGAACCACAAGGACTGGGGGGAGCGCTACATTCGCCACGCGGCGGCGATCTCCTACGTGAACGCCATCGCCGAAGAAGGCGGCTCCGACCTGCCGTTGTGGTTTGTGCACGGCGTCGGCAGCTACACGTCGCGCTTCGAAAATGACTCGGACGCCGGTTGGTTCGGTAAGCAACACGTCGTCAAGGGCGGGGTTAGCAACATCAAGTCGTTCATCAGTGGCTTCACCCTGGATGGCGGCATGGAGTCCACCAAGATTGCCTTCAACCTGTTCCAGTCGGGACTTCTGCTTTCCTACGCCACGCAGGGCGGTAACCGCGAGGTCACCGACGCCATGGTCGCTGTCACAGATGCTTTGTCTGGCAAAGGCAAAGCCAGTGTCGGCAAGGCCATCACCAAGCTTGAGGAGTTGCTCTCGGAGCAGCAGGACGCAATTGTCACGCACCTGAAGAAACTGATCGCCAAAGCTCCATAAACGACGCTTGCCTCACCAGTCGCGAGCGGGACACTCCCCGCGACAGGATTGCGGCGCCGAGAGTCCACTAACCGGCTCAGCCCCGGCAGCCTCGGCCGCCGCGCCCTCGAACTGACCAGAAGCCACTTCCCATGAAATTGATCTCCACCTGTTCTCTGACCGCCATCGCCCTGATGGCAGCACCGCTCACCGCCCAGGGGATCCTCCCCTACCTGCCTAAGAAGACGATCATGGCAGTGTCGGCTCCGGACATGGCGATGTCCGTCGCCGAGTTCCAGCAAATGCCACTCGCCAAGATGTGGGCCGAAGAAGAGGTGCAGACCTTCTTAGCCGACATCATGGAGATGGCGCAGGAGCAGATGGACGAGCAGATGGAGCAAGCGCGCGAGATGCACGAGGGGGGCTTCCTGCCGATCGACCCCAACGAGTTGATGAAGATCCGCCTCAACGGCGGAACCTTCGCGGTCACCGAAATGAGCATGGCGCCAAGCAATTCCGGCGGCGGCATGCAGCTCGTCTCGCCGCCCAAGATCGGCATCGTCGCCCACCTGGACTTTGGTCAATCCGCGCCGACGTGGAACATGCTCATTCAGATGGGGCTTGGCCTCATGGCCCAGGCCGGTGGCGACCAGGTAGTGCGCACCGAATCCAAGATCGGTGACATCACCATAATCACGCTCTCCCCGCCGGAAGAAGCCGGTATCGAGATGAGCCTCAACATCGCCATGGTGCCTAACGGCATCCTGATCGGCACGTTGACGGACGACGTCAAGAGCATCGTCACCAACATGATGAACAAAACCCCGGTGCTTTCCACCACACCGGGCTTTGCTCTCACCACCAAGAATCTCGACGCGAACGGCGCCGAAGTAATGATGTTCATGGCCCCGGATCCGATGATGGATTTCGCGATGGACGCGGTGCGTAGTGCCGCAGAAGAAGCGAGTGAACTCGCAATGATCGACACGGATGGCGTCGAGCGCGCCATGCAGGCGATGGGCCTGAACAACATGGGCACGATGGCCATGTCGTCGAGCTACATCGACGGCAAGAGCGTCACCAAGGGCTTCCACTCGACACCCGGTAACGCCACCGCCTCAACCAAGACCGTTGACACCAAGTTCCTGAAGTGGGTTCCGAAGGATGCCGTTTCGTTCAGCGCTAGCACCATCGATATCAGCCAAGTCTACGACATGGTGCTCAAGGGTCTGACGGCCTACGACCCAAACTTGGCCAAGCAAGCGCTCAGCCAACTGGCGCAGATCGAAGGCCAACTCGGCTTCACGATTCGCGGCGACATGTTTGGTTCGATCGGTGATCACTACATCACCTGGTCGATGCCCATGGGCACAATCTCGTCGGCTCCGGAAGTCGCGATGCTGTTGAAGATCAACAACGAGGAGAAGTTCATTAGCGCCCTGAAGAACCTCTCCGCGCTGACGGAGGGCATGATCGAAATCGAAGAAGGCACCAAGCGCGGCGTGAAGTCCTATGCCGTCAACGTCAACTCGGACACGATCGAGATGCCGATGGGCATCAACATCTTCGAGATGTTCCAACCGACGTTCGCGTTCAAGGATGGCTACATGGTGCTTGGCTTCTCAGCCAGCGACGTCAAGCGCGTCTTCAAGCGCATGGATCGCAAAGACAACCCGAAGGGAGACATTCGCAGCAACAAGGAGTTCATGTCCGTCGCGGCTTCAATCCCGCAGGGCGTCACAAGCCTCGCGTTCAAGGACTGGAAGGCCGACTTCGAAAGCATGTATCAACTCGCCTGCGGCGTGCTCGCGT
Source organism: uncultured bacterium (assembly GCA_937906475.1). GTDB lineage: Bacteria > Planctomycetota > UBA1135 > UBA1135 > UBA2386. The sequence continues at coordinate 58,285 of CALCZA010000204.1, forward strand.
TCGTGCCGATGCCCGAAGAAGTCCCGATCGACATGTCGCTGCTTCCCGATTCAGAGACGCTGACCAGCCACCTGTTCGCTTCGGTCAGCTACACGAAGACGGACGCCAATGGCACCGAGTCGGTCGACGTCAGCCCGTTCGGCCCGGAGACGCTACTAATGATGGGCGCACTGATGGGCGCCGGCGCTGGCTTCGCGTGGATAATGGGTAGCAACAGCGGCTTCTAAGAACCGCTTCGCCAGGCTCACCGGCACCCAGCCACGACTGACGCTTGGCGCTCAATGCGGCCCCAAGCTGACGCTTGGCGCTCAATCGTTGA
>CALCZA010000205.1 GCA_937906475.1 uncultured bacterium
GACGAAGAGCGTCCGGCCCGCGCCCGCAGTGACGAAGATCGTCCGTCGCGCCCGCGCCGTGATCGCGACGAAACGGAAGCACCGCGTGGTGATCGTGAAGATCGCCCGCGTGGCCGCCGTCCGCGCAGCGATGAGGGCGAGGATCGTCCCGCCCGCCCGCGCCGCGACGAAGAGCGTCCGGCTCGCGCCCGCAGCGATGAGGACCGTCCTGCGCGCCCGCGTCGTGACGAAGAAGAAGATCGTCCGCGCCGCCCGCGCCGCGATCGTGACGAAGCTGAAGCGCCGCGTGGTGATCGTGAAGATCGTCCGCGTGGCCGCCGTCCGCGCAGTGATGAGGGCGAGGATCGTCCGGCGCGCCCGCGTCGTGACGAAGAGCGCCCGACCCGTGCCCGTGGTGACGAGGATCGTCCCGCGCGCCCGCGTCGCGATGAAGAGCGTCCGACCCGTTCGCGTTCGCGTGACGATGAAGATCGCCCCGCGCGTTCGCCGCGTCGCGATGACGACCGTCCGGCTCGCCCTGCTCGTGACCGTGACGAAGAGCGTCCGGCCCGCGGTGGCCGCGATCGGGACGAAGCGGAATCGCCTCGTGGCGACCGTGACGACCGCCCGCGCCGCCGTTCGCGTCGTGACGAAGAGGGCGATCGCCCGGCTGGCTCGTCGAGCCGTGACGACGATCGACCGGCCCGTGGCCGCTCGTCGATGCCGATGGCTGAGTTCGAGGACGGCCCCAAGCCTGCCGCTGAGCTTGAGTCGATCGACAGCGTGATCGGTGACGATCAAGGTAGCCGTCCGCCGCGTGGCCGTCGCCCGCGCCGCCGAGACTAGGCACGCACCTCGCGCGGGCTAAGGCTCGCGCCTCGCGCGGGCCATAAGGCTCGCGCCTCGCGCGGGCCATAAGGCTCGCGCCTCGCACGCGCCATCAGGCCTGCGCCTTGTGCGGCGACCCCACGGTTCATTACGTTTAATCGTATATGTGCCTGGGGCGTCGCAGCCATTCGTTCACCAGCGATGCGGCCCGGCGACGTGCGATCAAGTTCGTCCGTTGCGGCGGGTGGTGGCGGCCGTAGCATGGGCGTCCCAATGGCTCGAATCATCGCCTTCATTATTTTGGCCGCACTGTTGTGCGTGACCAGTTTGGCTCAGGCCAAGGTTGATTCGCCGGTAGAATTGGCCATTACCAATTTCACGCCAACCATTGACGGCGATGTGGCCGAATGGAAGTCCCTCAAAAAGTTGGAGTTCGGGCGTGACCAGATCTTTCGTGGTGCTGGGAGTTGGCGTGGCAATAAGGATCTGTCGGCCAGATTTTTGGTCAGTTGGGACAACAACCGCCTCTACCTCGCAGGCACCATCTCCGATGACCAGATCGTCGGCGACGAGGTGGTCACTCCTGACCTGATCGATTGCCTCGAACTACACATTGGATCGAGCACGCTCGATCCGACTAGTCGCGCCGAGCGTAGCGTGCTGCGCCTGTTCCCGCTGCGGGCCCATCGGCCGTGGGTTTGGGGCGGGGGCGAACAGGATGTCGCCGAAGGTTCGCTGCAACCGATCACCCAGTTGGCTGGTATCGAGGTGGTTGGGCGGCGCCTGAACGCGGGGTCGTATGTGTTCGAGGCCGCGATCCCATTCCATCACTTCCCGAATCTCGAGCCTGGAACGGAGACGTTGGGATTTGACCTGGTGCTGCGCGACTTCGATGCCGGCAGCGGGGCCGAAGCTACGGCGATGTCGTGGAGTAAGACGGATCCATTCGATGGGCCGCGCGCGGGCGTGCTGTCGCTCGGAGTCCCGGGATTGATGGCTCCGGTCGCGGTGCAGGCACCGTTGCTGTCGAGTGAGCTGTTGCTCGACTTGCCATACCTGGTAGTGCCGCTGCTGTCGTTGGTCGCGTTGATCCTGCTGCTGCGCGGTTGGGCCCGCATTCGTGGTCGGGTGCTTTGGTTGCGCACCGCGCTGGTGGTGATTGGCGTTGCCGCATTCTTGATTGGCCTGTGGTTGCCGACGCTGATGGCCTCGTTCCGCGCCGAAGAGCAGCGCGAGCGACTGCAAGCTGGACTTGAGAGTCTGCAGGGCACGATGCCGCTGCTGGAAGCGGGATCGCTGGGTAGCTATCGCGGCGCGAGTCGCGACCGTGCCGTCGTCGATCTCGTGAGCGGTAGGCCAGTCGAACGTCAGCGCTACGCGCAGTATCGTTCGCTCGTCGACATTGCTCCGGATCAGTTCGGCCCGCCGGTGCGTTCGTTTGATGACTTGCCGGTGCGCTGCTACTGGCTGCCGTTGCCATCCGAGCGGGCGGCCAGTTTCCAGTTCGACCCGCCGTTGCGCGGTCGCAAACTCAACCTGGTGTTGGGGCGACCCTATGCACCTTCGATTGCTCTGATCGACCCCAGGCCCGCTGCCATTCTCGATATCGAGATCGATATCGATGGTGAGAAGCAGCACAAGGTCATCGATCTCGAATTGCCGTTCGACGATGCCACGTCGCTAGGGCGCGACTTCTGGGAAGCGCGTGTCGTGCCGATCGATCTCGGCGAGGAAGTGCGCACGTTGGCAGAGTTGCGCTCGCTGACGATCGGCTGCATCGGCGATCCGGACATGCGTCTGGTTGGCATCTCGCTCGAAGGTGAACAGCAGGGCAGTATCGAACCGTTGTCGCTCGGCGAGCCGTCACGCGATGGTGTCTTGACCGACCTGCGTGGTCCTTACCCGCAAGACGCCGGGATCGAACTTGCTCCGAGTGCCGTCGCGAAGGTGACGATTCCTGAGGGACAGGAGTCGCCCGAGGACCTGTGGTTGTTCTATCGCGCGATCTACCCCGGCTTGCCAACATCAAACCCAGGTGCGCGGGTTGCTGAGGTCGTGTTGCACTTCGCCGACGGTCGGCAGAAGCAGACGATCGTCTTCGAGCATCAGGTGTCGATGTTCTACGAGTTGGCGGTGCACAATACGCGCGACGGCCCGCCATCTGATTCGCCGTCATCGATTGCGATGACGTGGGGCGACGAAAGTCAGGAGCGCCACATTAACCTCGGCTATCCCGTCAAGGAGTTGCCGCAAGATACGGCGTTGCAGGCGATCGAGTTCCGCAACCTGGCGGACTATCGGGTGCGCTTTCGTTCGGTCGTGTTCGTCAAGGAGGCCGCGATCGCACCGCAGGATCCGCCGGATTCGCCGCTGGTTCGCGAGGGCAATTTCCGGCGCTTACCGGCTCAGTCGGAGCTCGAAGATGTCGTCATCTCGATCTATCGAACTGGCGAACTCAGCGAGTCGACGTTGACGTTGGATGAACGTCAGGACGTGTTGACCTTGCCACGCGCCGTTGGCCCGGCGGAGGTGACCGAGACGGTTTCGCTATTGCCGACTGGTGGTCGACGGTTGTCTATGTTTGCGCCGCTGCGTGGCGATGGTTGGGATGGCGCGGTGCTAGCCGTTTCGTGGACCGATGAGGTGTGGGCGGCCTCGGGTCAGTTTGCCAGTCGCATAGGATTGCTGCTGTGTTTGCTGAGCATGCCGTTCTTGTTGGTGCTGCTCAGTGAGCTGCTGGCGGTTGTGACTAACCTGCGTTTCCGGTTGATGACGGTCATGTCGGTGGCGTCGTTGGCGCCGCTTGGCTTGTTGTCGTTGGTGTTGGTGCAGGTGCTCGAAAGCGGTCACACCACCGAGGTCGAAGATGGCATGAGCAGCACCGTGAAGAGCGCCATGCTGCAGCTCGAAGATGAGAAGAGTGGAGTCAAGGAATCGGCCCGGCAGTGGCTGCGTGACTTGGCAACGCTCGCCAACGAGAAGTTCGTTGAAGGCGAGGCGCCGACTCCGGTAGCGACGGTCTCCGAGGAGTTAGAGAGTTTGCTTGCTGGGCAGTTGCCGCCGGAATGGCGCGGCGGCTTCTTGCGACTCGAATGGCAGCCGCCAAACGCGTCGCTGGATCCTGTGGTGTTGGTTGCTGGCGACGAACGCATGCGTCAGGTCGAAGCGCCAGCGCGTCTCGAACCTGGTTTGTTCATGCAGTGGGGACGATTGATGCTGGGCGTGCGCGCCGAGCAAGCGGTTCGGGGCGGCACCCTGTCGCTGACCGCAGGTCGCCCGCTCAATGGCAGCGTGCTGGGTGCGTTGGCGCCAGGGCACGACCTGTTGTTGACCGATGTGCGTGGCTACCCGTTGGCGGCGAGCGAAGGGCGCGACAGCGCCGAGCGTTTGCTGCAGCAAGCCTATGATCCTTCGACGATGTTGGCGCGGGAGGCCGCGCTGGTCACTGGCGATGAAGCCAAGCAATCGGTGATCCTGCGCGAGTCGGCGGCGATGGGCGATTACGTGATTGGTGCCGAAGTGCTGCGCGACTTGCAGGAGACGCCGCGGGGCCTGTTGGTCGTGGCGATGCCCGATGAGCGCGCCACCTTGGATCTGGCGATTGGTCGCATTCCGGTGCGCGCCTTTTTCTGGTTGGTTGCTGGCTCACTGATTGTGTTGGCGGCGTTCTTGTCGTTTGTCGTCAGTGGCCGCATTAGTCGACCAATCGAGCGACTCGAGAAGGGTGCGTTGGCGTTGTCGCGCGGCGTCTTCGAAACGCGCGTGCCGGCCGATGAAGGTGGGCAGGTCGGCCAATTGACGCGGGCCTTTAACCAGATGGCGGTCGATCTGCATAGTCGCATGCAGGACCTGCAGGCGCTGAATCGCACGATGGCCGATCTTGCCGCCGAGCATGATGAGGGCACGGCGATCGAAGTATTGCGCCGGTTCTGTGCGAATCAGACCGGTGCCGACGCCGTGGTTACGACCATGCTCGATGACTCGGGTACGGCGGTGGTGTTGCATGCCGGTGGCGAAGCTATCGGCGAACGCCTTGACCTGAATGGCTGGTCGATCCTTTCGTTAGCGGGCCCGTTCTGTTGCAGGGCGAAGCAAGGTCGCCTGCCTGCCCCATGGGGAGAGGCGTTGCCGCAATGCGGGGCGTTGCTCGGTTTGCCGATCGTGTTCGCTGGGCAGACGCGCGGCGTCGTGCTACTTGGCTTCGATCTCGATGAACCTTCCCCCGTGGATCTCGAGTTGTTGACCACGGTGGTCGCGCAGGCCGCGAGTGCCTGTGAGCGTTCGCAGTTGCAGCGCTTGGCCGTTCAGGATCCGGTGACTGGAGCGTTTGCACCGGACTACTTCCGCCGCCGCATTGTCGATCAGGTGTCGCAGGCGCAATACCTGGAGCAGTCGCTCTCGCTGTTGGCCTTCCGGGTCTCCGAGCGCAATCGATCTGCTCGTCGCTTGCAGCAGTTCTTGGAGCTATTGCGTGAGTGCTTGCCCGATGCGGCGGTTGTTGGCCACGGTGGTCGCGGTCAGTTCTTTATCGGCCTACCACAGTCGGATCGACAAGATGCCGAGGTGTTGCGTCAGGATGTTGCTGCGGCGTGGCGTTCCAAGGGCCGGCAAGACGGTATTGAGGCAGGTGGTGCATCCTTCGGCAGTGCGCTATCGGTGTTCCCGAACGAAGCGGCTTCTGCCGAGTTCTTGTTCGATGCTGTTCGTTCGCAGTTGGAGTTAGATCCAGTACGCGAAGCCATGGAGGCGGAGTCGGATGTCAGCTTGCTGCAGGCTGGCGTGACTGCAGTCAGTGCTGCGATGCGGCCCGTCTACAGCACGTTGCGTCGAGTCGCGCCAACCGATCTCTCGATTCTACTTGAGGGGGAGACGGGTGTTGGCAAGGAGGTGCTGACCAACCTGGTGCACCGTTGGAGTCGTCGCAGCAGGGGGCCGTTGATCAAGGTTCACTGCGCGGCGCTTTCGGAAACGCTGCTTGCGAGTGAGTTGTTTGGCCACGAGCGCGGTGCGTTCACTGGTGCGGATCGTCGCAAGATCGGCCGCTTCGAGCAGGCGGACGGCGGCACTTTGTTCCTCGATGAGGTCGGTGAGATTCCACACGACGTGCAGGTCGCGTTATTGCGTGCGTTGCAAGAAGGTGAGATCGATCGTGTCGGCGGCACCGAGTCAGTGAAGGTTGATGTGCGCGTGATCGCGGCAACCAACCGCGATATGCAGCAGATGGTGAAGGACGGGCGCTTCCGCGAAGACCTCTACTATCGATTGCAGGGCATGGTCGTCGTGGTGCCGCCGTTGCGTGAGCGCCGCGAAGAGTTGCTTGGCTTGGTGCAGCAGTTTGTTCGCGAGATTGTGCTGACTGGCCATGCGCCAGAACGCGCGTTGTCGACTGATGCGATGGATGAGTTGTATGGGCAGAGTTGGCCCGGCAACATCCGTCAGTTGCGCACGGCGATCTTCCGCGCGCTGGTGTTGGCGCGCGGAGAGGTTGTCGGGCTGCACGATGTGCGCTCGGCTTTGGCTGGCGGGGCCACACTGGCGTTGCCGGGGTCTCCTCCGGTGGTTGTGGGGTCGGCCCCTGTCGCAACGGCCGATGCTGCTCCCGCAAATCGCGGTGCGTCGCCCAGTCCCGAGGGTGGGCCTCTTCACGGTAAGTCTTCCGATCGCAGCGCGGGTCCCGTTGAAGTGGATGGCGAGCCGTCCCGCGATGTGGCCCTTCGGGCCTCGGGACGGGCGGTCGACCCGTCGGTGGCGGGGCCTGCAGCAGGTGAGCCTATTGTGAATCTGGTGCGACCGGATGTTGAGTTGGAGCCGAGAGCGATTCTCACGCCTGTGAGCCAGGCGATAGACCCGGCTCACGCGGTGGGAGCAAGTGGCACGGGCGCTGCCGTTCCGTTAACCCCACGGTTGTTGCAGTTGCGGTCTCTGATCCAGGAACGTGGACGCCTCACGACACAGGACCACATGAGCAGTTCGGGCGTCTCACACCGCACCGCGCTCAGGGATTTGCAAGCGCTTGTGCAGTATGGCGTCGTCGAGCGTGTCGGCGCTCGGCGAGGCGCGTTTTATCGGCCATTGGCGGTGGTGGCCAATCCCGCGCCGATAGATTCCACGCCTGGCCAATAGTTTCAACAGGTTGCCAAGGCTGTGGCCGATTGTTTTTTTTGATCGATATGATCATATAGAAAATGGACTTAGGTAATTTGCCATCTGGATGGCTGATTGATTGGACCGATGCTTGCATATGTGGGATGCAGCGGTTGGCCAATTTCTCCACGAAGGGGGAGTGGCTCCAAGGAGCCGCTTACTGATTTCGTTATGCGCACCACTTTGATCGTCGGCTTGTTCCTGTCCGCAATCCTGTCAGCCACAGCCTCCGCGCAGGTGACTCTCAGGAAGGGTGCTGTGGTCTATACTGGTAGTGCCGCCAACACGACGGCACCTGCGATCGTCACTGAGAAGAAGGTCCGCGCTGCGACGCCCGAGTGGCAGAAGATTGTGGATGAGGGCATCGATCCTCAGTCAGCGCGCGGCAAGCAGTTGATCACTCGGATGAACTTGCGCATCAAGCAGGCCATCGAGAGCATCGCCGACTCCGAAAGTAAGGACATGGTGACGCGGAAGAAGGATCTGAAGGATGACCGCGGTCGCACGGTCATCGACCTGACCAGCAAGGTCGTGGCGAAGATCAAAGAGTAGCCACGCAGTGCTGCCCCCACCCAGTGCTACCCCCACGCAGCGCTGCCCCCACGCAGCGCTGCCCCCACGCAGCGCTGCCCCCACGCAGCGCTGCCCCGCTCAGCCTCGCGGTTCGGTTCGCGCAACCCGGCGCACCGACGGCGCCGCCCCTGCCCACGTCGTTTTCGCCTACTCGTTCTCCTCCTCCCCTGTTTGGGTGCTAGCGGCTCAAACCGCTGACCCTCAAGAAGCACCTCCGGCCGATCTCCCGTCGCGAAGCGGCGAAAGTCTTCGCGCAACTGGCGCGCGTGCTTCACAATCCTGAACCGTGTCCCGCCTTGCGCCAAGTCTCGAATTGTTGCGGCCATTCTTAGGGGCAGCTGCATGGGTGTTGCCCGTGCTTGCCCTTGGCTGCGTCAACACTGGGCCACCCAAGCGTCTTGGGGAGACCGCGATCACCGGCGATGTGATGGGTGGGCGCGGCACGCGAACGGCTGGTCCGATTGCGTGGCGACTCGGCGATGCGTTGCCGCTCGATGATGGCGTTGCGCAGGACCCACAAGGTCAGGGGCCGGAGACCTCCGAGCAACGCGATGCCCGGCTGCGATTGCAGTTCGGCAGCAACGTCTTGATCAGCTCGGACGGCATGGTTACCAAGCAGTACTTCCTCGCTGGCGACTTGGCGCAGACGTTCTTGAAGCTGATCGCGCCGATCAGTCCGGACAAGCCGTTGGTGGCAGGCGGCGCGAATCCTCCCAAGCCGGGCACCAAGGTCGGCGGTGAAGAGGCCACCAGCATCCTTGGCCGCATGCTGCAGGGGCACGAAGTTGAGGTGACCTTCGTGCCGGACTTTGAGGTGCTCAGCGGCATCAGGTTGGTAGACACCAAGACGGTCAGCGCGGTTACCGGGGCGCCGGCGGCGCCTTCCGGCAAAGCACCGACTGTGTCGCTCGCATTGGTGACGTCGCAGCCATCGGGGCTCGGCGCGTTCGAAGCGGCTTTGGATCTGTTCTACGCCAGCATTCCGCAGGTGGAGATCAGCGTGCTGGTGGTCGAATACAACGTTGCCGACGCTTTGTCATTCGGCGTTGCGACGGTCGATATGAATACGCCGATTCTTGGCAATCTGACCAGCAGCCAGCTGGTGCGTTCGTACACCTCGTCATTCGCCGCGAGCCAGCCGATTGTTGGCGTGTCCCCGGTTGCTGACATTGGCCGCTTCGTCTTGGGCGGCATTCACGACGCGTGGGAGTTGAACGCGATGATTGAGGCGCTCGAAGCCAACAACCTCGCGGACATCACGAGTTCGCCCAAGCTTGTTGTGCGCAATGGCGGTGTCGCGGCGATCTCAACGTTGACCGACGTGCCGTTCCCGCAGGCGAAACTCGCCCAGCAAGGCTCCACAGTCGCGACCGACATCAGTTTCCGTCCGGTGGGTGTGCGCATGAACATCGTGCCGGTGATTGCCGGCACCGATTCGGTCATCCTGCAGGTGTACGCCGACGTCTCGGCGGTAACGGGGTTTGCTGCTACCGTCCCGATCGTGACGCCGATCACGAGCACGCGCACTGCGGTCACGACCGTCTATCTCAAGGACGGCCACACGCTGGTGATTGGCGGCCTCAAGTCGAAGACGCTGTTCGAGAGCGAAACCAAGGTTCCGATTCTGGGCGACATCCCGGTGCTCGGCTTCCTGTTCCGGTCGACCTCGACGGTCCGCAGCGAGACCACGGTTGAGTTCCATATCACGCCGCGGATCGTGCGTGATCGCGGTTCGCGGAGCATCGGCCCCCAGTTCTAGGCCACTAATCGCCTCAAATCGGGCGGCCCGGACCAAGTCGATTGTCCTGAGCCTGCGCCCCGCAGGAAGGAACCGCTACCATGGCCGTCACACTTCCGCTGATGTCTGACTCCCAATTGCAGCCCTCAGGCCGTTTTGCCCGTGCCACCGCCGCTAGCGATAGCGAGCGAGGTGTTGCACTGGTGATGGCCCTGATCTTCTCGATCCTTCTGTACATCCTGGTCGCGGAATTGGTCGTGTCGAGCCGCATGGTTCGGGCTACTGGCGAGAACGATGCCCTGCTGGCGCGCATGCGCACGCAGATGCAATACCAGCTACTCGAGTCCGAGGAGAAACTGCTCGCCGACCTGGTCGGGCAAAATGACGAAATGGGGGCTGAAGGTGGGGAAGCTGGTGCCCTCGGAGGCTTGGCTGGCGCGGCAGCAGCGTCCGGTGGTGGTGGCGAGGGCGAGGGCGAGGGCGGCGAAGGCGAGGAAGCCGAAGAGGATCCGACCTCCGTATGTGATTCGAGTCGCGACGCGTGGTTCGAGCCGGTTGGTCATCCCGACAACGACCTGACCACCTATGTGTGGATTGAGGACGAGAACCGCAAACTGAACTTGCTGACACTTTGGAGTCCGGACGATGAGTTCGCCCAGGTGTCGCGCGATCGCATGATCCGTTTGATTGACGGGTTGCGCGAAGACACCGAGTTCGACGTGTCGTCTGGCGACGCGACGATGATCGTGCAGAGCATCATCGATTGGGGCAATCGCCCCAACACTGAGCAGATGCCGACTCCGGAGTTGAAGACTGACGACGAGCAGATGCGTGACTTCCACGCGCCGCTGCATCTCGACGAACTGATGATGCTGCCGATGGTCACGTCGGAGTTGTTCTTCGACAAAGCTCTCGACAAGATTTTCTACCCTGGATTGGAGTCGGTACTGACGATCTGGACGGCGACCGTTGCCGATCCTGGTGACCCAGAGAAATTGGCCCGCCAACGTGCTGCACGTGGTGAGCCCGCGCTAGATCCGAAGGCGGAGACGCAACCTGGTGGTGAGGGCTTAGGCGACGAGCCACCGCAACAACCGGAAGGCCTTGGTATCCGGATCAACGTCAACACGGCGTCGCGCGCAGTGTTGCGGGCGTTGTTTGATCCGATCCGCGTGTCGGATCGAGTGATCGATGGCATCATTCGCTATCGCAACGAGATCGACGAAGAGGCCTCCGAGGAAGCCGACACCGAGAACGCGGCTGAATCCGCAGACTTCGGCGAGATGCAGCTTGGCTCCCAACCGCTCTACAACTTCTTCGAGGCGATTGGTGACCTGGATGAGGTCGAGGAGTTCGAGCAGATCTCTGATGATGAGATCAAGAGCGAGATCAAGAATGCCTTGACGACGAGTTCCGAAGTGTTCTCCATCCACATGGCGTCGTTATTCAAGCGCAGCGGAGCCGAGGACAACCGGGTCTATCTAGTGCGTCGCGCGCGTTCGATCGTTATGCGCCTCGAAGAAGGTGACGAAGGCAAGATCGTGCCGCTGATCCCGTTCGAAGAACGAGTCGGCCTGCGGCTCAAGCCAGTGGAGTTGCAGGGTGACATCGCGCTCGACTTCACGGCGCAATACATGGACATGGACCAGTTCGCTCAGGAAGAACGCGCTTGGAATCCGTTCTTGATCGACTTCTACATGCCGCAGGACGTTCGCGAAGAGTTCGTCGGCAATCGCTGAGTTGCGCCGATGCCTCGCCCTCCGGATTCGACCCTACGCGAGCGATTGATCGCTTCAGCGACGGAAGAGTTTGCTGAGGGCGGCTACTCCGGAACGACACTCGACGGCATTGCGGCGCGTGCTGGCGTCACCAAGGGTGGCCTCTACTTCCACTTCGCGGGCAAGGAAGAGTTGTTCTTCGCGGCGCTCGATCACTGGCGCGAACACCGGCGTCGCGAGTTGCAGGTGCAGGGGCCAGGTCCATCCGGCGCCGTGTTTGCGCTGCGTCGGTTCTTGTCGGGCTACCTGGCATTCCACCTGAGCGAACCGGCTGCTACGCACTTGCTGCGCGTGCTGACGACCGAATTACGCGGCCGATTCACTGCTCGGCTGCGCCAAGACGATCGACAGGAGCAGCGGTGGTTTCGAGCCAGCGTTCGCGAACTACTTGAGCTTGGCGCTCGAGATGGCACCCTGTCGGCAGAAGATCCGGCGTTGACGGCATTCATCTTGTGCGGCGCGGTGACCGGCATTTTGGCCCAGTGGCACAGTGCTCCAAGTGACGTCGAAATGCACTGCGACGAAGATCTGTTGGCCCAGCAGTTGGTGGGGCGATTCGCCACGGGAGAGGTTCGATCTGAGCAGGTCGAGCGCGATGAGGGCGCGGGGTTGGGAGAAGGCGAGTTTGACTTCGGTCGTTCACGTGACACGTAAGCGTTAGATCGGCAAACTGTGTGGACGTGCTTCCGCCGCTTCCCAATGACTTTCTGCTGTCAGTCATCATGCCCGTTTACAACGAGCAGTCGACGTTGCGCGAGATTGTGGATGCGGTGCTGGCCGAGCCGACGCGCAAGGAGTTGATCCTCGTCGATGATGGCAGCTTCGATGAAAGCCGCAAGATCCTTCGTGAACTCGCTGGGCTGTCGAGGGTGCGCGTTATTGAGCACGAACGTAATCGCGGCAAAGGGGCGGCGCTGCGCACCGGCTTCGCCGCCGCGGTTGGCGATGTGGTCATCATTCAGGATGCGGACTTGGAATACGATCCCGCAGAATATGGCGTGTTGCTTGCGCCGGTGGTGCGGGGTGACGCTGAAGTGGTTTACGGATCGCGCTACCTAATCGATGTTGACGATCCGGAGCGCGAGCGTGATGCGCTGCCCCACTACCTTGGCAACCGCGCGTTGACGTTCTTCAGCAACCTGATGACTGGCCTCAATCTGACGGACATGGAGACGTGCTACAAGTGCTTCCGCCGCGAAGTGATCAAAGGCCTGACGATCCGCAGTCGCCGATTCACGGTGGAGCCTGAGTTCACTGCCAAGATCGCGCGTCGTGATGTGCGAATCTGGGAAGTGCCGATCCGCTATCGCGGCCGAAAGTCTACCGAAGGCAAGAAGATCGGCTGGCGCGATGCGATCGCCGCGTTGTGGGCGATCGTTCGCTATCGCTTCGCCAACTAGAACCAGAAGCCGGCGCTGAACGGCCCGCCTTGGAAGTCCGAGTCGGGGCCGTAGATCAAGCTGCCGCTGTCAATGTCGCTGCGGCCCATTGATTGGTAGCTACCGATCAACGCGATGCCGAAGTCGGCAGGGCCGACATGGAGTCGCGCGCCCGCGCATCGCGCTAATCCTAATCGGTTGGAGGCTAACTGGGGGCCACAGTGACCCCCAGTGTGTGCCTGCCGTTCGCGTTCTACAAGATGTCCAGAATGCCGCTCTGCTGGTTGGTCAGGGTTTCGACCGCCGCGCGGTAGTTGATGTTCTTGCTGACCTTGGAGTGCCAAGGCAGCATGGCGCGGTCCGCAACGGCCCCTAACGAGACCGCTGCAAACGCACGTTGCATGTTGCCACGGTCTTCGTCGAACAGGGCCTCCTTGAGTGGCGCGATCGAACGGCGGTCACCGATCTGGCCGAGCGCCTCAGCGATGGCCGCCAACGTCGCGAGGTTGGCGCCCTCCTCGCCGAGCTTCTTGTGGAGCTCTTCCGCGGCAGTCTTGTCGCCGAGCACGCCCAGCGCGATTGCCGACTGCACGAACAGGGTCGTGCGGCGTGACGACGCGGCCATCGTTTTCTGGATCACTTCCCGTGACCCTTGATCGCGCATCAGGGCGAGGCCGAGGCAAAGATAGCCGGCTTGTTCCGGCTTCTGCATGTCGCCGACCATGCGCTTCTGCATCTCGGGTGCTGCATCGATAAAGCGAGTCAGGCCCAAAGCGACACCGAGCGCGCCGATCAATTCTGGGGACTTGGCGTCCTTCAGTTGCTCAAGCAAGGCAACGCCTACGATCTCGTCGGGGTCGACCGACGTGCCTTCAGCGGCCAAGGCTTTGTACTTCGCAAACGCTTGTACGCCGAGTGCTAGTGCGGCCCACGGCCGTTCGAGTTGCTTGTTGCCGTTCTCCAGAATGCGCAACAAGAACCGCCGGTTCTCCTTGCCGCCGATTTGACCTAGCGACAGCAACGAGAAGTAGCGCGTCTGGCCGTCCTTGTGCGTGTTATAGGTGGCCATCAACAGCTTGCTGTATGAGGCACCCACGCTTGTCTTGTTGTCGTAGGGCTCGCACATCTGGCCGAGCGCCAACACGGCCGAACGCGACAGGTCGTTGCCGCGACGATCCTTCTTCTTGCCCTTGAGTTCGGCAGCGAATCGTTGGCGGAAGTCTTCACTGCGGGCGTGATCACGACCGATCAGCTTCATGATTGCCGTTGGGCAATGCGACTGCACCAGTTGCAAGCCCATGCCTGCCTTCTGCGTGTAGAAGGTCAGCAATGCATCGAGCGCTTCGTCCAGCAACGGTTGGCTCTCTGTGTCGAAGCAGTCGATGGCCAGCATCCCGATGCCTTGGATGGCGGCAACTTTGACGTTGCGCTCGCGACTGGTGTCTTCGAGAACGCTACGCATCGCGGTTAGCGCGCGGCGCTTGATCAATGGCGACGGGTGTTCGTTGGCGTAGAGCCCGAGGCCATAGAGAGCGAACGAACGCGTGCGGTTGCTGACCTTGCCGTTGCTGAGCTTGCGGCCATTTGCATCGTTGCAGGCCAATGCGATCAGATTGTTGAGCGCCTTCTCGCTAGGCACTGCAGAGATGCCCATTGCGAGTGCCGCGGTTTCACGGATCTCTTGGTTGCTGCGCGCTAGCCGCAGAGCGAACACGTCGACCAGCTTGAACTTCTCGTGATCCTGGCCAATCTTGGCCATCGCCACCATGCACGACGACACGATGTCGCGTTGATCCGTCGAGTCGATTGCGCGCTTCAGCGCCGGCAAGACGTCTTCGTGGATTTGCGAGTCAGTCGGGGCCAGCATGTTCTGACTCGGCGGCAGGTTGCGCGGACCGAGCCAGAAGACGTCGGAGCCGGTGATGGGGCCCGATTGGTGGATTGCTTCGCGCAGGCCGATGTAGGAGTGCTTGTTGAACTCCCACCAGTAGCGCCACGTGCTGAGGTCTGCGGTGAGCTGGATGCCGCGGGTGATCGGTCCGGTGGTGCCGCGACCGCCCGGGCCGCGGGGACTGCCGGTGCGGGGGGTCGCCGGGCCAGTCGGTGTCGATGCTGTAGGTGCGCGCGGGGCACCAGTGGTCGGGCCGGGCGGGTTGGTGGGACCGGAGGGGCGGCCGGTGCGGCCGCCGTTGCCGACCGGAGGAACGACGTCTTTGGGGCCACGGTAGACTCCGCCGTGAGCAAAGAGGGGCGTGCTTGAAAGGGTCATTGCGATGACTCCGAGCGCGCACGATAGAGTGCGGATGTGCATTGGGATCTCCTATTGGTTGGTGCTCGCGGCGACAGCGTGCGCCAGTCCATAGGCAAACTTCGGGCCAAAGGCCTATAGCCTTGCGATTCGTGATGATTGCCGAAAAACCGCTACCTCAGCGAAACGACAAGCGGCAACCAGTGCGGTCACGGTGGTGGCGGCGTTGGTGCCGACCGGCTTTGGTGCTGTTCCTCGGTTGGTGGCTAATCGGTTGGCTCGGCGCGTATGCCAGCACGCAGCCAAATCCCTCGAACATTCGCGAACGGCGCACCATCGCGGGCCACACTGTCGAGGATCTCGACATCGTCACGAGCGATGAACTGACGGTGCGTTCTTGGTTGCTCGACGTTCCGGCCGAACGCAGGCGATGTGTGATCCTGGCCGCTGGCATCCGCGGTAACCGGCAAGGAATGGTTTCCCGTGCGGCCTTCTACGCCGAGCTCGGTTGGTCGTCGTTGCTCGTCGACTTGCGCGGCACCGGCAGCAGCGATCGCGCGCGCATCTCGATGGGGTGGCACGAAGCTCTCGACCTAATCGCCTGTCATGACGTCTTGCGTAAGCGTGGCTACGAGGTCGTTGGCGTCCACGGCCAATCACTCGGCGCCGCGGCTGCGGCATACACGAGCGTGCGCACCGACAATCCACCGGCGTGGGACTTCGTCGTTCTCGAAGCGTGCTACAGCGACATCGCGGCAGCGCTGCAGTCGCGCGCGTTTGGCTTGCCGATGATCGCACTGTTGCCATTCTTCACCTGCGCCGAGTGGTTGCTCGATGTCAACGCCGCTGATCTCAACGCCGTCGCCGCACTACGTCAGCAGGACGCACCGCTACTGGTGGCGTGCGGCACGCTGGATTACAAGGTGGGGCCCGAGGCCACGGCGCGGTTGTTAGCCGCGTCACCCGCCAAGGATAAGGTGCGCTGCGATGTGCCGGGTGTCGGCCATCGCGACTTGTGGCGCCACGGCGGCAGCCAAGTGCAGGCGGCGTTGCGCGAGTTCTTGCAGCGCCGCTAAGACCTAGGCCTGTACGTAAGCGCCCTTGATGGGCAGCACGTCGGCCATCGCGTTGCGCGAATCGACGACCAGGCGCGCATTGTCTCCAATCATCTGCCAATCGATGTTCGAGTGGTTGGTCACGATTAGCACGCAATCCGCCTGCTTGATGGCATCTTGGTCGAGCGGCACCGAGTGCATGCGGTATTCCATGTACTTGCGCATGCCAGCGAACAACGGCACGTGCGGATCGTGGTAGCTCACCTCGGCACCGTGCTCGAACAGTAGCTTGATGATTTCGGCTGCCGGCGTTTCGCGAACGTCATCGACGTCTGGCTTATAGGCCAGCCCGATGACCAGCACCTTCGCGCCACGCATCGATTTGCTGACTTCGTTCAAGCCTTCCATCGTGCGACGGATGACGTAGCTCGGCATCGAGTTGTTGACCTCGCCAGCCAACTCAATGAAGCGCGTGTGGTGGCCGAACTCGCGCGCCTTCCACGTTAGGTAATACGGGTCGATGGGGATGCAGTGACCACCGAGTCCTGGGCCTGGGTAGAACGCTTGGAACCCAAACGGCTTGGTCTTGGCGGCGTCGACGACCTTCCAGACATCGATGTTCATCGAAGCGAGCACGGGCTTGAGTTCGTTGACGAGCGCGATGTTGACGCAGCGGTAGATGTTCTCGAGCAGCTTCGCCGCTTCGGCGATCTCGGCGGTTTCGACCGGAACAACTTCGGCAATCGCTGCGCCGTAGAGCAGCGTCGCCAGCTTGCCGCTGACTTCATCGACACCACCAACGAGCTTCGGGATCGTCTGCGTCGAGTGATTTTGGCGGCCCGGGTCTTCGCGCTCCGGGCTGTAAGCGACGAAGTAGTCTTCGCCTACCACGAGGCCCGTCTTGGCGAGGATCGGAATGCAATCGCCGCGTGTCGTGCCGGGATAGGTTGTCGACTCGAGTGTGATCAGTTGACCCTTGCGCAGCACCTTCGCGACGATCTCGGTCGATCGCGTGATGTAGCTCATGTCCGGCTCTCCGTGCTTGCCGAGCGGCGTCGGCACACACAGGATGATCACGTCAGCATCGCCGAGCTTCTGTTCGTCAGTCGTTGCGTGGAACTTGTCCGATTGGGACATTTCCAGCGCGAAGTCGGTACCGAGATGCTTCAGGTACGACTCGCCGTTATGGAGTTTGTCGATCTTCTCTTGGTCAACGTCGTAGCCAAGCACGGGGAATCCCGCTTGGAAGAACGCTCGCAGCAGTGGCAGGCCGACATAGCCAAGTCCTACAACGCCGACGGTTGCCGTGCGCGCCTGGATCTTCTGTTCGAGTTGGGATGCTGGGGTAGTAGCGGGCATGGGGTCGGACATAGGAGTATCTAAGAATCGGCATTGGGGCCAGTGCTTCCTGCCGCTCTCCGCCCTTTGACACGAGGTTCTCTCTGATTAGCGCTTCTTCGGGAGTCAGGCTCACTAGGCAGGAACCGTCGATGCGCCCGCCATTGCACTCGGCTGGCCGCATTCTTGTCGCTGCAGCTCCGGCCCAGTTGAGCGGCAAAAGAGCTTTGCAACGGAACGTCACTCGTCACCAAAACGGTGCTGTCGGACGAGTCAAAGCACGTGCCGCACGGGATTGTCGCCGTCCGGGGCAACTAGATCGTCCTTCGAGACATTGATGGCGTCGCGCGTGTGGCGACTCCCACAGGCACACACGCCAACCGGGCCTTGATGGTGCCTGGCAAATCTGGACTACGTGGCCGTTCGGGAGGTCCAACTCGAACTCACCGAAGCGTTTGTTGAAGGCGATGGTTACGCCTTCCACACTCACGGGCGGCCCGATCTATTTGGCAATTGTTGCGGCTGGCATCGAAGTAGTGGCTCTGGTGGCATGGGGCCGTAGTTACTCGCACCGAAAAACATGATCGCACGGATTGAAGACGATGGGTGGTGGCAGCAGATTTGGCACTGGGCTGCTGCCAACGGCGATCTGTTGGGTTGGCTGTTTGTCGGCTCGCTTACATCGCTTGTCTTGTGCGCCTTGTTGTTGCCCGCGATGGTCTTGCGCGTGCCCGCCGACTACTTCGCCTCGTCGCGCGATGAACAGCCAGTGCCACGAACCGCGTGCGCTTGGCTTTTTCGCATCGCTAAGAACGCGCTTGGCTTGGTCTTTTTGTTAGCAGGTATCGCGATGTTGCTGCTACCCGGCCAAGGAGTGCTGACGATCTTGATTGGCTTGATGCTGCTGAACTTCCCTGGCAAGCGCGGTCTTGAACGTCGTATCGTTGGCCGCCCGATCATCCTCAAGTTGCTCAACCGCATGCGTGTGAAGCGCGACTTGCCGCCGTTGAATTTCGACTGACGTGCACGTCTTCTACACCGATCCCTTCACGTTCCCGCTGCCGCCGGAGAACCGTTTTCCAGTCGATAAGTATCGGTTGCTGCGCGAACGCATTGAGCGTTGGCCGGCTGCTACTGGGGTCGAACTGCTGTTGGCGCCGCGTGCTCGGGATGACGAGTTGCGTCTCGTGCATACCGATGCATACATCGAGGGATTTGCCGCGGGCACGCTCGGTGACGAGGCAATGCAGCGCATTGGCTTTCCATGGAGTTCGCAACTTGTGGAGCGATCGCTGCGAAGTTGTGGTGGCACGATCGCCGCGGCGCGGGTCGCGGTTCAGCACGGCCATGCTTGCTACCTCGCGGGCGGCACGCACCACGCCCGTGCAGATCGCGGCGCTGGTTACTGCGTCTACAACGACTGCGCGGTGGCGGCGCGCGTCTTGCAGCGGGATACCTCGATTGCTCGCGTGCTGATCGTCGACACCGACGTGCACCAAGGCGACGGGTCGGCTGCGATCTTTACTGACGATCCAAGCGTGTTCACATTCTCGATCCACGGCGAGCAGAACTTCCCGTCGGTGAAGGCCGTGAGCGATCTCGATATCGCGTTACCGTCGGGCACCACCGATGCTGAGTATCTGGCGAAGTTGCGCGGCGGGTTTGCCGAAGCAGTGCAACGCAGTGATCCAGAGTTCGTCTTCTATCTGAGTGGTGCCGACCCATTCATCGGTGACAAACTCGGGCGCTTGTCGGTGAGCAAGGATGGCCTGTTGGCGCGCGATACGTTCGTGTTCGGAGAATTGTCGCGGCGAGCATTGCCGCACGTCACAGTGATGGGCGGCGGCTACGGCAAAGACATCTCGGACTCGGTCGATGTTTATGAAGCGACCGTGGCGGCCGCGTTGCGAGCGGTGCCGCGCTAGCCCGTGGGCCTAGCGCTTCGTTCGTGCCACTGCGGGCCTTAGCTCGGGACGCAGGCCTAGGTGTAGGTCACTGGCGTTAACGAACGACGCGACCGCGAATCGTGACGGTCTTCAAGCGAATCAGCCCAAGCGACAGGTGGGTGCCGAGCCAATCCCACAGGTTCGCGCCCGCACTGACGCGGAAGTTGGTGACCGCCATGGCGTCACCACAGTGCTGTTTGAGTATCTCCGCGACCATCGGCTGCTTCTCGCCGAGCAGGCCGTGCACATACATCACGTATTTGCTCTTCAGCACGAAGTCTTCGCCTTCACCATATGCGTTGGCGTGAACTGGGATGCCCACTCCCTCGAGGTCGTAGCGCATTGAGCTACAACTGGTCATCGCGAGCAGGAGAGCGAAGGCGGCAGTGCGTTTGTGCATGCCAGTATCGTCGCGTCGGCGCTGCCCGCGCGCCATAGGCCTTACGCCTACACCATTCTCTTACGGCAGGAACTTCTTGGTGTTCTTGAGCTTGTATGGCAGGTACTCGTCGATAACGAAGTTGAGTCCCCACTTGGCCAGTGCCTGCTGCTCAGCGCGTTTTCCCATCTTCAGCATCTTTTGGATGGCGTTCTGCCATTCCTTGTGAGCTTTGAAGAATGGATCGTTCTTCAGGGCGTCCTTGGCGCGCTTGATGTCGACATCCTTGAGGTCGTGGGTCGCGTCGTGCAGGTCGAAGTCGTCGATGTCCTGCGGCGTGACGCCGAGGTAGCGCGCTTGCGGCACACAGAAGAACTTGTTGAGGTGCACGGCGTTGCCGGAGCCGACCTTCAGCGTGCGATAGATGTTCGAGATGCCGTAGGGATCGCAGTCATTGAAGCAGTAGACCGGCAGCTTCTTGTCGTCGGCGAGCTTGCGGATGAAGCGGCGCGTCGACCGCGTTGGCACGCCACTTGTGCCGATGATGATGCAGTTCTCGCTACGCCACCATTTGTGTTCGTGCAGGCGAGAGAACATGCCGCCGGTTTCGATCACGAGGATGAACTTCGCCTTGGTCTCGAACTTGAAGTGCTCGACCGACGCCGGGATCGTGTACGAACCGCTGCCCTGCTTGGTGCAATCGATCAGTTCTTCGGCGCCCGTCTCGCGATCGCGGTCGACGACGATCAACGCACCTGCGACATTGCCGCCGTGCTCTTCCGGCCGGAAGCGCAACTGCTCGCGCGCTACACCTTCGAGGCTGAATAGCGCCTCGATGTCATCCATGACCGTGTCCGACTCCGGCTGCGAATTGAACTTGGCGTCACCCCAGTTCTTCGACACGTAGTAGGCCTCTCGCTTGGTCGCGAAATCGTCCTTGACGACCATGTCCTTGCTCAGCGACATCAGTTTGAGCGTCTGGGCGAACGTCTTGACGGTGTTGACCGTCAGCGTGCGCTCAATCCGGCCACGACCCATCTGGAAGCCGCCCTTCTTGTCGTACTTGGCGTTCTTTAGTGAACGCTCCGGGAACTTCAGCTCCGGTTTGTCGAGTTTCTGGATCTTGCCAAACACCTGTTCCGCGCACTTGTTGATCTCGCCGACCGTGATTCGGTCGAGCTTGGTCATCGGTTTGCGGACTTTCGGCTTGGCCGGCGTCGTGCTCTTCCTTGGGATCTTGCTCTTCTTGGCAGCCATCGTCGGTTTCCTAGGGCTCGTTGCTTGCGGCCGGAGTCCGATCATCTACATGGCTGCGCGCGTGCGCCGCTCAGGTAACCGCCGTCTCGTGATCCACAGGTGCAGTGTCCGAACTCTGACCAGTTCGGGCACCAGCGATCCTAGCCAAGGAGGTTAGTGCGGTGCCAGGACAAGAAGGAACAAACTCGCCGTCCGTCTGGCTCTACTTTTCCGCTCGCTCGTAGAGTTGCTGGACCACCGGCCGAATGTGATGAGTCCACACTGCATAGCCGCGCTTGTTCAGGTGCAGTTTGTCCTTGAGGAACCACTGCGGATCTGGGCGGCCATTCGCATCGACAAGGTCCACAGATGGATCGACGAAGGTCAGGAGGGGGTCTGACTCGCAGTCGATGCGGATTAGGCGGTTGGTTTCTTCGACAATCGGAATGTGCTGCTCGCGCGCGAGTGTCGGGGTGATGGCAATGTGACAAATCGCTAATTGTGGGTCGTGCCACCGCAAGCGGGCGACGAATTGGCGAAACAGATCGCGGACACGCCTGGCGCTCTTGGGGGCCTTGCCGGCGATGTCGTTTGTGCCGCTGAACACGACCACGACACTCGGGTCGTGCTTGCTGACCAGTTCATGCGAGTAGTAGATCGCATCAAACAACTTCGATCCGCCGAAGCCGCGGTGCACGACAGGGACTGGAGCCATGTCTTCGGCGAGCGTGCGCCAGAGTCGAATGCTTGAACTGCCGACGAACACGACTCCATTCTTCGCGGCCGGGGCGTTTCGGTCTTGCGCCACGAACTGGTCGATAGATTTTTGCCACGTAGTTGGGCTCTCGCCCGCAGGGATGACTAGCTCTGGAAGTGACCGCGCCCGGCATCCGGTGAGGAGTAGGGCGGTCAGCAGCCCACCGATTTTGATTGGGTGCATGCCGTCAGGATATCGCTGGGAAGCGGTGGGGCCTTGAGAAAGATGCGCGCATCTGCGGCTTGGATGTCCGAGCCATCTGGCGGCGGTTGCCATACCATAGTGCCCGCGCGTGCCCTCTGACCGCCAAGTATCATGGTCCGGCGCCATGACAACCTCAAGCTGACCCTGTTGAGTCGCGCTTCCATGCTCGCAACTATCACGTTAGTCACGTTTGCCTGCCTGCTGCCGCAAGCGCCGGTTGAGCGCGTGCAACCGCTGCGCGTGATCACTTACAACGTGCATGCCTGGGGCCCAGTGGCGACTACCGATGCCGGCAAGCATCGCCTTCGCCAGATTCAATCGCGCGGCCAACTGCTGCCGCGGTTGGCGCTTGAGTTGCAACTGTACGAGCCGGACGTCATCGCGCTGCAAGAAGCGCACAGTGAAGCGAAGGTTAAAGAACTCGCTGCATTGATGAAGATGGACTACGCGTACTTCCCCGGCGGGTGGAAGGGCAAGGGCTGGCGCGAAGGCATCTCGGGTGCGATCTTGTCGCGGCCGAAAATCGTTGCTCGTGAGAATCGACCGTCGATCGATCCGAAGATCCCCGAAGACAAGTTGTTCTCTCGCTGCCTTGGCCGCGTGGTGATTGAACACGAAATGCAACAGGTCGCCATCTACTGCGCGCACCTGCTGCCGAGTTGGAAGGAGACGACGCACATCCGCGAGGCCGAGATTCAGGCTCTGACGGTAGCGACTACCAAGGATCTGCAGGCTGGCCGGTCGGTGATCGTCATGGGCGACATGAATCACGATGCCGAAGCCCCGGAGTATCGCTTGTGGGCCCAGGCGGGCCTCGTCGACACGGCGCGGCAACTGCATCAGCAGAAAGCGCTGCTGACATGTCCGAGTGAGAGTCCCAAAGAGCGCATCGACTTCGTCTTCGTCGCTGGGCCACTCACGGCGCGCTTGCATCGTGCTCACGCGCTGCAGGAAGGTGCCTTCATGGTGCGCGAGACGCTCGGGTCCCCATTTGCCCTCAGCGACCACATACCCGTCTTCGCGGAGTTTCGATGAGCGGCGGAATCGTTGAACCGCCGCGGACGTTCCTGGCGGTGGTGCGGCGACTCGGCCCCGGCCTCATCGTCGCCGGTTCGATCGTTGGCTCCGGCGAACTGATCGCAACCACCAAGGTCGGTGCCGAGTCAGGCTTCGTATTGCTTTGGTTGATTCTGATCGGCTGCGTCATCAAAGTGTTTACGCAAGTCGAACTCGGTCGCAGTGCTGTCGTGCGTGGCGTGACCGCATTGCAATCGCTCGATGAATTGCCGGGCCCGCGCCTGCGTGCTGGTTGGGCGGTTTGGCTTTGGGTCGCGATGACGCTGCTCACGCTGGCACAGCAAGGGGGCATCATCGGCGGCGTTGGGCAAGCGCTCGCGATGACCCAGCCATTGACCGATGCGGGCGCCCAGTTTCACGAACTGCAGGAAGAACTCGTCAATCTGCAAGTGCAACTTGCGCTCAACCCACTGGCCGTGGAGGCCGTCGAAACCGCGGCGCGCATGCAGGCCTTGCGTTCGCAGTTAGCCGTCATTGGACCGGTGCACGATGAAGCTATCTGGGCGACGCTGCTGGCTTTGCCGACCTCGGTCATCTTGGTGGTTGGCCGCTTTGCGTTGATCCAGATGTTGGCGACGATCTTCGTCGTTGCCTTCACCTTGGTCACGATGCTGACCGTGGTGATGCTGCAGTTAGATCCGGTCTGGGCAATTCGTTCAACGGATCTGGTCGAAGGCTTGAGCTTCCAACTGCCGTCCACGTCATCAGGCAGTGGCGCATCGTCGTCGATCGCGACCGCGCTCGCTGCGTTCGGGATCATCGGCGTTGGCGCCGCGGAGTTGGTGATGTATCCGTACTGGTGCATCGAGAAGGGCTACGCGCGCATGGCGGGGGCGGCAGATGGCACTAGCGCGTGGCGCGAACGCGCTCGAGGTTGGATGCGCGTTCTGCAGTGCGACGCGTGGTTGTCCGCGGTTGTCTACACGTTCGCGACGGTCGCGTTCTTCTTGCTTGGGGCCGCGGTGCTCGGCCGCGTCGGACTCAATCCCGAGAATGAGAACCTCGTTCGAACGCTGGCGCAGATGTATGCGCCGGTCTTCGGAACCTGGGCCACGCCGGTATTCTTGGTCGGGGCCTTCGCAGTGCTCTACTCGACATTCTTCGTCGCTAGCGCCGGCCTCGCTCGCATTGCTGCGGACTGTGTCATCGTGCTCCGCCTAGCGCCAGACACCGCTGCTGCGCGCCTGCGTTACACGCGCGTTTTCTGCGGTGCGTTGCCGATCGTAAGCCTGCTGGTGTTCGTTTGGGTGCGTGCGCCAGCCCAACTCGTGCTCGCCGGCGGGGTCGCGCAAGCATTGATGTTGCCCGTGCTCGGCTTCGCCGCGCTGTGGTCGCGCTATCGACGAACGGATGCCGGACTGACGCCGGGCAAGCTTTGGGACGCACTGCTGTGGCTGTCGTGCCTCGGCTTCCTGATCGCGGGCGTGTGGGCGGTCGTCAGCCACATCGGCTGAGCCAGCGTCTCTCGTGCGGCCTAGTTGATGCGCGTGTCGACTGTGCGTAACCGCTATTGGCGGGCCGGCAACAACCTTTGCCAATAGTTCGAACTCAATGGCAACGGTTCTGCAAACGCGGCGGCGGCGAGCAGGCTAGCTGCCCAAGGCGCCGTCACGGCTCCGCGTGAACCATGTGCGAGTGACGCAACCATGGGCACGTCACTCGGGTGAGGGAGGCTGCCGATCATTGGCATGCGATCCGTTGTTGCATTGCGAACGGCTGCGAACCGCGCAACGGTTTCACTGTGCGTCAAGGCGCCGGCGAGTTCTGGCAACGCCGCGAAGTGGTCGCGAATGCGCGCGTCGTCGTGCGCTCGCAGATCACGGCCGACATCGTCGCGATCAAAGGTCGAGCCAATCCATGTGATGCCGTCGCTCGACGGTGGTGCCAGGTAGCCGGACGTACAGAGCACGGTGCGCGGGGGAGAAGTCGTCGCCGGCCAGTGCACGGCAATGGCTTGACCACGAATTGGTTGCGTGTGTAGGTCGAGGGCGGCATCGAACTGCGTGTTGCCCGTCGCTAGCACCGTGAGGTCGGCACTCGCGTCGGGAACGTCACTGCGGACTTCAATGTTCGTATGCTGCAACAGGTCATGTGCTAGGCCCGCAAGGTCGCACGTTCCCGCTTGCGGAATCCAGGCGCCGCCATGAGGGATGCGCGTGCCGCCGTGTTCGCTGGCCTGTTCTGCAGGGAGCCATGACGCGAGGTCGGCTGTCGCAAGATTGGCTGTGCGTTTCTGCAGGCGTTCCGCGTCTGGTGCATCTGTCGCACACAACAGGGCACCGCACGCGCGGAAGCGATTTGCGGCCGTGTTGGTGAGCCAGTTGACTGTGTAGCGGAATGCTTGGGCGAGCATCTCGGCGTCGGGTACTCGGTTGCCTGCGATCCACAGCCTTGGTCGCACGATTGCTGCTTGGATACCAGATGCTGACGAAGCAATGCCATGCGGATCGATGACCGTTACGTGTGCGCCTCGTTGTGCAAATGCGTGTGCTGCGGTTGCCCCGGCGATACCCGCGCCGAAGATGCGCACGTGTTGCGGCGCGGAGTCGTTCGCGTCGGCGAACCTGGTTGCGTTGGCCGGTTGTTCGGAGGACTTGCGTTGGCCACGCAGCATCTCGCGCTTCTTTCCGAAGCCTTTTGCGCGTTCGATCGCGAAGCCGGCGTCTTGCAGTGAGCGCCGTACATGGCCGGCCACAGTGTAGGTTGCGAAGGTGCCTTGGTTCGCCGTGTGGTCAGCAACTTCTCGCAGCAGTTCGAATGACCACATTGCTGGGTTGCGGTCGGGAGCGAAGCCGTCGAGGAACCACGCATCGGCTGTGAACGAGTGGTTGCGTAGAGATTCGGTGGCGTCGCCCAGTAGCACGTAGAGCACGATGCGGCCACCTGCGAACTCGATCCTGCGTGACGACTTGGATGTCGGTGCCGCGATGGCTTCGCGAAATTCGTTGGCGAGCGCTTGCAAGTGTTCTGGTAGTTGCGCGTGAGTTGCCGCCAAGACTTCGCGGGTGAGTGGGTGTTGCTCGGTGGTGACGAATACAAGTCGTGCAGCCTTGTTTGCATGGCGCGTAAAGCACTCTGCAGTGACCAAAAAGTTGAGTCCTGTGCCAAAGCCGGTTTCGCCGATGACGAACGTGCCGCGCGCCTGTGCGAATCGTTGTGGTAACGCGTTGCCTGCAACGAAGACGTGCTCGGTCTCCTGTACACCGTCGCCGGAGAAATACACGTCTCCGTAGTGCTTGGAGGTGAGTCGTCCGTCACCGTCGAACTGGGCGTCATCGTGCATGGCAGGGATGCATCGTAAAGCGAGAGTGAGCGTTGCTGTTAGCGGGATCGGCGACAACCGAACCAGCGCCGGGCCTACTTTGCATTGGTGCGGTGACCACAGGCACACAGGAGGTGTCTGGTGCATGGCATGGCAAAGACAGCAGATGTCGGGGCGGTTACTCGGGATCGTCCGTTTCCATGAGTTGTGGCACGTCGGCCACGAGTGCCGGATACGATCGCGCGTTATGGTGTGCACATCGTCCGTCTTGCCGTTGTTGGCCAGTCTTGCCCTGCCAGCGTTGCCGCAAGAAGTCCCGGCCAAGCCATCGCCATCGGCAGTAGCGCAAGATGTGGTCGCAACCAGTTGGCCGTCGTATCACGGCCGCTTTGGTTGTGGCTACGCCGACGGCTTTGCGACGGCTACCGAATGGGACGTCAAGACGGGCAAGAACATCGCTTGGCAGACTCCGATCCCGGGACTGTCACATTCGTCGGTCGTGGTTTGGGGCGAACGGGTGTTCGTCAACACCGCGGTCAAAGATGGCGGTGGCGATGCGGAGTTAAGGGTTGGCCTCTATGGCGAGATTGCTTCGGTTGAGGATGAGTCGAAGCACGAGTTGCGCTTGCTGTGCTTGAATAAGTCCGACGGCAAAGTGCTGTGGTCGAAGGTTGCGTTTCATGGCGTGCCGGCGATCAAGCGGCATCCGAAAGGCTCGCACGCTGCGTCCACTCCGGCTACGGACGGAACCCATGTCGCAACGTTCCTCGGTAGTGAAGGCTTGCACGTCTACACCGTCGATGGCGAGTTTCTCTGGAAGAAGGACTTTGGCGTGCTCGACTCCGGTTTCTTCAGCGTGCCCGATGCGCAGTGGGGGTGGGCGAGTTCGCCGGTGATTTACGACGGACGTATCTACGTGCAGTGCGATGTGCAGGAGGACAGTTTTTGCGCGGCGTTTGACATCAAGACAGGCCAGCAGGTGTGGCACACGGCGCGTGAGGAAGAGCCGACTTGGTGCACGCCGACGGTGCACGTCACGGGTAAACGTCGCCAACTGATCCTGAATGGCTGGAAACACATGGGTGGCTATGACCTTGATACCGGCAAAGAGCTTTGGAAGTTGCAGGGCACCGGCGATATCCCCGTGCCGACGCCGGTTGTTGGGCATGGCCTCGTGTTCTTGACGACAGCGCACGGCGGGCCGGCGCGCATCCTCGCGATCTCTGAAGACGCGGTGGGCGAGATGGCGATCAAACCCGACGGTAAGAACTTGATTTGGGCGGACCGACGTTACGGCGCCTACATGCAATCGCCGTTCGTCTACGGTGACGAACTTTATGTTTGCCGCGACAATGGCGTGATCAGTTGTTGGGACGCCAAGACCGGTGAGAAGCATTTTCATCATCGCATGACGGCGGGTGTTGGCTACTCGGCGTCGGGCATCGCTGCCGATGGCAAGCTCTACTACCCAAGTGAAGAGGGCGATGTACACGTTGTGAAGGCGGGCAAGCAATACGAACTGCTGGCCGTTAACGAACTCGGTGAAACGTGCATGGCGG
Source organism: uncultured bacterium (assembly GCA_937906475.1). GTDB lineage: Bacteria > Planctomycetota > UBA1135 > UBA1135 > UBA2386. Next base: position 27,481 of record CALCZA010000205.1, read on the forward strand.
CGCCGGCTGTTTCGGCTGGCATGCTGTTCTTCCGCACGCGCACGAAGTTGATTGCGGTAGCGCCGCAGTAGTGCCGCGATCTGGCCCGTTCGCGTTGGTATTGTGGCGTGGTGCTATCGTGGCGGGACCTGTCGTTGACGTGATCCTCCGTTGATCGCGACTTTGGCTTGCGCTGTTAGGGCGGTATTTGCTTGGCACCAGTGATACGCTGAGAACGTCGATGCCTGACCCCTTGAGCGAAGCCACTGTTGCGAGCCGTAAGACCTGGCTGCCGGCCGCATTCATGGCGGTTGCGCTGCTGGTTCTGTCGACTGCGTGCAGCTATCCAGACGACTTGTCGGTCGGCAGCATGACGTTGCCGCCATCGCTATCGGAACTCTCGGGGATGGTAGCTCTCGACGAGCACACGCTTGCTTGCGTTCAGGATGAGTTGGGCGTCGTATTCATCGTCGATCTACAAGGCAAAGAGCCGATTCGCAGTGTGTCTTTTGGCAACGACGGTGACTACGAGGGCATTGCGGCCAAGGGGGATGCACTGTGGGTGCTGCGCAGCGACGGAGCCTTGTTGGAACTGGCTTGGGATGCCGGACGGCTGGTCAGTAAGCACACCTACAAGTTGCCGTTCGAGGGCGAGTTCGAAGGGCTATGTGTCGATACCTCGGGCGAGCACCTTTTGGTGTTGCCGAAAGGTCCGGTTGACGGCAATCGTCGCGAGAAGAAACGCCGCCACATTTTAGCCTTCCACTTGTTGCTGCGCACAGGCCTGAAGCAACCGGTCATGACGTTGAAGGTCAATGACATCGAGGCCCAGATCGAGGCGCGCGATTTGCCGGGGCCACGGCGCACGACTGCCAAGGGCAACCGCAAGGTCGACTTGGGTCTGCGTGGCAGTGAACTGCTGGCCTTGCCTGGAGGCGACTTGCTAATACTGTCGCCGAAGGACCGCTTGTTGTTGCGTCTCAACAGCGATGGAGATGTCGTCGCAACACAGGAACTTGACATGAACCTGTTGCCGCAACCGGAGGCGATGGCTTTGATGCCGGACGGTCGACTGTTGATCGGCAGCGAGGGCCATGATCGTCCGGCCCGCATTGCAGTTGTGGCGATACCGCAATGACGAGCGAGAAGTCGGTGGCGGCGCAAAGCGAAGCAGTTTGGTTCGTCTATGTGCTCGCTTCGCAGGTGATCACGGCGACCTACGTTGGCATCTCTATCGATGTCGAGCGTCGCTTGCTGCAACACAATGGCGAGCAACGGGGTGGCGCACGTTCGACGCGGCGCGGTCGCCCATGGCAGGTGCGAGCGGTTTCCGGACCGATGGCATCGCGCGGTGCCGCTCTGCAATTGGAGCATCGCGTCAAGGCTGCGCCGGGTTCGGAACGTAGCATGTTGGTCTGCGAGTTGGGCAATGGCCGCCGCATACCCGCCGGTGAGGGTGGGCTTGCGTAGCCGCGCGATACGAAGTCAAGCTGGTTGGATCCGAACCCGACTATGAGCGTGTGCGCACCGTCTCGGAGAGCCTGGCTGGTAATCGCCAGCGACGCGCTGACTAGCGCGGCAGGGCTTTGCCGAGCGCGACGAGCCAAGCATGAACTTCCTTCTCGGTCAGGTCCGCGCGGTAGAGCGGTTGCATCAGTGCCGCGATCGAGTTCTTCGGTCGGTTGGCTTTGATCCAATCAGAGTTTTCTAGCAGGCGGCGCAGCGAGTCTTCAACGCGTTGCAGCATCTCGGTGGATGCCAACGGCGCACCTGCGATCTCCTGCTTGCTTGGGGGCGAGGCTGCTTTGGCCTGTTGCTCGCAGGCCGCGTACAACTCGGCGCCATAGATGCCGACGGCCTGCGAAATATTGAGAGAACTCTGGGCACTGGCCGTCGGCACCACTGAGACCACTTGGCACCGCAGCAGTTCGGCTGGGTCGAGGCCATTGATCTCGCCACCGAATAGCAAGGTAGGTGCCCCGCGCTCTTGCGCTAGTTCCGCGACTTCGCGCGGCGTCATCACGCGCGTGCCGGGCGGTGGTTCATTGGTGGTGCCGACGACCCAACTGGATTCGGACAGTGCCGTCGTCAGGTCGGTGGTTGTTGAGTTTTCGAGAATGTCATTCGCTTGCACGGCCATCTGGTAAGCGTCGTTCCACGAGCCAATCTGTGAGTCGACGACCGTCAGCTTGTGCAGGCCGAAGTTCTTCATCGCGCGCGCTACCGAGCCGAGGTTGCGCGCCCAGCGCGGGCGCAGCAATATGACGTGCACGTCATCGAGCAGGCTGTAGGCGTTGTCGGTCATGGCAGGGAGCAGTGGCCTGCTACCAAGGTGTTGGCGCGTAGTCCTTCAAGAACTGGCCCCAGCAGTGATGGCCGGTGTTGAAGCCAACGAAGATCGGATCGACGCACCGCGCGGCGCCGTCGACTGGGTCGAGTGGCGGAGCAAAGCGCTGCGCTTCTTCCTTCTCGACTGCCTTTTCGAAGTGGTCCTCATCGGTGACCCAGCCAGTGTCCACACTGTTCATGTGGATGCCGTCTTTGACGTAATCGGCGGCCGACGTGCGCGTCATCATGTTGAGCGCCGCCTTCGCCATGTTGGTGTGTGGATGCCGCGTGGTCTTTAACGTGCGGTTGAACTGGCCCTCCATCGCCGACACGTTGACGATGTGCTTGTCGCGGGATTCGACCGCGAGCATCAGTGGCTTTAACTTGCTGTTGAGTACGAACGGCGCGATTGAGTTGACGAGTTGCACCTCAAGTAATTCGATCGTTGGGACCTCGTTGAGTTCCATTCGCCACGAGTTCTTGTCGCGCAGATCAAGTTGTTGGCCTTCCCCGTCCTTGATGCCTTCGGGGAATAAGTGGCTCTGATCACCTTCGCCGAGCAAGTCCAACTGGCTCAGTTGCGCGACGTTGTTGGGCGTGCGGTGGATCGCCAGCGCGCGTTCTGCCGTCTGTTCACCCAGTAACGCCTGCAGCTTTGGTGATAGCTCGGCTGGGTTTTCTTGCCCGGCCATATCCTTGTAGTAACCCGGCGGGCGGCGAACGGTCTGGCACGCGTTGTGGATTAGGAAGTCGAGCCGCGACTCAGTCGTCAGTAGTTCGTGGCAGAAGTTTTCGACGGTGGGGGTGTGGCGCAGGTCGAGGGCGCGCAGGTCGAGGCGTTCGCGCCACTCGTCGAAATCTAGCTCGGCCTCGAAGCGCCGCGCGGCATCGCATGCGAAGCGTGTCGTCGCGATGACGCGGGCTCCGGCGCGCAGCAGATACAGCACGATCTCGTAGCCGATCTTGACACGCGAACCGGTTACCACCGCGACGCGGCCACTCAGGTCGGCGGTGGCGTTGCGCTTGAGCCAATTGATGTCGGCGCAACTCGGGCACATCGAATCGTAGTGGTGGTGCAGTTCGGTGAACTGCTCCTTGCACACGTAGCAGCCCTTCGAGTCGTTGAGAACGCGGCGCTCTTCCGTCGGCCGTTCGCGCGCTTGGTGCTCGAGCAAGGCGCGTTGCTCGGCAGTGATCGCCAACTCCTTCGGTGCCGTCGGGAATGACAGGGCTCGCTTCATCGCGCGGTTGCTGGTGGCCTCAAGCGCGCGGTCATCTTGATCGCGAACCTTGCGGCGTTCCTTGCCGCGGCGCGCGTTGGCGAGCTTGCGACGGGCAATGCGGTCCGGCAGCGCGATCTTGCCGCTGGCCTTGCGCAGGCGGATCAGTGTTTCTTCGTCGACATCGACCAAGCACTCCTGCGATGTGGCAAGAGTTTCGAGCCATTGCACGTGAGCAGCGACCGCGCCAGCGTCCGCGACGGCTTCGCGCGCTGCCTGTTGCGCACGTTGTTGCTCGTCGTCTTCTGGCTGGTTGCCTAGCTTCTGGTCAGGTGGCGAATCGCTCGACATTGGGGCGAACACTCTAACGAAGACCTGCAGTCGCCGAAATGCCCGTGCGCAGCCAGTTGTGCTCGCCCTGGTAGTTGGCGCGGTGCAAAGCGTTCGTTGACGCCTGCTGGCGCAGCCCGCATGGTCCACAGAACGTGACTGCCTCGATCAATTGCAAAGGTCTCGCCGCCAGCTATGGCGCGAGAGAACTGTTTTCCGGCTTCGATCTCGATATCGGGCCCAACGATGTGATCGGGTTGGTCGGCCCCAATGGCACCGGTAAGTCGACGTTGCTGAAGATCCTCGCTGGTGTTAGGCCGCCGGATGTCGGCGCGGTGACGGTTGCGCCGCAGACGGCGGTGCTCGGTTATCTGGCACAAGAACCGGACCGTATCGAGGGTGAGAGCGTGCGCGGTTTGCTGGAAAGGCGCACTGGTGTGCGAGCGGCAGAACTTGCGATGAATGCGGCCGCCGATGCAATGGCCGACGGCAAGCCCGGCTCCGACGACGTCTACTCGGACGCGCTCGAATTGTGGATGGCACTCGGCGGAGCGGACCTCGAAGAGCGCACGGCGTCGGTGACGGCATCGCTTGGGCTCGATGTCGACATGGACATGGATATGTTGGCGCTGTCGGGCGGCCAGGCTGCACGCGCTGGTTTGGCGTCGTTGTTGTTGTCGCGCTACGACGCGTTCTTGCTCGATGAACCGACCAACGATCTCGACATCGAAGGCCTAGATCATCTCGAAGAGTTCGTGCAGAACCTGTCGGCGCCGGCCGTCGTGATCAGCCACGACCGCGAGTTTTTGACCCGCACGGTCACTAAGGTCGTCGAGATTGATCGCAGCATGTTGCGCGTCGCGGTCTACGGCGGCAGCTATGAGTCCTATCTTGAAGAGCGAGAAACGGCGCGTCAGCACGCGTCCGATGCCTACGCAGAAAACAGCGGTCGCCGCGCCGAACTCGCGGCCCGGGCGCGTCGTCAGCGTGCCTGGATGAGCAAGGGCGTCAAGAACGCGCGGCGCAAGGCCAAGGATCGCGACAAGATCGGCCGCGCCTTCCGCAGCGATGCGACCGAGAAGCAGGCCGCCAAGGTCAAGCAAACTGAGCGCATGATCGAACGGCTCGGGGAAGTCGCGGCGCCGCGCAAAGAGTGGCAGTTGCAGTTCTCAATTCTTGCGGCACCCCGTTCTGGAGACGTGGTCGCGGTTGCCAAGGATGCGGTCGTGCAGCGCGGCACGTTCCAACTGGGCCCGGCCAACTTGGAGTTGCGGTCGCGCGACCGCGTGGCGATCACTGGTCCGAATGGCGGCGGCAAGAGCACCTTGTTATCGATGCTGTTGGGTCGGTTGCAGCCAACCATCGGCTCGGTGATGCTCGGCACCAACGTCGAGATCGGCGAAGTAGACCAGGCGCGACTGACGTTCGTTGCCGACGCGCCGATGGTCGACGTGTTCGCCGAATGCGTGCCCGACTACTCGACGTCCGAAGTGCGCACCTTGCTTGCGAAGTTCGGCATCGGCACTGGCTTCATTGACCGTTCGGCCGCGTCCTTGTCACCTGGCGAACGCACGCGTGTTGGCCTCGCATTGTTGCAGGCACGCGGCGTGAACCTGTTGGTGCTCGACGAACCGACCAACCACTTAGACCTAGAAGCCATCGAGCAACTCGAGCAAGCCATGGAGACCTTCGACGGCACGGTGTTGTTGGTGACGCACGACCGCCGCATGCTCGATAATGTGCGCTTGACGCGCCGTTGGCATGTCGAAGGTGGCCAGGTGCGCGAGATCGCTGCCGACTAACGCAGTTCGTCCCACTAACGTCGACCGCCGCGACGGTTCGGTCGTATGGCGCTTCGGCATCGTGGCTGCCGTTTAGCTCTCGCCGACCGTGGTTGGCGAATCGTTGTGGTTTGGTGGTCACGCCGGGCTGGTGCGTCGACTGACAACCCGATAGGAAAGCGTGTAGATGGCAGACTCTAAGCAACCAAGCAAGGCCCTCGTTGATGGTCTCGATGTCGAGATCACCCGACTAATCGATGAGCCGACGGTCATTCGCGAACTGCTCGAACTCGACGGCAGAGAGATCCTTGAACTTGGTTGCGGTCGCGCTGTGAATACACGAGCGATTGCGGCCGCCGGTCGGAATCGGACCATGCTCGCGCTGGAAGTCGACGAACGGCAACACGCGCTCAATCTTCAGATCAAAGATTTGGGTAATGTGACGTTCGCACTGGGCGGCGCCGAGAAAATCCCAGCTGCGGACCAGAGCTTTGATGCGGTGTTCTTGTTCAAGTCGCTGCACCACGTGCCTGCCGATTTGATGCAGCCGGCGATGCGTGAGATTGCGCGCGTGCTGCGTCCCGGTGGTTACGCGTATGTGTCTGAACCGTTGTTCCGTGGCTCGTTTAATGATTGCCTGCGGTTGTTCCATGACGAGAGCCAGGTTCGTTCGCAAGCGTTTGCGGCGATTACGTCGGCGGTTCGCGATGGGCAGTTTGTGTCCGTCTCGCAGACGTTCTTCTTGGCACCGGTGCACTTCGCAAGTTTCGAAGAGTTTGAGCGACTGGTCATTGGCACGACGCACTCGAACCATGTGCTGAGTGACGAAGTCTACGCCCAGGTGCGAGAGCGCTTCGCTACCTACGTAGGTGCCAATGGGGTGCAGTTCGAGCAACCGATCCGCGTCGATCTGTTGCAGCGGTTGATCTGAAACCAGCAGCGCACGATTCGCCCGCCTGACCTGTCGGTATCAGCTCGAGGCTGCCGCCCACTCATCGCGTTCAATCCAACCCATTGCGCCATAACCAGCGATCCACCGGATGCGTTGGCACTCGAGTAGCCATAGCTCGAAACCGTGGGCTGAGCGCATGCGTTCGGCGTCGGGGAAGCGTGCGAAGTAGAGCGCCTCTGCTTGCGACGCCTCTTCGCCTTGCGGCCGGCGGGCTTTCACCAGCATGGCGTGGCGCGCACCACTCTGTGGCTGGTCGCGAACCGCTGGGTCGGCAACAAACAACGTCGCGCGCTCGTCAGCCTGTAGGTTCTTTGAGTGCTCGGAGATGTCTGACAAGAATACGAGGATATTGCCTTCTGACGACACGGCGTAGGGCACGATCGACCCGAAGGGCCAGCCATCCATCGCTGCATGTGCGGTGCATAGCGTGGCGTGTTGTTCGCTTTCAAACAGGGTGCGAACGTTGCTCAAATCCGAGTCGGTCATTGGCGCATCATCGCGGCGGCGCTTGCACCAGAGATGCACGGATTGTGACGTAGGTACAAAAACCTCGTGACTGGGAGCCGGGTGCAGAGAACCTGTGGCAATCATGCGATACCTCGCCACGTTCGTGCTCGTCTTCGGTGCTGCTTCTTGTGGAACTCACGACGCGGTTCAGGCTATGCCTTTTGCAACGCCCGTAAGTTCCACCATGCAGCTAGGGAACTTCTCCGTCAGCCTTGCCGTCAAGGACATCGCCGCATCCAAGGCTTTCTATGAGAAGCTCGGCTTTGTTGCGGCGGGTGGCGATCAGGCTGGAGGTTGGCTGATCCTGCGCAATGGCGAGACCAAGATTGGTCTGTTCCAAGGCATGTTCCCGACCAACCTCATGACCTTTAATCCGGGTTGGGATGGCAACGCGCAGCCAGTGTCGGAGTTCGTCGATGTGCGCGACATCCAGGCGAAACTGGAAGGTGATGGCATCACCTTGACGACGCGTGCCATTGCCGACAGTGCCGGGCCCGCCAGCATCATGATGACCGATCCTGACGGCAACGTGATCCTGATCGATCAACACGTGCCGCGCGCCAAGTAGGCCTTGTTCGATCGGTCTCTACTCGATGAGGCCATCGGTGCGCAGGCGTGCCGCCAAATCTCGCTGGTAGGCTGAGTGTGCCGCCGCATCTTCGCGCGCTCGTTCGCTGTAGAAGATAAATCCCAGCGCCCGACGTGGCCGGTCGGTGGTCTGGTTGTTGTCGGCGCGATGAATTGTCATCGCGTGATGTACGAGCAAGTCGCCAGGTCGCGCTGGGCAAGCAACTTCGTTTTCGAGGTCGGCCGGCTGCGGGTAGTCGGTGATACCGCGGCTGAAGCCCAGTGTGCCGGTTGGCGCGTGTTCGCGCATGCCGCGGCGGTGGGAGCCAGCCGAGTAGCGCACGCAGCCGTTTTGCTCATCGACGTCATCGAGCGCGAGCCACATGGTCACTGCTTCGCACGGGGCCAGCATGAAGTAGTGGCCATCCTGATGCGGCGGCGTTGGCTTGCCGATGCTGGGTGGCTTGTTGAAGTATTGGATATTGCGCGGGATTGCGCGTGCGCCGAGCAGTTGCTCGGCGAGTCGAGGCACGCGGCCCTGCGATACTAGTTGTGCGAACCAGGCATCATGTTCGCCGAGTTGCTGGATCTGCTTGAGTGTCGCTTGGTTGCCGCGCTCTTCGTAGAAGACATGTTCACTCGGCAACTTCGGCAGAACGTTCTCGAGAAAGCGGGACACGTTCTGTTGCAGTTCGGCCAGTTCGGCAGCTTGGAAGAAGCCGGGTAAGCTGAGGAAGCCGTTGTCCGTGAAGTCCTGCATCGATGAGCGTGAGCGAGACTAAACGATTCGGACAGCATCAACATCCTGGCCGCTGTAGGTTCGGGACTTGGTGCGGGCGTCAACGCGCACGGCATGGCGATTTCGAACGGGCTGAAATTGACGGTCGGCTTCAACTAGTTAGCCGGGCAGCACCTGAGCCGTCTGAATACGCGTTTGGCTCTCGTCATGAGAATCGCAGGTGCCGGTGGTCTAGACGTTTAGAGTTCCTTGGCAGCGGCGACTCCGATCGTTACACGGTCTAGCGCATGAGTCACATTGCATTGTCGAGATGCCAGTGCGTGTGGGGGGCCGCTAGACTGTGTCACTTGCCAATCGTGTCAATGACCTGCTCCCCCGGTCACGCAATGCTTAATAACCTAACTTGGCCAGCGCTGCTCGCTGGTCTTCTCGTCGCTCCTGCAGTCGCGCAAGTAGCCGTTCCCGAGCAGCGTCAAGCGACTGACATTCGGTTGCGTTACGCGTCGTTCGATCCCCTGGTCGCACCACCAGAAGTGTCGGTGCTGTTACGCAGCACGAATGAGCAGGGACTTTGGATCGTGCAGTTCCACGCGACGCCGACCCAGGCCGATCGCAATGCTATGCAGCAACTCGGCGGCCAGTTGATTGGCTATTTGCCGGACAATGCCTACGTGGTGAGGATGCCGGCCGGTCTGGTGGCAGACGCGCTGAGCATCGAAACGGTACGGTGGGTTGGCAGCTACGAAGTGCCTTACCGAATCGACCCTGCGCTGCTTGCAGCCAGGGCCTACGCCAGCGACGAACCGGTGCACTACAAAATCGTCGTGGCCGACAGGAATAGCGACAAGCCGAATCTGTTCATGAAGATTGCCGCTGCAGGTGGCCAAGTAGAGAACGAGAACGCCGGCAGCAGCGTTATCGACGTGACATTGAGCGGTCCGCAGTTACTGCTCGTGGCCGGCTTCAACGAAGTATTGTGGATTGATCGCCCCGGCGAACTGCAGTTCTACATGGACAACGCCCGCATCCAGGGTGGCGGCGACTACATCGAAGCTCAAGCGGGCTATACCGGCACTGGAGTCAACTCGCATATTCACGAAGGCGTCGAGGTGACGCACCCTGACTTCACTGGCACCGTGACCAATGTGCAGAGCGCTGGCAACCCTAATGATCACGGTCACGCGACCGCTGGCATCATGTGGGGTAATGGCACTAGCAACGCTGCGGTGCGTGGCATGGCGCCGGATTCGGGCAAGTTCTACACCGAGGTCGTAACGCAGGTTGGCTCGCGCTGGGAAGTGATCGATGACCTGGTCAATATCCATAGCGTCAGCCATACGTCGGCATCTTGGGGTTGGGGCCTAGCGCTCAACTACAACTCATCATCGGTTGAGGGTGACGAAGCGATCTTCGATCACGACATCGCGTGGACCCAGAGCCAGGGGAATGACGGTACGCAGATGTCGGATGGCTTTGCGTGGGCCAAGAACGTGTTCTCGATTGGCGGGGTATTCCATGGTGATGACGCGATCGTCGGTAACGATCAATGGAATGGCGGCGCGAGTATTGGCCCGGCGTCGGATGGTCGCATCAAGCCGACGCTGATTGCCTATTACGACATGATTGGCACATCGGACCTGACTGGCGCTGCTGGCTATTCGGGCAACGACTGGACAGCGGACTTCGGCGGCACGTCTGGTGCCGCGCCGATCGTTGGCGGGCACAACGTCATCGCGATTCAGATGTTCACCGATGACACTGGCACACCTGGCATTGGTCAGTTCGGTAACACGCTGCGCGCGTCCGGTGGTACGGCGCACGAGAACCGCCCGCACTTCACGACGTTAAAGTCATTGATGGTCGCCTCGGCGCGCCAATACGCATTCACGCCGACGAGCACTGATTTGCGCCGTGAGCATCAAGGCTGGGGCTTCCCCAACTTGGAAGATTTGTGGGACAGCCGCGATAAGACGTTCGTCGTCGATGAGACGAGTGTGCTGCAGCAAGGCGGCATCGATAATTATCAGATCACTGTCGCAGCCAACGAGCCGCAGCTAAAGATCAGCCTCAACTGGAGTGAGCCGGCTGCGAACCCGTCTGCTGCCGTCGACTTGATCAATAACTTGTCGCTACGCGTTTTGTCACCTAGCGGCACCGAATACTGGGGCAACGTTGGTCTTGAAGATGGGCCGTGGTCGCCAGTTGGTGGCAGCGAAGACACGGTCAACTCGATTGAGAACGTGTTCATCCTCAACCCGGCCGCGGGCAATTGGTATGTGCAGGTGATCGCAACTTCGATCGTCGAAGACAACCATGTCGAGACTTCCGCGGTTGATGCCGACTACGGTCTGGTATGCGTTGGCGGGCAAGGACAAGTTGCACCGAATGGCGCCTTTGGCGAGGTCGAGTCGGTTGGCTTCGGGTGCGATGGTTCAACCTGCGCCGATGCTATCTACGAGTACCCGACGTTTGGCTTGGCCAATAGCGGCGTAAGCTTCCAGTTCTCAGGCGCCGATTACGCGTATCTGACGGGTCAAGGCACTTGGATCCCGGCTGCTGGTCAGAACCTAGGCTTGGCCGACAATACCGAAGTCGTCCGAAACCTTGGCTTTACGATGCCGTATCCCGGCGGTTCGACGTCGACGCTGCGCATCTGCAGCAACGGCTGGATAACCAGCAGCTTCTTCGCCGGAGCGAGCAACTCGACGCCGGCGCCGGCCGAGTTCTTGGGGCACACGATGTGGGCGCCGCTTTGGCACGACCTCAATCCTGGTGCGGGTGGTTCGGTTTGGTTCGACAGCACCACGCAGCGCGCGGTCGTGACCTGGGTGGCGGTGCCGAACTTCTTCAACAGCGGTTCTTCGACCTTCCAGGTGCAGTTCTGGGCGAACGGTGATGTGCACTTTATCTACCAGAACATCTCGGTCGCTGGCGACTACCTGACGGGTTTCTCGCGTAACACGACCAACGATCCTGGCAGCATCAACATGCTTGCTGCTGCAGGCTCTGGTTTATCAGTGTGCACGTCGCCGCAACCCGAATTGAAGTTTGACGTGTCAGCGCGACCTGTGCTCGGCACGACGTTCGATCTGGTGACTACTGAGATTCCGCTGGGCACCTACTACGGGCTAGCGCTGTTATCGACGACGCCGCTCCCGTCTGTAAGTTTGACTTCCCTTGGCTTACCTGGTTGCGAACTCTATCAGACGATCGACGCGTCGGCCATATGGGTGCAGGTAGGCAACTCGGGGATCTTGCCGTGGCCATTGCCGTTGAACACCGCGCTGGCCGGAATCGAGTTATACTGCCAATCGGCGACGGTGACGCCTGGCATCAACGCGTTCGGCATGGCCGTGTCGAACGGCCTGAAGTTGACGGTCGGTGTCCTTTAACGCCGGCGCTGCGGTTCGCCTACTGGCGGACCGCTAACGGAGTCACGGTTGAGATTACCTTTCGTGTCTTCACGTCGATTGCGGTCAGGCGACCAAGCCAGTCTGCGGTGAAGATGCGCGAGCCATCGGTGTTCGCTGCGACGTCGTAGACCCAGTCGCGCACCCGTGGCAGTTCGGTCTCCCGACTACCGTTAGTCTTCCAGTGAAGCAGGCGGCCATCCGCGCCACTGCTGATCAGGTGGGTGGCTGAGCGCCACGTGATGCACAGCACTTGGTCGCTATGGCTCTGTTGGCGAAACATCTGACGGCCATCGCTCATGCGGAACAGGCAAACCGTTCGGTCGGCGCCGGCCGTGGCTAGATAACTCGAGTTTGGTGAAAACGCGAGATCGGCCAGTAGTCCATTGGCAGCCTTCATCTCGTGGACCTCGCGGCCGTTGTCGGCATCGCGCACCGCGACGAAGCCAGCGCGATCGGCGCTAGCCAGTAGCTTACCGTTGGCTGAGAACGTCACCGCGGTCACCCAGTCTTCGTGTCGTTCCTTCCACAGCGACTGACCATCCACGGCGCGCATCACTTCAACGTTGCGACGAGTATCGCCGGTCGCGACCAGTGTGCCATCTGGCGAGACGGCCGCGGACAACAGCACGTCGCGGCGTTTGCTGAAACGACCTAACTCGCGGCCGGTCTCCACATCAAAGAGCACGGCGCCGCCTGTCCTGCCCGCGATGCCGCCGGCAGCAATCAACGTCGAACCGTCTTGCGAGAACGACAGGCTCTCGACTTGCCCGAAGGGGAAGTCGAGCACGCCGAGTTCGCGCAGGTTGTCTTGATGCACGAGCAGGATCTGATGGAAGCCAGGAATAGCGAGCAACGGCGCGCCGGGGCTGGCTGCGAGCGTGCGCATCGAGCCAGGATTCTTGGGGTAGACCTTCTTTACGAGCGGCAGTTCGCCGGGCATGACGATCGAAGCCTTGGGCTTGGCGACCATCTTCTGCGCTTCGAGTGCGATTTTCTTCTGCGCTTCGGCCCGCGCGACGGCGAGCTTTTTCGCTTCGGCAAGATCCTTGGGGGCTCCCTGCTGGATCCACGTGCGGATGGTCTCGATCAACTTCTTGTCGATGCGACCCGACTTCGGCGGCATCGTCGGCTTCTCTTGGTGCGAGACCAACATGTAGAGCCGGCTGCCATCGGCATCGCCGCGCTTGATGGTGCGCCCCGAGCCGCCGCCTTGGATCGCGGAGACGTGCGTGGTCAAGTCGAGGCCGCCCGACGGATCGCTGGGCTCGTGGCACGTGATGCAGTGCTCCTCGAAGATCGCATAGGTGTGATCGTCGAAGGTCAGTAACGAGTTGTCGGGTTCGACGGTGATTGGCTTGAGCTTTGACGGTTGTGTCGTGGGCTTTGTGTTGGCGCTGGCTGCCGGCTTGGCAACCTTGGGCTTCTTAGCGGCCGCCATCGCCGGCTTGACTGCCGCTGGTTTCGGCATCGCGGGCTTCGCGACCGCCGGCTTTGCCTTTGCCTTTGCGGTTGGTGGCTTGGGCTTGCTCGGTGTCGTCATCGTCAGCACGCCGAGCTCAAGTTTGCTGACCAGTTTCTGCAACTCTCCGAGTTTGGCCAACTCCCCGTCGATGGCCTTGGCCGCGGCGTCCTTCTTGGCCGCTTGGGCATCGAGTGCCTTGCCAGCTTTAACAAAGTCCGCGGCGGCCTTCTGGTGCCCGTCTGCTTTAGCCCGCATTGCGCCAGTTCGCGCATCCCAGGCGGCAACGGGCAACTTGCTCAGGATTGCGAGTGCTTGCTCTAGTTTGCCGTGCGCGGTGTCCTTTGTCTTGCCGGTTCCGGCTGGATCGCGGTAGGTCAGTTTCGTCAATAGGTCGCGCACCTCGGCGAGTTTCTTGACCTCGGCGTTGAGCGCTGCCGATGCAGCGGTTTCCTTCTTGGCCGCTGCTTGCTTGGCTTTGCCTTGACTGCGTAATTGTACCGCCTGTGATCGGGCCTGCTTGGCGGCGGCGGTCATTGACTGCTTGCGGGCCGTCCACGCGGCTTGGTCTGTCTTGGCCAGTTGGCTGAGCAGTGCATCCAGTTTGGCGGGTTGCGGCTTCGCTTCTTGAGCGGTGGCCGCATGCGTCATGCATAGAGCCAGCAGCGCAGTGCCCAGCTTGGGCTTCCATCCAGTGTTGCAGTTCATGGTGTTAGGCGATCGGGCTAGTGCTGGAAGAGGAACTCTTTGCTGTTGAACATCGACCACAGCACGTCATCCCAGGCATCGCGCGGTTTGGCGCCGGCTTGGCGAATGCTGAGCAGGATGCGTTCCTGTTCGTGCTGGCGCGGCAAGCGCGCGTAGGTTGCCAGAAAAAGTTCGTTGAGGATTAGGTCGGGAGCGGTCTTCGCGGCTAGTAAGCGACCGACGCGACTGTTCGACGAAAGCAACTTTCTCTCGATGGTCTCGCCGTTGATTAGGTGCAGGACTTGATTAAGCGTCGGCTCTTCTCGTCGGTCGCACGTGCACACGGAGTCGCGGTCGGGGCGGCCAAAGAGATTGAGAAAACGGCTGCCGCCATTGGCGTCGACGATCTGCACGGCGCTTTGGCCGAGTGGAATGCCGCGGAACTTGGTGCGTACTTCGGTGATCGAACCGATGGCATCCAGCATCTGCTCGGCCGACATCCGGCGCGGTGGCATGCCGGCGTAGGTCGACGCCGGATGATCGTCTGGGTGTTGCGTCGATTGATAGGTTGCTGACGCGCAGATCTCGCGAATCAGTTCTCGGATGTCGAAGTCTGCTGCGGCCAGTCGCTCACCGAGTCGTCGGTGAAGATCTGGGTGCGATGGCGGATTGCTGACGCGCACGTCGTCTACCGGTTGCACCAGGCCACGGCCAAAGAACCGTGCCCAAACGCGGTTGGCGATGTTTTTGGCGAACCATGGGTTCTTGCGCGATGTCAGCCACTTGGCCATTACCGCGCGGCGATCAACACCGGGTTTGATCGTCGGCAGCGTGCCGCCGAGGAACTGTGGCTTGGCCGAGGCTTGGGTGCGTTCGTTGGTCACCTCGCCGCTGCCACGATTGAAGATGACGGTGTCGCGCGGATCATCGCCGCGCTTGCGGCCGACTCGGCCAAAGAACGCCGCGAAGCCGTAGTAGTCATCCATTCGCCAGCGTTCGAATGGATGGTTGTGACACTGCGCGCATTGCAGCCGAATGCCGAGGAACGTTTGGGCCGCGTTCTCGGCGAGCACCTTGGGGCTGGTGGCAGTGACCCAGTAGTTCGCTTCGGGCACCGCGTAGGCGCCACCGGTTGCGGTCAGCATGCTGCGTACGATCTCGTCCATCGGCACGCCATCGCGCAGCGCTTCACGTAGCCACCTAGTGAAAACGTGCACGCCCTTGACTTCGAGTTGGTCGCTTTCGATGCGTAGCACCTCAGCCCAAGCCATGGCCCAGACATCGGGGAACTCCGGTCGCTTGAGCAACTCGTCGACGATGCGAGCGCGCTTGTCGGCGGAGGTGTCCGCTAAGAACTTGCGCACGTCGTTGGGAGTCGGCACTTGGCCGATCACGTCGACGAAGACCCGGCGCAAGAACGTCTGGTCGTCGCATTGCGGCGCCGGGGCTAGGCGCAACTTGGTTAGCTTCTGCTGGATCAGAGTGTCGATTTCGTTGTTCGCCTGCATGGCCGGCGGTTGCCACGGATCGGCGTTCGGCAGCACGATCACGTTGGCAACTTGCGCGAGGAAACCAAAGCGCGCCAGCACGAACGCTTCGCCGCGCGAGGCCGACTTGACGCCGCCGTTCTCAATCGTTGCCGAGGAGGTGTTGCTCGAGGACATCAAGGCGAGGTCGGTGACATCGCGCAGGGAGCCGTCGCTGTATTCTGCCGTGACGACGAGCGCGGCGTGCTGATCGGGGCCGGCCAATACGATGTCTCGGGGTTCGACCGACAACCGCATCAACTCGGGGATGGGGGCTTTCGGGTTGGCGCCGTCATCATTGGCTCCCGCCGCAATCCACGAACGGATCATGTGCCACATCTCACTGTCGGGTTCGATGCGCTTGCCGCCCTTGTGGCTGACCTTGCCCGATGGCTTGGTCAGGATTAGGCTGGCGTCGGGATCAGCGCAGTCGATACGTCGACTGCGGAAGTCGCGACTGAGGGCGCGCAGGTCGCGTTTGGGGTCAAAGCCGAACAGTGTCAGTCCGAAACCGTTCTTGCCCGATGCCGCGCCGTGGCAGGCACCGCTGTTGCAACCGGCCCGTGTCAGGATGGGGATGACATCCATGCGGTAGCTGACCGGCGGTTCGAACTTCGCATTCTGCACGGTGACCTTGACCGTGGCAGACATGCTGTCGTGATGTACGGTCGCGATGGTTTCGCCGTTGGCCAGCGGCACGAGTCGACCCTCGCGGAAGGTTGCGATGCCGGTTGGCTCGAACTGCACGTCGAGGGCACGGCTGACATCGTTCGTCAAGCCTTGCGTTGTCGTCGTCTGGGCCACCAGGCGATGCGTGTCCCAACTGCTGTCGAGGGTGACGCGTATTGGATAGACGGCCAGCTTGTTCTGTGCTGGCTTGTCTTGGCCTACAACACCAGCCGCAAACAACAGCAATGGCAGAATGCGCAGGATCATCGTTGGTCTCCGGTGGATTTTTGGGTGGCCGGTTTCTTAGTCGCCGGCTGGACTACTTCCAGCGGTTGATCGACGCGGATTTCGCCGCTGCCGACGTTGTGCGTGATGACACCTTCCTTCGTCGTGATCTTCAGTTGGATGTAGATGGAGCGATGGCGTCCGGGCCGTGTGGTCTTCGCGACATCGATTGCGATCGGCAGCTTGTCCATGCCAGGTTGGATCGCCGGAATCTTGTAGGTTATGCCCTTCGGGATGCGGCCGAGTACCGCGGTGACCTTGCCGTCAAACTTGCGCTTGTGGTCGAGCACGACGTCGAGTGTGCCTTTGTGACCTTGTTCGATTAGCGCCCGTGGGACGGTTGCCGTGACCCATGGTTCGTGCACCGGCAGTTTGAAAATTTTGGTGCTGATCGAGCACGTGACTCCTTCGAGAGTGGTGCTCGCAACCAATACCGTTGGCCAGTCGCCGACGGCGGCGCGAGAGTTTGCGTTGAATGACATGTTGCCAGTCGTCTGCTTGCCGGTCAGCGTCAATGTGCTCGCGGACACGCCAGCAGGTAGCGCTAACGCGCGCACCCGAACCGTGCCGGCGAAGCCCTTGTCGCGAGTCACCGTGACGGGCAACA
Organism: uncultured bacterium; assembly: GCA_937906475.1. Lineage (GTDB taxonomy): Bacteria > Planctomycetota > UBA1135 > UBA1135 > UBA2386. Next base: position 44,530 of record CALCZA010000205.1, read on the forward strand.
CCATCGAACCGCTGCGAACGATTGGCACCTGTGGTTGTTTGGTTGCGATGTCAAATGGCACCGGCTTGGTGACCACGATCGGCAGTGTGTAGGCTAGCCACGAGTCGTAGACTCCGTTGTTGCGGACGCGCAACAACGGGGAGCGGTGCATGTGACGGATCTCATGCGGCTTGTTGTCCTTCTTGTAGTGCAGTGTTGGCGAGCTAAGGCTGGTCTGCATCGAAGCGTTGGCATCTGCGGAGAACACCATCGGGACAAACAACGTCGGATTGACATCCATGGCGTTTGCCTGCACGCCAACTGGCAGGTTCTTGTAGCCCAAGGTCGGTTTCTTGCGCGCGTCAGCGCCGGTGATGCGAATCATCGTGGCGTTGTTGCGGCCTTGCGGAACGGCGATGCCAACGTATTCCAAGCGGCGGCCCGGCACGGCTTCGGAGGCGCCGGCGTAGGTGCCGACGATGCCGACTTCGATGCGATAAAAGTGCGCATCACTGCCGCGTCGCAGGTGATCGTGAACACAGGCGAAGAAGGTGCCGGTTGCCGGTGGCGTGAAGTTCAGTCGGCCGTCGAGGCCGACGCCATCATCATTACTCGCCAGCGCTTTGCCCTTGGCATCGCGGATGATCAGGACCGGGTCGAGTGGCGAACGCAGGATTCGCGCCAGTGCGCGAATCCGCAGGCGTCGTCCTTTGGTGGCACGGAAGGCGTAGCGATCTTCGGCGCCCGCGTTCGTGATTACGCCATGGAATGCGCACGGTGCGGTGGGTGGTTCCTTGGGGGTTGCGCCTTCGATATAGCTCGGCCGATCATCGACTAATACCATCACGGGCGTGGGACAGGATTGACCGTTGATGACTGGGAAGACTGCGTGCAGGCCATCGAGCGGCGGCAGCGTGATCGTGGTCTGCGCGGGTTCGCCATCACCGAGCAGTTGCACGGTGATGGTCTCGTTTGGCCGACCCCCGGCCGGCAACAGTCCGAGCGGACGTGGGAAGGTGCCAACATGCAGTCGGTAGGCGCCCGCCGACGAACCGCGGTATGCGACATCGCGCAGCGCGAGCCAGTAGGTGCCTGTTTGTTTTGCCGTGAAGCATGCAAGCGGGTCCGCCTTGCCAAGCGAGGAGTCGTCGCATCGCTGCAGGAGTTGCTCATCAGGGCCGAAGATCTCGAGTTGTAGATCGATGTCGCTGAGGCCGAGGCGCACTGCTTCCACTTCGGCGCGTACGATCTCGCCTGCCGCCGCCTCGAACGCATACCAATCGACTTCCTCGGCGAGGATGCGGCCATCGACAGTCAAGTTGAGTGCGATGCGTTGTGCCTGTTCACGGGTCCCGTGGTCTTGGCGTTCGCGGATCGAAGGCAGTTGCCCGACGCGAAATGCCTTCGCTTGTGTCAGTCCGCGCGCGGTGTGCAACGAGAACATATAGGTGCCGAGTGCGCAGGTTTCGGGGATGCGTAGATGCAGAGTGACGCGATCGGCGCGGCCAGCTTGGATCTTCTCGACTTCGATGCCCTCGCGCAGCCAGACAACGGACTGGACGTCCTTCAGAAAGGTGCCATAGCAGACGACCTTGACCAGTTGGCCGCGGGTGCCGCCAGTCGGTTGTAGCAAGCGAACTGTCTGTGCGACTGAGTTGGCTGTGACGACTGCGAGCAGTAGCAGCGTGCGTAGTAGTAAGCTCCTACGCATCAGGCGAGTAACTCCCGCACGACGCGGCCGTCGCGCACGATGTCGATGGGACGATCTCCGGGGCTCATCAACCGGCGAGATGGGTCAATGCCGAGTTGCGTGAATATCGTGGCGGCGAGGTCTGCCGGCGATACGGCGCCTTCTTCGGGAGCACTGCCGTTTGGGTCGGTGCGGCCGTGAAAGTAGCCGCGCTTGAGGCCGCCGCCGGCGGCGACGACGGAGAATGCACGTGGCCAGTGATCGCGGCCACGGGTGCCATTGATGCGCGGCGTGCGACCAAACTCGCTCGACAACACGACCATTGTGCGATCAAGCATCGAGCGTTCGTCGAGGTCGGCGATCAGCGCGGCAAGTGCCTGGTCAACGGCCGGCATGCGGCGACGCATGGCCGTAGAGATGTTCTCGTGGTGGTCCCAGCCGCCAAACGGAATGGCAACGAAGCGAACTCCGGCAGCGACGAGTCGACGTGCTAGTAGCAACCGTTGACCGATGACGTTGCGGCCGTAGCGATCGCGCGTCGCCTTCTTCTCCAGTTCGATCTTGAACGCTTTCTGCGCGGTTGGGGAGTCGATCAAGCTCCACGCTTGTTGGTAGAAGGATTTGGTCGCGCGCACGCCGTCGGCATTGCCGGCAAATCCTGCGTCGAGTTCTTCGAGCATGCGCCGCCGGCGAGCGACGCGCTCTTCGCTCAGCTTGACGCTCGAGCCGAGGTCCTTGACCGAGAAGCCGCTGCTCGATGGTTCGCTGCCAACGCTGAACGCGCCGAACGCCGAGCTAAGGTAGCCGGTGCCGAGGTCGGCCTGGCGCGCCGTCGGTATGCACACGTAGGGCGGCAGATCATTGCGCACGCCGAGTTCATGACTGACGACCGAGCCGAAGCTTGGATAGACGATCGCAGGGCTTGGTCGGTAACCCGTCAGCATGTTGTGGGCGCCGCGTTCGTGGGCGGCTTCGGTATGCGTCAGTGAACGCACGACGGTCAACTTGTCGGCGACCTTGGCGAGATTGCGGCATAACTCGCTGAAGCGTTGGTCATCGACCTTGGTCGGGATCGAGCGGAACGGCCCGCGCACGTCGACTGGTGCGTCGGGTTTGGGGTCGAACGTGTCGATGTGGCTGAGGCCGCCGCCGAGATAGATCTGGATGACGGCGTCGGCCTTTGGACCGGGACGCTGTTGGCCGCGCGGCATGCCTTTCGCCAGCAGCGTGCCAGGTAAGGAGGCCGCGAGTCCTAGGCTTGTCGATCGCGCGAGGAAATCGCGCCGGTTCAAGTTCGATCCGAGGCGTGGCAACGTCGGGCTGGCATCATCGAGCATGGGCGCAATCTCGCAGGGCGGTAGGGGGCGGGCATGGCCCAAGATACAAGGTTCGTAGCGTAGTCGGAGAGTGGGTCGGCGCAGGTCGCCATTGTGCTGGCATTACATGCGCTACACATGGTCGCCGGATTCGCTCGCTACTGGGTAAATGGCTAATGCGTCGGCGGGTATTGAGGGAGGGCCTTTGGGGGCCATGGAGGCCGTGGGCGGTGCTTGGGCACGGTTCACTCAGTGGCGATTCACGGGCGAGAAACCGATGCCTGGCGTTACGTGTTGTCGGTTGCCTGATGGTCGTTGCGGCCTGCTTGATCGAAGGCGAAACAGCATCGTCATCACCAACGATTTGGTGCGGTCGTCACTGACGAAGACGGGAGTTGACGGAAGCTACTCGTGCGGGCGTCCGGGTTGCCTCGAAGCATCGCGTAGCACTTGCTGTCTGTTCATCGTGGCCGCGTTCATGTCCGGGCGCTGCTTGCGCCACACGATGATGTCCGAGTCGTTGTCGTCGTCGTTGCATGACGCGATCTGCGTGTTGTTGGATGAGGGCGGCGCGCCGTTGTCGCGCCACTCGTTGGCCCGTTGCCGGAGGATTTAACCGGTCGCGTCGTAGTAGGTAATGTCGGCGCCCTTGTGTTTCGTTCGCGCTAAAGATTGTCTTGGCACTACATCGTAGATGCAGATGTCGTTGCTCTTGTGATTTAACAAGTATGTGCGCACTACGTCGTAGCGGGTGATGTCGGTGCCCTTGTAACCTAGCAAGGAAGGTGTGGGCTTACTTGATTCGTTGATCGCGCGCTTGCTAACATCCAGCGAGCGTTTCGGTTGATGCCGACACGCCACTCGTTTTTCAGCTGATGTCTTCACGGAGAGTCATGTCCTCAATTTCTATGCGTGCCCCGTTCTTCCTCGGGTGCTGCCTATTGCTAGGCAGTGTTACGGATTCCGCTGTTGCCCAGAAGCAAGCGCCAGAGTCGCAGCAACAGCAAGCTGCTTGGCGCACTAGTGCCGCGTGGGCGTCGTTCGTTAAGCGCAACGGTAGTCAGTGGCGCGTTGAGTGGTCCGATGCGACCTCGACGCCGCGGTCCCTATGGGGAAGCGGTATTCCACTCGATGATTGGCGGGATAACTCGTTGACTGAAGCGCGTCGTCATGCGCATCAACTACTGCAGGCAGAATCCGGCCTGCTCGGCCTCGGGCGTTCGAGCTTCCGCGAGACGATTGGTTCGCGCATGCACCGAGTTTGGACGTTTAAGTTCCAACAGTACTTCCGTGAGCTCGAAGTGATCGGCGGTCGTGCTGACGTCCGAGTCAACATGGTTGGGCGCGTGCCGATGATCGGCAGCACGTTCTGGCCGATCCCGGACAACTTCGTCGTTACGCCAACGGTCGAAGCGGGCAACGCATGGATGCATGCGTGGAACCAACTCGGCGAAGCGCCGAGTAGCGCTCCGCAACCGACGCCGTTCACGGCGCCGCGCCTCGTCATTTGGGGCGATATGGCTGCCGATGGCCCAGCCGATGTTTTCCTTGCGTGGGAAGTCTCGCTGAGCAACATCGATGCCAACGGCGATGGCAAGATCGGTCGCTACTACATCGATGCCCACACCGGCAAGGCGCTGACCTTCATCAACGACAAGCACGAGTGTGGTGTCGTTGGCTGCGGCGACAAGAACCACGTTCTGCCGGCGATTCCCGCCCGGCCGCTGCTCGCCCCGATCAACACCACGGTCACCGTGATGAGTTGGGCGCGCTTGGGTGTCGATGCCGGCGCTTCGCTACAGAACGTTCCGATGCCTGGTCTTGAGATCAGTGTGCCGGGCGTTGGTACCGTTATCACGGACGACAACGGCCAGTTCACGGTCGACATCTCCTCGTCGGTATCGGTCAGCATCGGCAACCTGAACGGTCGCCACCATGGCACCATCTCCGGCACTGCAGCTCCGAATGCTTCGCATACGATCAACCCCGGCGTTTCGAGCACGATCCAACTGCTGACGTCCAGCGCCAGCATCAATCAGGCCGCGCACACGACGACGTCGTGGTGGGTCGATGCGACCAACGAGTTCGCGCGTGGGATCCTAGGTAACACGTCGCAACTGGCTGCGGCGAGCAGCGTTGGCGTCACCGTCAACATCAACTCGACTTGCAACGCCTACTACTCCGGCAACACGATCAACTTCTATCAAGACGGTGGCGGTTGCGCGAACACGGCGTTCTCGACGGTGATTGCACACGAATGGGGACATGGCATCGACGATCGCTACGGCGGCATTTCGCAGACCAACGGTTTGAGCGAAGGCTGGGGCGACATCATTGGTTGCTACCTGATGGACACGCCGCTGCTCGGCAGTGGTTTCCAATCGCCGGGCGTGCCGCTTCGCGATGGCAACAACACGGTGCAATACCCGTGCTCGGGTTGCTCGGTGCACACCGCTGGCCAATCGTGGATGGGCTTTGCTTGGAAGCTTCGCGAGCGCATGGCGACCACGTTGGGTAACCGCGCCGCAGCCATCACGCTGAGCAACAACCTCGTTATCAGCACGATTGCTGCCGATGCGACCAACCAACAGGCCGCAGTTCTCGAAGTCTTCATCGCCGACGATGACGATGGCAACCTGAACAATGGCACGCCGAACTACGCCGACCTTGCGTGGGCTTGTGACCAACACTCGCTGCCATACCCAGGTCAGAGTTCGGGCGTTGCGAACGACGAGTGCGTCGATGCGATTCCGCTCATCGATGGCACGAACAGTGGCTTCACGTCCGCTGGTTCGTTCACGTCATCGCCGTCGTGGAGTTGCGCTTCGGGCGGCAACGACGTGTGGTTCTCCTACACGGCGGTCGGCAGCGGCACGCTCTCGGTCAGCACCTGCGGCTTGGCTAGCTACGATAGCGCGATCCAGATCTTCTCTGGTAGCTGTGGCTCGCTGAGCAGCATCGCCTGCAACGACGACTCCTGCAGTTTGCAGTCGACGGCGACCGCTTCTGTGTCCGCTGGCACTTACTACGTCCGCGTAGGCGGCTACAACGGCGCGACTGGAACGTTTGGCTTGGATGTCTCCGGGCCTTCTGCGCCGCCGTCACCGCCTTCGGATCCAAGTGGTCTTGGTGCAACGGCAGTTGGTTCGTCCCAAGTCGACTTGGCGTGGACCGATACCGCAAGTGACGAGACTGGCTACGAAGTGGAGCGCTCGACCAACGGTTCGACGTTCTCGACGGCTGCCACGCTCGGCGCGAATGCGGAGAGCTACAACGACCCAGGTCGTTCAGCCAACACGACGTACTGGTATCGCGTCCGCGCTGTCAACGGTGGCGGCCCGTCCGGTTACTCCAACACGGCGAATGCAACGACGGATCCATCGAGCGTGCAGACGTTCTTGGTCACCCAAGAAAACGCCGGCCACGGCGTGGTAAGCGGTTCCTACACGCTGACCCACGGTGACGATGGCATGTATCAGACGATCACCGAGCGCACGAAGAGGAAGCGTAACAGCCTGCAGCATGAATGGCGCATCGCCAACGTTCCGTCGAGTGGCACCCGCACGTTGCGCGTGCAAGCGCACCGCACCGTCTCGCCTGACAACGACACCTTCATCATGCAGGTGCGCGTTGGCGGTAGCTGGCAGACGGCTATCACGGTTACCAAGACCAGTGATGACAACGTTTACCAGGAATGGGTGTTGCCGAGCGGTGCGTCCGGAACCGTGCGCATTCGCGTTCGCGATTCGAACAACTCGCTCAATGCGTCCGGCGTAGACGTGCTGACCGTCGATCACATCGTGATCGAAGTGCAGTAGTCCGCGATGGCGTGAGGCTCGGTGTTCGAGTGGGGCGATGGCCTCGCTCGAATGCCTTCACCGACCTTGTGGTTGCTGAGTGGCATGATCATCTCTCCGACATGTTCGGGGATCTCCTCGGGATCCTTCATCCTGATCGCCACCATTGGGCCATCAATCGCAACGACGATTCCGTAGGGGATTCCGTAGGGATCTACTTCGCAGCGCGCCAGCGCATGAAGCTCTGCACGGCTGCGAGCCCAAACAGCCCGCCTGCGATCGCATAGCCAACCGCTCCGTCGTCGGCGAGTGAGGCGATTGCGAAAAAGCAGCCGGTGGCCGATAGGTAGGCGACCGTGGCGATCGATGCGGCGCGTTGTTGCGACGGGTCCTGGTCCATGTGCCGGCAGACTAGTGCTGGGCAAGAAGGAGCCGCAAAGAGATTTCGGCGGATCGCCTCACTCGTTCGCCTACCGAACGGGGTTACCACGCTGTGCCATTCACACCGTTGACCTGGCCGCCCTGCCGTAGACCGTTGCACCTTCGCAAAATCCCCGATGCCCAAGATCTGCGCGCTGGCGAAGGTCCCTGAATTGATCATGTTTAAGACTCACATCTTTCTGCTCTCATGCGCGCTCGCCGCGCCGCTCACTGCCCAGGACGGGTGGGCCAGCCTGTTCGACGGCAAGTCGCTCAATGGCTGGACTCAGAAGAACGGCACTGCCACCTACGAAGTCGTTGACGGCACAATTGTCGGCACGACCGTCAAGGGCAGTCCCAACTCGTTCTTGTGCAGCGATCGCTTCTATGGCGACTTCGAACTCGAGTTCGATGTGAAGCTGTTTGACGACCGGCTCAACAGTGGCGTACAGATTCGTAGCCATTCGATTCCTTCGCATAAGAAGGGGCGGGTGCATGGTTACCAGGTCGAGATCTCGACCAATGGCCACGCGGGTTTTGTCTACGACGAAGCGCGGCGCGGTTGGTTGAGCAAGGATCGCGATGAGCCAGCGCGGCGCGCGGCCTATAAGAACGGTGAGTGGAACCGCTACCGGGTGATCTGTTTCGGGTCGTCGATCCGCACGTGGGTCAACGGCGTGCAGGTTGCGAACATCACCGATGACTGGTCACCGACCGGATTCCTCGGCTTGCAGGTGCACGGTGTTGGCGGCGATCCCAAGTATCGCGTCGCGTGGCGCAACCTTCGCATCCGCGAACTGGGGGACGGCGGCGGCTTCGCTTCGTTGTTCAACGGTAAGGACCTCAGTGGTTGGAAGGTCAATGAGAACCCTCAGTCGGTGACCGTTAAGGATGGCGCGCTCGTCGTGCGAGGCGAACGCGCGCACGTCTTCTACAACGGTCCGGTTTACCAACACACGTTCAAGAACTTTGAACTGCGTGCCCTGGTCAAGACCAAGCCGAAGGCAAACTCCGGCATCTACTTCCACACTCTGTTCCAGAAGAGTGGTTGGCCGGAGAAGGGCTACGAGGTCCAGGTCAACAACTCGCAAAGCGATTGGCGCCGCACCGCTGGCTTGTATGGCATTGTCGACATCAAGGAGGCTCCGGCCTTGGATGATGCTTGGTTCTTGATGACGGTGCGCGTCGAGGGCAAGCACGTCACCGTGTCCGTCGATGGCAAGCCGCTGATTGACTACGAAGAGCCCGACAACGTGGAACGGCCGAAGAACATGGCCGGTCGCCTGCTTGACCGCGGCACCTTCGCATTTCAGGTGCACGATCCGGGTTCGGAAGTCTGGTACAAGGACATCCGCGTCAAGCCACTACCTGAGTAGTTATCGACCAGCGCCGCGTGCTTACTATTTCGCGCGCGACTTCTTCTGCTCTTGTCGCGACTTCGCGATGATGCGATCGGCCGCCTTCGGGTTGGCTTTGCACTCGAGCAACGCGCTGAGTAGTAGCGGCGCCACGATGGTCGCATCGGATTCGATGACATACATCGGCGTCTTCTCGGTCAGCTTGTCCCACGTGATCTTCTCGTTCGGCGTGGCACCCGAATACGAGCCGTAGGACGTTGTCGAATCGCTGATCTGGCAGAAGTAGGCCCACGGCTTTGCGCGCTGCTCGAGGTCGTACTTGATTGATGGCACGACACAGATCGGGAAGTCGCCAGCGATGCCGCCACCGATCTGGAAGAACCCGATGCCCTTGCCTTTGGACAGAGCCTTGTAGTCGTCGTAGAGGCCGGCCATGTATTCGATGCCCGACTTGACGATGCTCGCGTTGCACTCTTCGAACTTGACATGGCTCGCAAAGATGTTGCCGAACGTCGAGTCTTCGTGGCCTGGCACGACCATCGGCAGGTTGGCTTTCGCGGCTTCCATCAGCCAGCACTCGTCGACCTTGCCGCGGTAGTCCTTCTTCTTGAGCCTCTGGATCAACTCGTAGAAGTATTCATGCCAGTAGCGACGCTCACCGTTCTTGGTCGCGCGCTGCCACATCGGCACCAGGATTTTCTCAACCACACGGAATGCTTCGTCCTCTGGAATGCTCGTGTCGGTGACGCGACGCATGCGTTGGTTGAGGATGCGGGTGTCGTCTTGTTTGGTGAAGTAGCGGTAGTCGGGGAAATCCTTGTAGTGATCGTGCGCGACCAGGCGGAATAGCGATTCCTCCAGGTTGGCCCCGGTCACCGACATGCCGTGGATCAGACCGGCGCGGATGGCAGGCGCGAGGGTGATGCCTAGTTGCGCCGACGACATTGCGCCAGCGACGGCCCAATACATGCGGCCGCCGGCTTGGATGTGGTCCCAGTAGGCGAACAGTGCATCACGCGTCGCGCGAGCATTGAAGTTCTGGTAGTTGCGGGTGACGAACTCAAGAATCGGAAGGCCGGGCGTTGCCATGGGATGATTCCTATAGCGGAAGCGTTCCGTTAGGCGAACTACGCTTTGGCGTGAGGCGGGGAAGGTTTTTGGCGATGCCATGGTCCGGGCGAACGCGCGGCGGGGGAGTCGGCAAATTGCGGTGGGTGTCAGGCCGTCATCATGGCTTGTCTGCGGGCATTTCCGGTGGGCCGTCCTGAGGGGGCCGGTGGCACGTTCGCCGTTGAGAGATGTCGTTCCGCGGTCATCCGGTTGCGCTTGCGGGTAGACTGTGATGGCCGCCCTCCCGATATCCTGTCATCTCTCATGTCGATCTCCACTCTCTCCCGCGCCGCGGTTCTCGCGTGCGCCGTGGCTGTTTCTCTGTCTGCTCAAGACAGGCAATCCAATGGTAGTGACCGCATCGAGATGCGGTTCGCCTCCTTCGACCCGATGACTAGTGCCCCCGAGATCCCGGCGGCGCTACGTAGTACGCAGGGACAATCGCTTCGCATCGTGCAGTTCGCGGGTATCCCCACCGAGGCGGGCCGCCAAGCGGTCAAGGCTGCCGGCGGCAAGATCATCGGCTACCTGCCGTCGAACGCCTACGTCGTTCGTCTGTCGGCGGAGCAAGCCAATCGTGTTCGCACCGCCAATACCGTGCGGTGGGTCGGCGACTACCACCCGGCCTACCGGATCGAGTCTGCGTTGCTGCAAGCTCAGGCCTACACGCAGCCAGAGGCAGTTCGCTACAACATCGTTGTTGCCGACAAGCGCATCGACAAGCCCGCGCTGATGCAGAAGGTGCAGGCGATAGGTGGCCGCGTCGATGACGAGCAGGTCGGCGGCCTGCTGCTCGAGGTCACCCTGACTGGCCCGCAACTGCTACAGGCGGCTGGGTTCGACGAAGTGCTGTGGATCGACCGTTGGACGCCTGATGCGGAGGACGTCGACAACGCCCGCATCCAGGGCGGCGCGAACTACGTCGAAAGCTTCACTGGCTACAGCGGCAACGGCCTCAACGCCCACATTTACGAGGGCATCGATGCCGGGCACCAAGGATTCTCGGGTCCGGTGGTTAACGTGCGCAGTAGCGGCGCCTCCTCTGGTCACGGCACGAACACGGCCGGCATCGTTTTCGGTGACGGCACCGGCAACGCGCAGTTCCGTGGTTTCGCGCCCGACACGGGCAAGTTCTACACCAACTACAGTTCGGTGCAGGGCTCGCGCTGGCAGGTCTTCAGCGACCTCGTCAACATCCACAACGTCAGTCACACGACAGCGTCGTGGGGTGGTGCGCGCACGTTCTTCTACACCTCGACCTCGGCCGATTCGGACGACATCGTGTTTGACCACGATCTCATCTGGACGCAGAGCCAGTCAAACGCGGGCAACCAGGACTCTCGTCCGCAGGCGTGGGCCAAGAACGTGTTCTCGATCGGTGGCGTCAATCATCAGAATGACAGCAACCCGAATAACGATTCGTGGCAGAACGGCGGCGCGAGCATTGGGCCGGCATCGGATGGTCGCATCAAGCCGACTTTCTGCGCCTACTACGACAACATCGGCACGACCTCGCAGGGTGGTGGCTATACGACGAGCTTCGGAGGCACCTCAGGTGCGACGCCGATTGTCGCGGGTCACAACGTGCTCGCGATCGAGATGTTCACCGAAGAGGTGATCTCGGGCTTTGGGCCGTTCGGCAACCCGTTGCGTGTCCCCGGCGGCACCAGCCATCAGAACCGCCCACACTTCCCAACCTTGAAGGCACTGCAAGTCGTCAACGCGTCGCAATACTCGTTCACCAGCGGTAGCAACGACAACCGTCGTGAGCATCAAGGTTGGGGCTTCCCGAACCTGCGCACGATGTGGGACATGCGCCAGAAGACGTTCATCGTCGATGAGACCGATGTCATCACGCAAGGTGTCGTGCGTTCGTGGGGAATCGTGGTTTCGCCCGGCGAGTCCGCGCTCAAGGCCTGCCTCAACTGGAGTGAGCCGGCGGCCAACCCGGCGTCGTCCTTTCACTTGATTAACAACCTGTCGCTGCGCGTCACCGCGCCGAACGGCACTCAATACTGGGGTAACAACAACCTCGAGAACGGCGTTTGGTCGGTTGCGGGTGGTAGCGAAGACACGATCAACTCGATCGAGTGTGTGTTCGTGCAGAACCCGCCAGCAGGAAACTGGAACGTCGAAGTCTTCGCCACGGCAATCGTGCAAGACAGTCACATTGAGACGCCGGCAGTCGATGCCGACTACGCGCTCGTTGTCACTGGCGGCCAAGGCACGCAAGTGCAGTTTGCGCAGTTCGAAGAGTTTGGCGCAGGGTGTGAATCGTCAGTAGTCGTGCCGACACCGCCGTGCTTCGTGTGGAACACCCCGGGCACGCTACTGCCGAACACCGGTTCGGTAGAAACTGCTTATCGCGTGGCTTCTGGTGGCCCTTCGGTCGTATCGAGTTTCGAGTTCTACACGCAGTCGACTGGCGGATCGGTCAGTGTCCCTGTGAAGCTTTTCGCAGGTGGTGTGCCAGGCCTGACCCCTATCGCTACGACTACGATGCATGTAACTAGTGCGGTCGGCTTCCACATTGCGAGTTTCACGCCGCCAGTGTTGGTTCCTGGAACGTTCTTAATCTCGCTCGACCTGTCCGCCGTCAGTGGCGTTCGCACCGGCGAGTTTGCGACTGGTGCCTTCAATGTCGTCTACACCAAGACGTCACCCACAGCCTGGACTGTTGGCGTGCAACGCAACGCTTGGTCGGTGACCTGTGCGCCGGTCTACGCCGTGCCTGAATTGAGCAATACGGGCTTGCCGATACTCGGCTCGACTTACAGCTTGGACTTGGCCGAAGCGCCGGCGACGACGTTCGCGGTGTTGGCTTCTGGCCTGTCCGACTCGACGTGGGCCGGTGGTTTGCTGCCGGTGCAACTGCCGGGTGCACCTAGCTGTGACCTGTTGGTTGATCCGATTGTGCTGACCACGTCTGTGACGTCCGCGACGGGAGCGGCAACGAGCCAGATCTCGGTGCCGAATACGGTTGGCCTAGTTGGCGTGGATATGTTCCACCAGTGGGTGGTGCTCGATGGTCCGGCCAACGCGAGTGGCTTGATCACGTCGAACGCTGGCCGCGCGCGCATCGGCAACTAGCGATGCAGCCGACTGGCTGACTGGCCGCTAGGCCGACTGGCCAGTTCGCTCGCAGCTACGCCTTCCCCCTCGACTTTGACGGTCGCTGCGGGGAAGCGCGCCGCCCGCGATCTCCCGGCTCTGGCCGGGACCGACGGTTCCGTATTGGCCAGCCCGTCGTGGGATGCAGATGATCGCGGCCTATGACTTCGCGACGGACTTGCAGTCGAGATTCGCAATGCCCCACTCAGGGCGATCTCATTGCTGGCGAAGAGGCGCTTACTTGCGCTCGCTCTCGCCGGCTGTTTTCTCCTCGGCAGCGAGCAACTTCTTTACGAGTTGCTGCACCTGCGTGGCCGGCAACGCCAGTGTCTCCACACGTCCTGCACGTGCGTCTGCATCGCCTTCAGTTCGTCGATGGTCTTCGGGTCTTCA
>CALCZA010000206.1 GCA_937906475.1 uncultured bacterium
GCTTGATGGACCTTCACCCCCCGCGCCGCCGCCAACTGCTTGAATTGCGTATACCCCGGGCGCCCCCTACCATGCGCGAACTCCTTTGAGGACGAATGTTGCCAACGCACCTACGCCAGTCGATTGCCCTCCTAGTGCTTGCTTGCCCCGCGCTGTTCGCACAGGGGCAAACCGCGCAATCGTCCGCCACTCCGGTCTCCATGGTCAGCCAAGCCGAGGCCCTGTTGCGCAAGGGTGAGAAGGAGGATGCGGGCATCTTGCTGTGGCAGGCCTTGGACCTGCTCAGGGGCAAAGAGTGCAACGCGATCGAAGACGCGACCCGACTCAGTGCGCGGTTCTTGCTGAAGAAACACGACCAGCTTGAGGTCGAAAGGCGAGCAGTGTTTACCAAGGTCGCCACGCAGCAAGTCGCCATTGGCAAAAGCTATCGAATCAAGAAGTGGTACGACACGGCCCTCGGCCGGCTGGACGTAGCCGCAATGTACGACCAAGACACGATCGGCAAGGAGCGCACGATCCTCGCCGCGAAGCGCAAGAGTGCAGCCAAGGGCAAGACCAAAGCCAAAGCCGTCACGCCGACGAAGCCAACTACCGAAGTCGGCTCGCCCTTGCTCAAGCGTAAGGCCACGTATGCGGTGACCGGGGAATGGACCGAGCGCGGCGAGATCCTCGAAGTCGAGGCCACCACAGGCAAAGAAAGATACCCCCGCGAATGGGTCACCGAAGCGAGTCATGGCGACAACGAGGTCACCGTCGACTTCCGCGCATTCGAGCCAAAGGCCGAACACAACGCCGCGATCGGAGTAGGCATGCGGATGCACGGCGCCGGACTCTACGACGGCTACCGCGTGCAATGCCTCTATGAAGCAAGCACGTTGTCTTTTGGCCTGTTCGTCTGGGACATCAAAGGCATGGTGATCAAGCAAATCGGCGGCCAGTGGTACGACAACGTCAAGGTCGGCAAGGACTATCACCGCCTTGCCATTCTCATTTCCGGTAACCAACTCACGTGCCAACTCGATGCGCTTCCACCGGTCACGGTGAAGTCGTCAGCCGAAATCCGCGGCAAGGTCAGCCTGAGCGTCGGCACAACTAGACCGAGCCCCAGAGTTGCCTTTCGCAACCTCCAGGTGCGGCCGCTGCCTGCCGATCAACCGAGCGACGAAGAACTGCGCGAAAAGGCAAAGCAGCAGCAGCAACACGCAATCACGGCATTCGTCGAAGACGCCAAGCTCCTCATCGCCGAGCGCCGAAGAGAACCTGCAGCACGCAAACTGCGCGACGCACTACAGCAGCTTGTCGCGCTCCCCGAAGGCATCTTGCGCAAGAACATGCGCCAGTCGATCCTCGCGATGCTGCGCAAGACCGATCCGCTCGCCAAGAAGCGCGATGCAGCTGCCAAGGAGTGCGCGCATACGCTCGGCTTGTTAGCTGACAAATACGTAGTGGACAACCGGCCACGCCAAGCCATGGTGCTGGCCCAGCTGGCCTGGCGTTTCGATGCAACCGGCCAAGAAAAGCGCGTCGCCGCTGTAGAGCAAGCCATCGCGGAATGGAACGTCGCGCAACTCACATCGCGCTCTGCAGAACTCGCGCCACCAAAGGACGATGGTTCCTTGCTGCGCCAGTGGTTTACGGGCGGGCATCTTCTCGACAGCCGCCGCGCAGCGTGGATCCTGCAAGGGCCATCGGCCCGCGCGGCGCACCTGTCGGAGACCATTACCGGATGGATGCCGAAGCAGGCCACGCTGACCGCGGGCACGTTTGGCGTACACGTGCGGCTACCCGTTCGCGGCAGCCAAGGCGGCGTCTGCTTTGACGCCGCCGGCCCGCACGACTTCAGCATTGCGATCATCACTCGCGGCCAGAAATCACTAAACCTAAGCGTGTCCCGTTGGGCGGGCGGCAAATGGCAGTATCTGGGCAAGAAGAGCATCCCACTCGATTCGTGGCGGCTCGAAGCCTGGCACGCAATCACCGTGCAAACTGCTGCAACAGGCATCACGGTCAAAGCTCTAGGCAAAGAGATCAAACTTGCTCGGCCGCGACTCGGCGATGCCAACGCACACATTGGACTCATCGCCGGCAACCACACCGAGAGCGATGCAACCGTCGAAATCCGCGCCTTCCACGCGAAGGCCAAGTAGCTCCCCACTAGACTTCACTCGACACCTTGCCTTGCAGCACGCTTAGCCATGCTCTGAAGCGCTAGACGGTGCTTCCCGCATCTAAAACGTCCGTCGACACTGAATGGACCACGCGCCACCGCCAACTCCTTAGCTTCGCGCGCCATCAGACTCTGCATCCCAGCAGTATGTGGAGCCCGTCACCTTGTGACCAAATCCCCGGCGGCGTGACGGTGATGACTAGTTGACCTGGCATCGCGACCTGTTGCTGCATTGGAGCAACTCTGTGGGGAGCCGGATGCAAGAGAGTCTGCGCCGCGCTCTGACCGGGTGGTCGACCCAGCGTGCAACAGGTCGACAATTCGCACATACTGTTGTCTTGCTATGCCGAGTAGACCACTGCTGCCAGAGTCTGAGTTCGTGAACACAACCCACTCGGGGTCCGTGCCAGCGTGGCGTCGGCAGGTGCTGCGTGAAACCGTGGCCGGCTTAGTTGGTGACGGCCGTGGCCACTACCAAGCGCTTGCCCGGGCCAACCTCAAGCGATGGGCAAGCCAGGCGAAGCCTTCGAAGCCCGCGATGCTTGTGTTGCCAGGGGATTGGGGTGAGGTCACCTCGCGTCTGACGAAGGAGCATGGGAAGACCTTTGCCGTGCTCAACATGGCCAACGCATACGTTGCTGGGGGTGGCTATCTCGAAGGCATGGTCTCGCAGGAAGAGAACATGTTTCGTCGCACAGACTGCCACTTCAGCATCGACGAGTCGCACTTGGCTGAGGATGGCCGGATCTATCAGCCCGACATGACGGCCAGGATTGAAGGCGAGTCAGGCCAGGTCTATCTCGACTTGGCAGAGGCGCGCGTTTGCGTGCGTGGCCCTGAGGTCGTTGGGCGTATGGAGGGGTATGAGTGGCTCCGCGACGACGACGTTTTTCCGTTCTACGAGTTGCGCGCTGCGGCTCGTGATTATCGAAACGGGGATGCGTTTGATCATGAAGATGCACGCAGGCGTATCTGT
This sequence comes from uncultured bacterium, assembly GCA_937906475.1. Classification (GTDB taxonomy): domain Bacteria; phylum Planctomycetota; class UBA1135; order UBA1135; family UBA2386. The sequence goes on from CALCZA010000206.1 coordinate 3,144, forward strand.
GCCCAACTTGAGACTCTGACGGAAGCGAAGCAGCGCAACGTGGTCTTAGGCGCGTCCGGGTGTGGTGCCTTTGCCAATCCAGCAGCGGCCATCGCGAAGATCTATAAAGAAGAGCTTACGGATCGGCTTGGCGCGTTTGATTGTGTCGCCTTCGCCATCTTCTCTGCTGGTTACGGCCCAGGTAACTACCCAATCTTCCGTCGCGTGTTCGATTAGGATGCGGCGCATGACCTATGCGCCCTGGGTAGTCCTGCACGTGCCGCACGATGCAGTTGATGTGCCAGAAGATGTGCGCCGTCAATTCTCCATCGACGACGAAGAACTGCAACGCGAACTGTGCGCGATGACGGACCACCATACGCACGAACTGTTCGTTGGAGATCATCCCGAGCATCTGGTGATCCGAGCGCCGGTCAGCCGGCTCGTCGTAGATATGGAGCGTTTTGAGGATGATGCGCAGGAGATGATGGCGGCAAGAGGGCTGGGCGTGCTCTACCGGTGCACATCGCGCTTGACGCCTTTGCGTCGTGACCTTTCGAGTGACGAGCGGGAGAGCTTGCTGCGCCGCTACTACCGTCCGCACCATGAAGCGCTTGAGCAAGTCGTGGCGAAGATCCTGGCCGAGTTCGGTCGTTGCCTCGTGCTGGATTGCCACAGTTTCCCATCGACGCCGCTCCCCTATGAAGGTGCAGGCCCCGACTCACCGCGCCCAGACATCTGCATCGGAACAGATACCTTCCATACGAGCCCCGCTGTTTGCGAAGCCTTCGAAAATGCATGCCGAAGCCAAGGCTGGTCCGTCTGCCGCGACGATCCATTCGCGGGCGCACTTGTGCCTGCTAGCTGCTACCAAAAAGACCGTCGCGTGCAGGCCGTGATGGTGGAGATCAATCGCAAGCTCTACCTAAGAGAGCCCGGTCCCGCCAAGCACGATGAGTTTGATGCTTGTGCCCGGCGCTTGCAGTCTGCGGTGCAGCAGGCGGTTGCTGTGCTGTAGTCTGGCCTCTAGGTGTGTTTGGAGTGCGTGAGTCGCGGAGCCTACGCCGGTCGAGGTTGACTTGGTGCCGCCTTCAACTCATGAAGAAGGTCGCCATTCTTGCAGGATGAGCGTGCGCAGAGCTTCTGGGTATTTGCCTTGCTGTAGCTGCTCAAGTGTCACCGTGTGCTCGTCACTCTCGGGGTCTGGGTTCGCTGCCTCGTCGTCTTCTGCCCCGGCTGCTCCATGAAATTTCCAATCCGTGCAGTCGACTCCCATGCCGCGGTTTTCGAAGTGGAGGCTGTAGCGGATTGTGACTGTCTTGCCTTCGACATCGAGTGGTAGACAAAAGTCGACCCACTCGTCGGTGATGTCTGGAGGGTTCTCTTCGCGACGCTGGATGTGGTCGGTGATCATGGCGATTCCGACTTCGACACGCTGCGCATCGGTGAGGGTGTCGGTGTCTGCGTCGTAATCGATCCAGTCACTCGCGTAATCTGCGCTGAGTTCATAGGGATCCATGCCGATCTGTGCGAAGAAGTCGTCTGTGCCTACTCCATTGGCCCCGTCGTCCATGCTGAATCTATTGCGGGCGTCTGGGTCTTCTTCATCTGCAGCGCGTAAGGTCCATATGTCGATCACGTCCGGGAGTTCGACTTCCTTGCGGATGAGTGCGTCGAAATCGCTCTTTGTGATTTTGGTCATGACGTTTGGGTTGTCTTCAGAATGGTTGTTGTCGACTCAGAGATGACGCGTGTCCCCCTGGCAGCTCAGCCTTCGACAACGTCGTCGAACCAGGTCATGCAGAACGCCTTGGCGT
>CALCZA010000207.1 GCA_937906475.1 uncultured bacterium
TAGTCATTGCGCGTCAGGACCACCGCGATACCCGGCCGATCGGCGAGTAACGCGGTCGCGCGGCGCAGTTAGTCGCGTGGCGGGCTGTTGGTGCTGCCCGGCAAGATTGTGCGCTGCGACATGTTGCGATTGGCGATGGTCGCGATGCCGTGGCAGTACTTGCTGACACGCGTCAGATTGCATTGGTGGCGAGCCAGCAAGCTCGTTAGCCAGTGCGGCACGCGTTCGTTGGCCTTCACTTCCATGATCGACAGGTGAGCGGGGAAGGCGATCTGCGTGCGGTGTGGCACTTCGAGATCGAAGTCGGCGTGACGGGTGCGGACCAATGTGTCGAACGTCAGGCGTAATCCTGGGTCGACCACGTGGCCTTCAAATGCCTGGCGGGTGTAGGCGATGATGTTCTTCGGGCGTAGGCGAAGCGAGGTCACGAGGTAGTAGACTTCGTCGGCGACTTCTTGGTCGTCGGCGTCACTGAGCTTGAAGCGCTGGCTGCCTGAGCACATCGCGTAGGCATCCTTCAGCTTCATTGCCAGGCGCCGCTTCTGCACGGTTCGGTTGACGCGTTGCTTGATCTCGACGAACGCCGTGTCGTCCTTGCGATCCGGGTAGACGCGGATGCGTAACTTGCGACGGAACAGTAGGCCGTCGAGTTTGTTGGTGTAGCAGGCGAGATCGGGCGTGTCGAAGTAGAGCGATGCGATCGAGTAGAAGCCCGATGCACCGCCATGTTTATCGCGGCCGAGGAAGCGCTCAATATCCGGCTTGAGGTGTCGGAACGAAGAGACTGGGACCGAGTACTTGATCTCGTAGCGGTTGAAGCGCTTGATCATGACTTCGCCTTTAGCCCCATGAGTCTGATGCCTTGGAACGGGTCGTTCGGCTTATCTTTGTCGGTATACATCGCGGCATCGGTGCGCACTTCCCAACGCCTGAGATTGCCCGCCGGCACCGTCCATTCGACTGGTGTGTTGGTGGCCGTTTTGACTGCATGCGATTGCCACGCTTGACCCGGTTCGCGAGTTTGCATGGCGCCATCACGCGTCGAACTCCATTCGGTTTGAAGCGTCCATGGTTGGGCGTCATTGTTGTGGCCGAAGAACGCTATCGGCATCTTGCCGATAGTTTGCTTCTGCGGCGCACTGCCAGCGATCCAGCACTTGCCTGGAACAACTTCGATCAGGGCGGTGGCATTGAGTCTGATCTTGTTGGCCAGTGAATAGGTCAAGATCGATTCCGCCAGGTTCCATTCGGCGTGCTTGCTCGCGAGTGTCATCGCATCGCTGAGCCAAGCCGTTTGTTGTCCCGGTTTGCCTGCCTCGGCAATGTTGATCAAGTAACGCGCTTCGGCTAGGTCGCGTGTGCGTCCGTCCTTCAGGTCCCACCACATAGGCGCCCGGATGTAGGCGATAAACGCGACGAACGCACCGATCGCTACTGTCAGGTAGATCAAGCCTAAGGAGGGAAGACGAATGCGCATCGCAGTCGGGTTTACAGATCGATCTGTTGCTGCCCTTCGATCAGGCTCACCTTGCGATCATCGTTTAGTTTGCGCACCGACTTCAGGAAGTCGCCCGAATGGAACTTGCCGTGGATGGTCGTGCTATAGGCCAGTTGCAGGTTTCCGGACCCTGGCATCGTTTCCATACTAATCAGGTAGTGCTCGTGGAACGTCTTAGTGAACAACTCGCCGAAGATCGCCTCCGCGTCGCCGTCGGGCTCTACTTCCACGAGCAAGATACGCTCGCGCACAGTTCGTGCGAAGAAGTTGAAGTAGTGCATGATGAACACGAACACCGCGATGATCACCGTGGCTAGGACCGCTTGCGCGTAGAAGCGTGTGCCACACGCCATGCCGATGGCCATCGCCCAAAACACGAACCCGACATCGCGACTTTCCTTGACCGCGTTTCGGAAGCGCACAATGGACAGCGCGCCGACGAGCGAGAAGGCGCGAGCGATGTTGCTACCGATGATTAGCATGATCAGCGAGATGATCACGGCCATCAGAACGTAGGTCTGAACGTTGCCTTGCGAGTACGAGATGCCCTTGTGGGTCATCTGATACGTTTTGCCGATGATTAGTGCTAGGCCGAACGAGAGTGCTAGGACGAGGCTGATGTCCCAAATTGAGAATGGAACGGTGAATTCCGGAGCCGAACTGCCGAAGAGGGCCGCCAAGCCCGTGGCTGGAGTTTCGCCTGTTGCCGGAACGCCGCCTTGCGGTGATTGATCAATGAAAGTCATGCGAGCTACCGTCGAATCTTATCGTGCTAAACGAGCGAGCAAGATTAGCCGTCTATAGTCGAGAAGGGGAGCGTGCTGTGTTTGGATCTGAGCAGGTTCCAGGTTGCCGTCACATCGCTGATTAGGTCTAGGAGCATGCCGCCGGCGCGGTGTCATTTCGAGAAGATGCCGCTTGTTCCGTCATGGGGGGCGCGTCGATATAGTCTTCTACCACCGGATTCATGAACAACTCCTTCTCTCGGCTCTGGCGGATCCCGCTGCGATACGCCCTCTGGCTAGCACTGCCGCTCCAGTTGATCATGGTCTGGGTTGCCCATAGTGGTTTGGGCCAATACAGGCGCAACGAGGACTTCGTGGCTCGAACCACCGGTGCCAAAGAGCGTCCGGCTTTCAATATAGAGCGCTGGCGCTACTTCACCCAGAAGGAGCTCGCGCGCAGTTGGCACCGGACGACCGCTGGGAATCTCGAGGGGGATACGTTGGAGTCGGTCTACATGGAGATTAAGGGGGGCCACCTTGGTGAGCTAAACCGGGATCTACCTACCAGTGGCCGCGCGAATACGTATCCCGCCACATTGAGAGTGGACGGTAAGACGAGGCGCGTGAAGGCGCGCTACATGGGGGACAATCAGTGGCACTGGCTGTTTCCGCAGAAGTCATGGCGCATCAAGACGAAGGCCGGCGAGCCTATTCGTGATCGAGCTGCGTTCAATTTGAAGAATCCTCCGACCGTGGCTGCGATGGAGGACATCATCGCCAATGAGTTGGCCGCTGAGATTGGCCTGATCTCACCGGATGTGCGTCCGGTCAAGATGTTTGTTAACGGCATCTATTCCGGGCTTTATCTGTGGTGGGACATTGCCGACGAGTCGCTGTTGCGCCGTTACCGGCGCATGCCTGGCAGTATTTACAGCGGCGATGGGGCGCCTCCGGGCAAGGATGGTGTTGCCCAGTTGTTCTCGATCAACGAGCGCTGGGAGAAGCGGGGGGCCCGAAACTCTGAGCAGAGTGCGGACCGCAGCGATATCGATAGCTTGCTCGAAGCCGTTACCGATACCGATGCGTTGGGGTTCTATGCCTACGCCAGCGACTTCATCGACGTGGAAGCCTATGCGAAGTTTGTAGCGCTCGATCGTCTGCTCGGCGGCCAGCACCACGACTACTGCCATAACCACAAGCTGTATTTCGATCCCTACAAGGGGCGCTTTGAGCCGATCGAATGGGACTTCGCGTTCTGGATGCTTGGCACTCGTTGCAGCGGTATCGACCAGACGTTGAATCAACTGCTCGAGCGCATTCGTGAGCACCCGGAGTTCGAATTGGCGATTCAGCGTCAGTTGTTGGCGCTGGTCAACGCTGTGCCGCCAGAGCGCATGATTAAGCGCATCGATCAGGGCGAGGCCAAGGTCGAGCAAGCGTTTCGGGCCGATGGTTTTCGCGATTGGCGTGATCATCGTGGTCGCAGTCAGTTGCGCCTCGGAGCCGTGCATTCCGTGTTCTTTGGCGATGATCAGTACGAAGAAGAACTTAGCTGGATGCGTCGCGGCTACACGAATCGACACAAGTGGCTAACGCAGCGGCTCGCAGACAGCACCCTGACTATGGCGACGTCGGTTCCGGCTGACGGCGACGCGATGTTGACGCTGCGATCGACTGGGCTCGTGGGGCAGTATTTCAACGCACTCACGGTTGGCAGCACCGCAGAGTCTGTGGCGCTGGTTCGCGATCGCAACGGCAACGGAAAAGCGGATGCTGATGAGCAACCGATTGCGCAGGCGGCCGTCGTTGACGGGCAGGTGCATTTCGATCTGGACGAGTTGCTGCTGCCTGGGTTGCGTGAATGCCCACAACCTCTCACCTACAAGTTGAACAGTGGCACTCATCTGTTGGAACCCGCGCCGCTCACCTACCAATACGTGGTGCGGCCAACCGGTGGTGCAATCGAGTCGCTTACTGTGGCTGCGAGCAACGCGGTCACCGGCAAGCCTGTTGTGCCAACCGCGGTAGAAGGTGAGCAAGTGGATGGCGAAGTCTTCTCGTTCCACCCTTGGCAGTTACCGTTGCCTGCCGAGGCTCGTACCGTTGTGTTCGGGCCGGGCGAAGTGCAGATTACGGAGTCGGCGACCTACGGGGCTGAAGTCTCGGTCGTCATTAGGCCTGGTACGACGGTGGTCTTGGGGCCGGATGTCAGCATTGAGATGCGCGGCAAAGTGCTGGCAGAGGGCACTGAAGCGGCACCGATCCGCGTGCGCGCCCAAGATCCAAGTAAGCCGTGGGGCGTGTTTGCGCTGCATGGGCAAGGTACCAGCGGGAGTCGCTTTACTCACTGCCAGTGGCGCGATGGTTCCTTTGCGAAGCTGCGATTGGTGTTGCGCACCGGCATGGTCAGCATCATTGAGACCTCCGATATCGTGATGGACAGCTGCTTTATTGGGACGAATCACTTCCAGGATGATTCGCTGCACTGGGGCTACGTGAATGGCGGAGAGATTCGCAACTGCGAGTTTCGTGGCGCGCGGCAAGATGCGCTGGATATTGATATCAGTGAGAACGTGCGCATCGTTGGCTGCAGGTTCTTCCGCAGTGGCAACGATTCGATCGACTTGATGACTTCGCAGGCAACCGTCATCGATTGCCAGTTCTTAGATGCCGGCGACAAGGGTATATCCGTCGGCGAAGGCACGAGGCTCGACTTGCAGTCGTCGCGCTTCGAACGCTGCCTTAAGGGATTAGAAATCAAGGACGGTAGCATCGCGAGAATCGACGCCGAGACCGTTATTCTCGACTGTAAACAGATGGGCGTGTACCTGTGGCGTAAGAACCCTCGATACTCAGATGGTGGCACGCTGATCGCCAATGAGTTGACGGTGATCGGCTCGGTACCTGCGCTGGTGAAAGACAAGCGCTCGAGGGTCTCGGTCGGAAAGCTGCATACGACTTCCCAGAACGATTGAGAAAGGAGCCTGTATATGAGCCATTGCGAGATGTACCAGTGCAAGAGTTCCGAGACGCTGAAGAGGCGGGGCCAGAGCGGTTCTCTTGTCGTGGGGCTATTGGCGTTGTTGTTGATCAACTGTGGCAAGCAGGGCGATCTAGCACCTGATCAAGTCTCCGGAGCATCCTCTGGTGTCTCGTCGAATGTGCCCTTCAAATCCGGAGGCCTGGCGCGTGTTCCGGCCCGGACGATGTCGGCCTCGAGTACCGGTCAAGAGCCTGCTCTTTTGCCCTCAGAGTTAGAGCCCATTCCGCCATACGTGCTCACGTTGGGTCGCGATCACGCTACTTTGTGCTGGGTGACTCGTGACGTGTGCGTGGGGGAAGTGAAGTTGTCGGGATACGCTGACGATGCTGTGTATGTCGAAGACCGGCCTGCCTCCAACTATCATCGTGTCAAGATGACCGGCTTGCAGGCGGCGACAACGTATCGCTACGAAGTCGGCCGCAATTACGTCGGTAACTTCAAGACTGCCGATGGAACTCCGGCATTCGAAGTCGCGGTATTTGGTCATCCCGGCGGTACTGAGCGACCGTTCGAATACGCAACCGAAGCGCTCGCAGGCCGTCTTGTGTCGCTGTCACCGGAGATCGCTCTGTGCACTGGCGACATCACTTTTCGCGCGACGATCCGGAACATGCGCGACTGCTTCCTGCATCGTTTCGCGAACTACTTAAGTAGCAAACCAATCTACATCTCCCCGGCCAATCATGAAGGCAGAGGGAACGGCCAGGACTACACAGATTTCCGTACGTTGTTTCCGTATGAGTTTGGCCCCGCTAAGGGAGGCTCTCATTGGTTCGACTACAAGCACGCTAGGTTCTTTGCGCTCACCTACAAGTTGAAGAGCAAAGCATTGTTCCGCGAGCACGTGCAATGGCTCGCTGAGGCAATCGACCAAAGCGACCAAGAGTTCAACATCGTGTTCCTCGGTGGTCAGGACGAAAGCTATTACGACAAGGACTTCTTGTTCCGCACGTTGAGTAAGCGGCCTGTCGACTTGGTGCTGGGTGGCGATGGTGGAGGGGTCGCGCAAGAGAAACTGCACGGTCTCGACTTCTACTTCTCGGGCGACGGCGGGATGAGTTCTTACCCGTTCTACTACTTGCGCTTTTTCGACCATCACTTCCATGTGCATGGCCTGTTTAGCGATGCGCGCTCTAAGGACGTTAATTACCGCAGCTTCTATTCGAAGAAGCCGCGCAAGGTCCTTCAGGACCTCAAGTCGAAGCAGGTTGCGAGTGATCCTTGGGTTCTCAAGTATGAAGGTCTAGACCTGGACTCGATGGATGTCGGCGGTGTGCAACTGGACATCAACTGGCCTCACGACGAAGAGGTCGAGTTGCAATTGCACTGGAAGGCGAGCACGCGTTCGCGCATCAAGGAGCAGTGCCACTTGATCAAGCCAAAATCGAAGACCCGCGTGTTGGTCCATATCCCGCCCCGTCATCCGGTCGGCACGCCGGGCGAGGTCTATAAATTGGTGGATGTGGAGGTCGGATTGGCCGAGCACCGCCCGTATCGAAAAAAGTACGCACTCAAAGACCTGGTCACGAACGTCTCGATCTTCGCTCGTTAGAGATTGAAGTGCGGATGCGGTGCGCTGCATTGAATGTGCACTGGTTTGCATCTGGGGTGACAGGTGGCCGCGGCAGTCGGCTACTTTGGCGCGCTGTAGGAAATACAGCCCACCATCTCCATGCGTATCCAATTGCTCCGTTCGGTCCCCTTTCTCGTCACTTCGCTCTTCGCGCCGCTTGCCATGGCACAGGACACCACTCCGGTGGCTTCCGAAACGGCGGTTGAGCAGAAACCCGACCCAGAGGAGATCGCGTTTTTGCGCCCGTCCGGTGCCTATGCGGACCTTGCGGAGTCCAGCTTTGACCCGATGAGCCTGCTGACCGGTGGCGGCGGCGCGCCGAAGTCGTTCTTCCAGTTCCTCGAGATGGTGGATGAATTGGCGACTGCGCCGGGCACCAGCGTGCTGCTCGATCTGTCCGCGGGCGTGGGCATGAACCTCGCGCAACAGCGTGAGCTTGAGCGCGCGATCGCGCGTGTGCGCAAAGCCGGCAAGCACATCACGTGCTACCTCGAGCACGCTGGTATCGGCAACTATCAGATTGCTGCGCAATGCGATCATATCTTGCTGGCCGACATGGGGGGCGTCGACTTGCGTTCGCCGGCGCTCAACGTCATGCACTTCAAGGATGCGCTCGATTTACTCGGCGTTCAGGTCGAAGTGACCCGCGTTGGTGAGTTCAAGGGCGCGGTTGAGCCCTACATGCTGCCGACGATGTCGAACCACTTGCGCGAGCACTACCAGGCGATGTTGACGTCGATGAACCAAGACATCGTTCGCCGTATCGCGATCGGACGCAAACTGTCGACCAACAAGGTGCGCGGACTGCAGGAATCCCGTGTTTTCACCGCCAAGCAGGCGTTGCTCGAAGGGCTTGTCGATCGCTTAGTGCCATGGACCGGCGCCAAGCGCGCCTTGACGTTAGTGCGTGGTGATTCGGACTACGAACTCGAGGATGTAGCGCCCAAGAAGAAGAAGAAGCGTCGCGACTTGATGTCGTTGATCGGCGACTTGATGCGCGCCAAGAAGGTCGAGGAGATCGAGGACCCTCAGATCGTCGTCATGCATCTCGCTGGCCAGATCGTTGACGGCACCTCGGCATCGGCTGGCAGCATGGTTAGCGGCCCGTCAGTCAAGCGCCTCGACGAGCTCGCAGACAACGACCTCGTCAAGGGCGTCGTCATCCGTGTCAATTCCCCCGGTGGTTCGGCAACAGCCAGCGAAGCGATCCGTCAGGCGATTCTGCGCCTTGCGAAGAAGAAGCCAGTGGTGTTCTCGATGGGTGAGT
>CALCZA010000208.1 GCA_937906475.1 uncultured bacterium
CGTTGCTCATTGATCTCCTTTTCAATGTGTCTCATTCACGTTGACACGCACCGGGTTCTTGCAAGAATCAGCCGCGCTATGGCGGCAATCGTCATGTTAGCAGCACTCGCTGCTGCTCAGGATCTCAACGGAACAGCCACTTTCCCCACGTCAGGCGCATTCGATTTCACCTTGACGGATGAGGGCAATCCCGGCCAGAACACGGGATCTGGCAAGGCCGGCCCACAAGGAGGCCTCAGTTTCACTGTGTCTTGGGAACGTACCTTCGTTGGTACGACTGAGTACCTCGTGCTGAAGCGCGACGGTAGTCTGTTGGCCATTCTGACGAAGCCCTCAGGACCATTGAATCCAAACAACGCATGGCTCAATAGCGGTGGTGCTGGAGAAACCGGGAACTGGTAGACCACCTGAATGAGTACGAGTAGCAATCGACGTTTTCGCTCCGGCGCCGCAACCTTCGTTGTGGTTGGGGCTGTTGTCATTGGCCTCATGTACTTGCCCTCTGGGGCGCCGTTACCAGCGCAGCCAGAGACGCCTGATGCACCTCTCCCCGAGGTCGTAGAGATCGCATCGAGATCGTCGGCGCCAACTACGGAGCGGATCGAGTTCGTCGATGCGCGCCGGCTTGTGACGGGTCGACTGGTCTGGAGCGACGGCGTCCCGGTTGTTGGTGCCAGCGTGCGATGCGATCTCGCCGCGGACTCGACCGACACCGGTGCCGACGGCCGGTTCGAGTTCCGCGTCGCTGCGGAGGCTTTACGGGCTGCGCGAGGCGTTGTGATCACGGCCCATCCGACGTGCTGGCTACCCTCGGAGCCGGGTTTTGTGCAGCGCATCGAATGCGCCGGCGACAGTACGGCGCAGGACGGTCTCGTTGCGGTCGGCAATCTGGCCGTGCCTGCGACCGTGGATGTCGAGGTGGTATTCGATTTTGAACGTGTGGCGACGCAAATTGCGGTGCGGGCTGGTTACGACCTTGTGCGTGTGCGTGTTGGCGCTCCGAGCCCTAGGCTTCGAGGGATGCTCGCCGGCGCGGTAGCAAGTACCGAGTTCGACCTGGCCGAACCGCTCCCTGTCCATGTGCTGCGCGTGCCAGTACGCGATCAAGTGCATGTCGTCGCGGAGCTCAAGCCGTCCACGCAATGGGCGGTGGTTCGCAACCACATCGCCACGACGGTGACACCCCTCACGCGAGACAAACCGGCCCGAGCCGTCGTGCCGCTTCGATCCGCTAATCTGCTCTCGGGTAAGGTGGTCGATCACGAGGGGCGCCCGCTTCGGTTGGCGAGTCTGAAGTTGGAGCAGGTGGCGCTGGACGAAGGAGGGCGGTTGTGCATCACACGGAGCTTCGACGACGGTACATTCCTCATCATTGGCGCTCCAGGGGAGGCGTTCGTGGCCGAAGCTCAGTTCGAGAACGCCAAGTCGCCTAAGTACGAGCTGGTCGTGGGCAACCTCGACTACGAACTGCAGTGCCCGACGGAGGCACTGCGGCGAGTGCGTGTTCGATCGGGTGCGGTGCCCGTGACCCGGTATGACTTCTCGGAGAATTCGCTTCTGTTCGGACAGAGGGACGAGCAGAAGCCGAAACTGACTGAGCACCCTGACGGCATGTGCTTCCTCGCGCGCCGCGATCAGGACCTGTGTCGCTACCTGTGCTGGCGGGACGGCGAGCAGTTTCGCGAAGCCACGGTGCGAATACCGCCGAGAACCGGCAACCAAGTCGTGGAGATCGACGTCGCGACGCTCGCCGTGGAGCCTCGCGGCGTGCTGACGATTCGCTACGGATCGGAGCCTCGCACGCTGAGGATTCGCCGAGTGCGCCCGGTGCCGGACTCGGGCTTCCACGCCTTCGTTGCAGGGGCGGCCTCGACGGATCCTCGACCGCTCAACGGCATCCCCGCGGGGATCTACGAAGTGGAGGTGCGCGTCACCGGTGCCCATCCCTTCAAGCCGCCGCTAGCGACCGCCGAGTGCGAGTTTGCGGTTGGCGAGAACATAATCGACGTCGAAGCTCTGGTGCGGCGGTGAGCTGATGTCGTGGTGTCTCGTCCTGCTCACAAGTCGCGCAGTGTCCGGAAACTGTCGAGCGGATTCTGGCGCCAATTGGCCAGGTCCGATTCGTCGATGACCAAAGAGCATCGGGCGATCTTGGCCGAGTAGGCAGACCGGTGGCTCGGCTCAAAGTCGGGAATCAGCTTGTCAACGAGCACCCTGGCCGGGTGTAGGAGAAACAACGTGCGGCTCAGGACCACCTGAGTTTTTGCGCCCGTACGATACGCCCTTCAAAGATCTTGGAGGGCATGCCAGCTGGTTGTTACGGACGCACAGGTCAGAAGGCTGAGAGCCGAGATGACGAAGACAGGAGTAGTTGGCATCGCCGCGGCGCGTGCTGGCATGAGTCGCAACACGGCGACGAAGTATTTGGCGGCTGGGAAGGTGCCATCGGAGATGGCTGCGACTCGCAACTGGGTGACGCGAGAGAATCCGTTCGAGCAGGATTGGCCGTGGGTCGAGGAGAAGCTTGAATTACCTACACCCGACCTCTTCTTGCTCGCCATCCTCATCAACCTGAGGAACGACTAGGTCCCGCATACTTGCACCAGGTGCCAGCACACCGTGATACGTCACCAAGTGTCGGCGAGGACGTGGAACTAAAGCCAGTAACCGCTCAATCAGCACCTGCGGCTCCATCACCACATGCGTCGTTCCATCACGCCAAGTCTTCTTGAGCGAGTACGGCGGATCCCACGCTCACGAGTTACTCGAGAATACCCTGCCCGCCAAAAACTCGATTCCGCTGCGGCAGCATGCAAAAGGTCGCCTCGCAAGCGTCGATCCGCACAGCCGGCGACCTGCACCGCAAGCGGGATTCGCAGCCGCACACTGCCGCGCAGTCCTGACTACCTTCCTTGGTTGGCGAAGTGCATGCGCGGCACGCTGGCGGCTACTTGTCCAACTTGTTGGGGCCCGCCCTGTTTTCGCCCACCCCCGTTTGGCCCGTCCCCGTTTGGCCGTAAGCGTCCGACGAGCCTGAGCCTCCCTCGCTCAGCTTGGCGACGGGCACCAGCGGCGCAGTCTACGCCAACGCGAGTTCTGAGGTAGCCGGCGCAAACCGCTTTGCCCAATTCGCTGGCAAGAGTTGCTGCATCAAACTGGCAGGCTGCGTGGCAACGCGCACGAGCACATCTTCGAGGTAGCTCACCATGTCGACATCCGCCAGTCGGCAGCACTCGATGAGTGGGTAGATGACGGCGGCCGCGTGAGCACCTCGGCGATCCGCGCGCCAACGCCTTGTTACTCTGACGCCATGTCCGCCGCGTTAGCCGCGTTTGCTTTCCTGCTCGCATCACAGGCACCGACGACCGAGCCGGCAGCGGCGGTCGACCGGTAGCCCCTCACTTCACCAGCTCGGCACGATCGACCTTGGCGCCCTGTCCGCTGCTGGCGACAGCGATTTCGATCTTGCGGAAGCCGATCTCAGGCTCGTGAGCAATCTGCAGCAGGCGCTGCACGTGACTCCACTCTACGCCGCGGTGCGCGCGGATCAGCAGCGGAACGTTCAGCGTCTTCCGACCTTGCAGAGTCACCTCGCCAGCCGACAACAACCGGGTGCGCAGTTCGCGCAACCGCGCGCGCAGTCGTTCGAGTTCGGCGGGTTGTCCCGCGACCGTTGCGAACAGCGGATCGCCGTCGTGTGCGATACTGCCGTCGCGATATACGTTGATCGTCGGACGTAGCTTATTTGGCGCATCGTCCGGCGCCTGGAACACCACCTTGGGCAATGGTAGTTCACGCTCTTCGGCAGGCGTCGAGGCGACCCCCTTAAACACGATCGCGGCCGTATCGAACTGTTCCCAGTCAATCTCACCGAAGCCAGCTGCCATCGCGGCATCGGTGGCCGCTAGCACATCGTTCCACTTGACGCCAGGAGCAGGTCGCACGATCAGCGGCATCAACTCGCGCCGCTTCGCCCCCCCAGCGAGGACGTGCTCTCGCTGGGATTCTGGATCGGAAGCGATGCGGTGCAGCTCCTTGCCGAGGGCTTCAAGCGACGCGATCTTGCTGCTGCCCACACGCCAAGCGACCTTGCGTTCCGACCCTGCCTCAGTCTTGCTGTTGGCTTCGACCAGCTGGATCTGCAGCGACACGCTTTTGGGGTCTTGCTGCATCGGGTCTTGGGCCACGGCGGGCGCGGCTCCTTCGAATCGTTCGTCACCTGCCTGCTGCTTCGCAGTCGCGAACACGACGCCGACGCCGCCGAGCAGCACCGCCGCCGCAAGCAGATAGGATGGCCCGCGTCGCCGCGGCATGTTGCGGAGACGTTCCGACACACGCTGAGCGAGATCTGCTGGCGCACCACCGCCGACCACTTCTTCGAGAATCGCGGTCAACTCCCGCGAACGCATTTCCGTTTGCTTGCTCATGATTTCCTTCGAATGCACTGTTCGAGCCAAGCCCGTGTGCGGGCCAACAAGGTCTTGACGCCGTTGGGTGCCATGCCGAGCTCTTTGGCAATCTGCTCGCGGCTGCTCCCCCGCGCGTAGGCGAGATCGATAGCGGCTGCCGCTCGCCCACGCAGGCGCTGCACGCATGCGCGCGCGCTCGCCACGAGCTCGCCGCCGTCGTCCGTGATTTCTGTTTCCCATACCTGTAGCGCCAAAGCTGAGATGGCGGCCTCAGTGCGGCGTGCATCGCGCCGGTGCTCGAGCCAAAGCAGTCGTGCGGCCCGCCGCAGGAACGACGCCAGTGCGCGCTCGGGCAGGGCCTGCTTGCCCTTGCGCCATGCAACAACGAACGCTTCCTGCAGGAGGTCGTCGGCCAGCTCGCGGCTGGCGCCGAGGCACCGCAGGAATCGGAACAAGCCCGCGACGAGTGGCTCTATCTCGACCATTTCCGCAGGCGGACTTGGCGCTTGTGGCTCGCCTGCGGAGGCGATCGGCACAGGCGCGTGGATGGCAGCGAAAGTCCGCATGATGACCTACCGACCGCAACGCATCGGGAGTATCCATACTACTCAAGATTCTGCTTTGCCCGCGCCCGCCGATGCCCCTTAGCCGCGACTCTATCCAGTGACAAGATGGGGTCGATGGGCGCTCGCTGCTGCGCTTGCGAGCTTACCAGCGAAGTGCCGGCGCACGCGCGGGCGCCAACTCCGGCACTTCGCCAGACAGCCCGACCGACCGCAGCACCCGCTGAATTGGCCGGGTGTAGGAGAAACAACGTGCGGCTCAGGACCACCTGAGTTTTTGCGCCCGTACGATACGCCCTTCAAAGATCTTGGAGGGCATGCCAGCTGGTTGTTACGGACGCACAGGTCAGAAGGCTGAGAGCCGAGATGACGAAGACAGGAGTAGTTGGCATCGCCGCGGCGCGTGCTGGCATGAGTCGCAACACGGCGACGAAGTATTTGGCGGCTGGGAAGGTGCCATCGGAGATGGCTGCGACTCGCAACTGGGTGACGCGAGAGAATCCGTTCGAGCAGGATTGGCCGTGGGTCGAGGAGAAGCTTGAATTACCTACACCCTGGCGAAGTTCACCTGCGGCGCGCACTCAACGAGTTCACTGCCCACTATCACGGCAGCGTCCGCACCAATCGTTGGGGAACAACCTGATCGCTCCAGCCAACGACGATCCGCCGAACGGCAACAGGGTGGTCGTTGATGAGCGACTTGGTGGACTGCTTCACTGCTTCGCAGCTCGGCCTGACGGCCTGGGTCCTCGTTGACAAACTGGCTGCCGACCTCGAACCCAACCACCGGCCTGCCTATTCAGCCGAAACCGACAACCGCTCATTGGTCATTGACGAATCCGAACTGGCCAATTGACGCCAGAATCGCGTCGGCTGAGTTTCTGGATACCACGCCATCACGAAGGCCGCGTGAGTTGCCCGGATTCGAACCTACACCCTCCCCAGCGATGTTCGCCTCTTGTTCACCTACAGCTGCTTTAGGAGAACCAGAATTATCTCCACACCCTACCATGGCATCCATAGATGCTGGACCTTTACACCCCCGACAATATCAAAGGTAGATCTCGCAGCTCGATCTCCATATCCAATCACGACTTCATACGATCCCTCCGGATAGTTAGGCAAATCTACACTACCCTTACCGAAGACCTCGAAGTTTCGCAATCGGACGCGACGAGCCTCCTCGCTTACCCCCCTCAGCGACTTCACAAAGAAGGACTGGAGGCCGCCTCCCATGGCTAGGTTCGGCACGATCCGCGTGAAACTAGCCGGTGTAGCATCTATCGTTATGTCTGCACGCCTCACGGAGCCACAGTCGATCTTGCCCAACAGCTTCTTCTCGCTGAATGCGTCATAAACTATCTCGCAATGATAGCGCCCAACCGGGACAGCTAGCAGTGACACCTCCCCACAAATCAGGGTGTAGGCCAATCGATTCTTGTCATTCTTCAACACCAGTATGACGTCGCGCCCAATCAATTCACTTACATCCATCGAGAGGTCAACCCCCAAGGTCATCCATTGCCCTGGAGCATCGACTACAATCGGCTGCGGAGACGTGAATGCCTCCCACAGAGAGTGGAGAGCAACATCAAATGTCGCATCCTCAAGACCAAGCTCTGGAGCCCCGATCGTGAGCCTCTCCCACCGGCCTGAATAATCACGATCAGTCGGATTCAAGACCATTCCAGCTCTCACGACGCCCGCCTCCAGCAGAGCCGCCTGCACGCCCGTCAACCCACACAAGTATGGGAGTGCGCCCGCGCGAGCGTAGTCAGCACCAGCATCGTTAGACATCCTCTGACTTACAACGCGAGGCAGTCGGACACCGACAAAGCCGTCGAATACTATTTCAATTTGCGCACCAAGAACAGGCACCATCGTAAGGGAGATCGGCTCCGCACCAGGCCTGATACGACGGCCCCGCAGCGGGTGCATACAGCATCCGCTGGCACGCGCTACCAGCTCATAATCACAAGAGTCAAGGCCCCCAACACTGAAGTAGCCATCGGCCTGTACAGGCACTTCGATAGGTTGACGCAGGGCATGATTTGGAGCATCTAACCCGACTGGAAAGAGAGCAAGCGTCGGGTCCAGCGGCACCGAATCGTTATACATTGCAATGCGGCCAGATATTACGCCGCCCGGAACGAGCACGATTGTCTTTTGGTCTAAGCTCCACGACCAAGCTTCACCATGTGACTGATATCCATTGCACTCGACGCGCAGCTGGCATATGGCGCGCCCTTCAAGCCAAGAGGGCACGTCTATGTTGACGATTCCACTGTCGCTGGTTAGCTGAGTGACGCATCTACCGGTCCATTTGGCTTCTTCAGGCCGCAGACCACTCTTGTTCGCGTCATCGAAATCCGATGCCTTGGCACCAAGAATGCTAACTCGCGCCCCCGGCAAGCCATCACCGTCCGCGCTGATGACTCTAACCATGAGCACCGACCGCGCCTCTCCTGGCTCAACTTCCTGGCGCTCAAGCTGACCCTGATTCGGCGCGACTCTTGACACTGGAATCGGCACCGGGATCTCCGACGCGGCAACCGCAGGGAGATGCGCCAAACCCACCCCCTGCGCCCAACGATAAGCGATGACGGTGGCAACCGCAAGAACCGTTGCCAGCGCAGAAAACAGCATTACTCGCCGCGGCCACACCACCTCGCGATCCGTGCCCCGCCCCCCCCCACTGCCGACGTGCAGAAAGCAGAACAGAGCGCACATTCCACTCATCAGCCCGGCCGCAATCAACTCCAATGCCCGTGGAACTCCTGCGCCAAGACAACCACACGTCGCCTCCCCCTCGCCGAGCAAGCCTGCTATCTGCACACCCAGAATACACGTGGCGTAGATCAGAACCAAGACACGCGCAACCTGCGCGAAAGGACAAAGCAGAACGAGGGCAGCCAGAGCCACTTCGCCAGCGGCAACAGCCCACCCCAACCAGCCAGTCAGGAGAGGAGTTGCCAAATGCCCGGCATCGACTGACGCAGGCCACAAGAGCTTCAATCCAGCAACCGACAAGAGCGCAAAAAAGA
>CALCZA010000209.1 GCA_937906475.1 uncultured bacterium
CATCCGGATCGCCCCCCGCCGCGATGATCAAACGACCATCGTGCACAATCGGTGATGCAGATCGCCCGTAACTGATAAACGATCCTTCCGTTGCTTTGGTCAGGCCATACATCTGCCGAAGATCGTGCTCCCAGACAACGACCCCGTTGCGACCATCTAGGCATGTGAGTTTGCCAAACGGATCGCACGCGTAGACAAGTCCTGCATGCACAAAAGGCGTCGCTCTCGGCCCGTCGCCTGCCAGACTCGAGATGTAACTGCCATCACGGGCATGGCGCCACAAGTCAGAGCCGTCTGCCATGGAACGTGCGACAACGACTTGCTGTCCGCGACGCTGCTCGTGAGTGATGGCGACCTCGTTGACGACGGCAAAGCCAGACCAACCGCTACCACAGGCCACTCGCCACTCAATCTTGGGTGGCACCACCGACCAATCGCGAGCGAGGCTCACTCCTGGCACCGTGGCTGTACGTGTTCGACCAAGGAAACCCGGAAAGTCCTTAGCACTCGTTTTAGATAGATCGACCTTCGCGTGCTCCTCCAGGGCCTGTGTTGGCAGTTGCGAATCGTGAGGTTCTTGCCACGCCCACCGCATCTTCGGAATCATCGAACCCGACCAAGACTCAATACGCGCAGCCGCGATGGCCGCCACCAAACCACACAATCCCAGCACGAACGCTGTTGCTCGCAGTGCCCCACGCTGCCGACTGCGCAGGACAAACCAAAGCCAATAGATGGACGCACCGAAAACAGCAGCGCCGTAGCTCAGGACGTTGTTCACGCCGCCATCGCCAAAGCCATCGCCAAGCTGCAGCCAAACGAGACAACCAAAAAGGGCCGCCAACGGCAAAAGCACCAGCCAAGACGGCACAACACGGGGAGCGCGCTCAGGTTTCACAGCACATAGCGTAGCACCCTATGGCTCACCGACTAGTGCAAGTCGAATTGGCACAGCCAGCGAATCGATCCGGCCGCGGCCTACGAATTATGGCAGGCCATGCGGCGCTCTCAAGTGATCACCGGCATCCGACGCGGCGCTGCCGCTGTCATCGCCTCACTGCGCCACGCAAGCTTCAATGCACTCGACGGCGAAGTGGGCTCCATTGGTGAACGCAACAGTCGCTGGTCGAGCCACAACTAAAGGCAAGTCCGTGTCATCCAGCAACTCACTCGGCCGCAATCGACGCTCTTGGCGGTCATAGAGTCGCGCCCTCGGTATCGCGCGCAATGGAGTGCCCGTCAGCCGTGCCTCGTGCACGGTGTTGTAACCACCCGCCCCCACAATCAGATCGATGCCGCGGTGCAGACGCATCAATGGCCAAGTCGATTCCAGGCTCGCTTGTAGCACATGAACAGCATTCGGGAATGCGCGCCGAATATCGCCAGCGACGTGTTGCATCCCGACCGCTTCCATGGGATCGGTTGCATCGCAGACAACAACCAAGTGACGGTCGCCTTCATAGCCCAACCTAGAACGGGCCGCTTCTCGGTCGAGTAGATCCTCCGCATCGAAGAGCACCCATGGTTTGGTTTCGATCAGGCGCGGGTGGTTGAATGGACCACGTTCACCAGGACACAGCACGAGGTCGTAGTCGCGGACGGCAACTTGCACGTTGGCTCGGTCGGCATATTCCGGCTTGAGATCGCGATGCACCAAGACGGTCGCGGTACGCCGCTCGCGCGCAATGATTTCGCCAAGCAGACCGCGTGGCAGAGTATCGATGATCAACACATCGAAGTCGTCACCGGCCAACCACCGGTGCACTTCAGGGATCAGTGACGCGCCACTTTCTAGGTGCTCGACGCGAACACCAGACACTTCCAGCATGCCTGCGACCCGGGGCCAAACAGGGCTGTTGCTCAAGATGACACTGGTGTGGCCCCGGCGCGCGGCGGCTCGACCAAGAGCCAAGCTGCGCTGCAAATGCCCCAAGCCACCACCCAGCGCGTAGATCAGGAGACGCAGTTAGCTGCCCCCAACATCGTCCTCGAAGCCCTCGCCAGCATCACCGGTCAGACTGCCTGCATCCGCCTCGGTGAAGTCGTGCCGATCCATGTGACGCGAGCCCCAATGACCTGCTCCGTAGTAGCCGTAGCCGTAGCCGTAGTAGCTGCTGCCGTAAAAATACGGACTGCCTCGGTAACGAGAATGGTAATCGTCATGGTCGCCCCGATGCGCTCGACGCTCTTTGCGATCAGACTTCTTGGCGCAGGAGCTGCAGATCATCGTCCCTGCAAGCAAATGCGTATGCGCCTGACAGACGGACGCCTCACATTGCGAACAACGCTCGGCGGCCTGCTCATCACACCGGTGAGAAAAGAGAAAGCCTGCTCGTTCCTGACATGCGCCCATTACTTGCCCTCCGCTTGAATCCGGACAGCGAGACCGACTCGCATCGGTTGATCGAGTTTTTCCAATGCGAGACACGCCATCGCCAGCACAGAGATCGAATCCTTGGTAGACAGGATCGTCTCGTCCTGAGCATTACGTAGCGATGTCTTGCCAGCGCTGACTTTGACCTTCGCGACTTCGGCTTCGTTGGCATCCTCGATCTTCAAGCCGTAATCACGCGTCTTGATCTTGTAGAGCAACTTGCCACTGGCAGTTTCGAGTTTGTAGTCGCCGTCATCTTGACGCTGCAGCGCGAAGGTCCGCTCACCACTGGCGTTCTCGATATGTATCTTGGCGGCATCACCTCTGATCTGCCCAAGTTCGCGGTCACTGCCGTCCTTGACCTTGACGCGAAACCCATCTCGCACCTTGTAGCGGCCGAGTTCTAGCCCGGCTGCATTGACGAGCTTGGCACCATCGCTCATCGGCTTGATCGCGAGGACCTCGCGCCCCTTAAACTTCACCTTAGCTGCGAAGCCCGAAGGAGAGCCCCCCTTCTGCTGCGGCACGGCAGATCCGGAACTGCGCCCGACTACTTCTGCAACCTCCTGATCGACGGGGTCACGGCTGCCCGCATCCCGATCGACGGTTTCACGATAGCTATGCCCACGATCGGCCTCTCCACCACCGGAGCACGCCAACAGCAACACCGAAACCGCGAACAAGAGAACACCTCGGGTGAACGTGATCATTCGGCACCTCTCTCTGGGGTGGTCTCTGGGCTGGACTCTGGGCTGGACTTATCGATCGCTTTACTAAGGTTGAGAATCTGGTACAGGCTGAGAAACATCATGGCCACTGCCTGCACAGCATCCGTGCCGCGGCCAATGACCTTGCTACTGCGATCGCCCGCCTCAGCGACGCTCCACTCTCCTTTACACGCAACGCGCAAGCCGATCTCTCGGTCCGTGTAACGCACGCGCTTCAGCTCAAGGGACGGCGGCAATTGCACTGCCTGCTCCGCATCCACCTTCAAGTTCGCCATGTGCCGGTATTTGCTCGGCTTGAATCGCAGGCGCAATTCCAATTCGAAGCCGGTCTTCTTCTTGCTCTTGCGCTTCATCTTGCCACTGGCGCTGCGTTTCACCTTCGAACGCATTTGCAGCAACTCAGTCTGCACAAGATCGAAGTTCGTGCCATCCAGCATCCGACCCGAAAGCCGCAACCACGGATCAGAGAAGTAGCGCACGTCCCAGGTGCCAGCCTTGCCCTTGCGGACAAACTTATCCTGCTCATTCACTGCTCGAAAATCGATGCCAAGGGTCAACGGTTGACTTCGATCAAGATCGACGCCAACTAGATCGACAAGGTTACTGACCAGTTCGTACCGCCGGTTGTCGACGTTGGTGCGCTTGCAGCGAAAGTACGCCAAGCAGCTGTAAACGAACAAGACACCCAACAGCGCCCCCACCCACATGGCGACCATGACGTCAGTGCCACGACTAGCTGCGCCCCAAAAGAACACGCCAATGCCGCCAAGGACACTAACGATGACGATGTTACGCCACTTTGCTTGCAGCTTCTCACTCTCGCTATCGAGATCGCGCACCGACTGCATGTCTTCGCGCACCGACTCGGGAGTGCGCTCGCACTCATAGATGAGCGTCTTCTGGAATTGAGCGGCGTTAAGGGACATGACCGATTCCTCCAAGGGAGCCAAATGGCGAACCGACATGTTAGGATCCGGGCCGCAGATGTCCAAGACCGCGCCATTCGCCTACGTGAGTTTCGACCGAGTGCCGTCACCAAAAGGGGCTGCAGTCCATATCCGAGAGTTCGTGAGAACAATCGGTCGCGAGTTTGGCGCAATCGACTTGATCACGCCGAATACCGACGCCGCCACTGCCGCAGTAGAACTCGACCGATGGCCGGGCGTGCAGCACTACCAGCTACCTGCCCCCGGGAGCAACTTGATCCAACGGGCCATGAGCTTTCGCGGTGGCCTTGAGCAGTTCTTCACGACGCGACGACAGATCGTGCACTTCCGATCGATCTTCGAGGGTTACCCACTGGCCACGAACAAGTCGCAGGTCGCCGACCGCTTGATCTTCGAAGTCAACGGCTTGCCGTCGATCGAACTCAAATACCACCATCCGGACGTCGCCGATGATCGCGAACTGCTGCGCAAACTCCGCCACCAAGAAGACACCTGCCTAGATATCGCGGATCGTATTATCACACCAAGCGCAGTCACTGCAGCTCATCTAATAACGCGCGGGGTAGCTGACGATAAGATCTCGGTCATCCCCAACGGCGTGCACCCGGAGTTGTTCTCGTGCAGACAACCGCGTGAATGGCCTGCTGGCACACCTACCGACCCAGTGCGCATGCTCTACGCAGGCACCTTCTCGCCATGGCAAGGCGTGCGGCAAGCGATCGACGCGCTGCACCTGTTTAACCGGGATGCCACGGCGCAGCTAACCGTCATTGGTCCGACGCGTGGCTACCAACGCAACCAACTCGAAAATTGGTGTCGGCAATCGGGCGTGCAAGACAACGTGCAACTGGTGCCACCACTAAGTCAGCGAGAACTCGCGCACCTCCACCACGATCACGATGTGGTGATTGCGCCGCTGCTCGCGAACGACCGCAACACAGTGCAAGGCTGCTGCCCACTCAAGGTGCTCGAGGCGATGGCCAGCGGCGTGCCATTGATCGCATCTGATCTGCCCGTCGTGCGCGCGCTGGCGCGACCCGAACAAGAAGCACTGCTCGTGCGGCCTGGATCTGGCAAGGCGATCAAAGACGCGATGATGCGCCTGGGCAACGAGCCAGGGCTTGGCCAGCGACTGGCCACAACTGCGCGTGAACGCGTCGAGAAGCGCTTCACTTGGGCACGGAGCGGCCGCGCACTCGTCGCAACCTACCGCTCGGAACTCGAAGCGATCCCAGCCAATATTTCGCGCAGCGCGGACACTTCGCCAGCGGGCTGAAAGCACTTGCTAACCGCTGCGCGAGCGGCCGCGCCCAACCGCTGCGCTTCGGCTGGTCGCTCAAGCAATTCCAAGACGCCCTCGCCGAGCCGATCCAGATGCACCCGATCGATCAGCAACCCGGTCGCCTGATCATCAACGATCTCCGGAATGCCGCCGGCATCACTGGCAATAACAGGCAAGCCGACCGCCATCGCTTCGAGCACGGCGTTGGGCATGCCATCCCACAACGATGGCATAAGAAACACATCACAGAGCCTCAAGTGCCGCACCACGTCCGGCGTGTTTTCAAGATGCCCGGTGACGAGGATACGGCCGCGATCATCACCGTGCTCAAGCGCAAATCGCGCCAAGTGCTCTTGCTCGCGAGCGCGCACTTCACCGATCACCAGCAGGCACGCTGGTCGCTTCCGACGCACTTCAGCCAAACCAGCCAACAAGAACGGCAAACCCTTCTTGTGACGTAGCTCGCCCGCAAAGCCAAGCACCGCTTCTGCATCGAGAATCCCGAGTGCGCGCCGCAGATCAGGCTCTGCATCACCCGGACAAAACATCTCCGTATCGACCACGTTGGGCATCACCGATGCAGCTCCGGGACGCCCAAGAATCACATCGATCTTGGTAGCAAGATCTTTGGAGACTGCGACGACGCGCGTAGCTCGCTGCAACGTCCACCTGAGTCGCGCGAAGTCCCCGGGTGGGAACACCATGCGGTCGACATCATTGCCTCGCGCGCTCACTACCGATGGCAACCCCACTCGCTCAGCGAACAGCACGGCCAGGAAGCCTGGCGGGAACAGGTAGTGACCCCAGACCAGATCGAAGCCGTGCTCACGATGCAACCACTCGAGAATGGTTGTGGTGTGCTGCAGCGTCAGGTCTTGATTGTGGTAGAGACCGATGCGATGCACGATCGGCCCGTTTGGCTCGGCACTCGATGGAGCAACCGTCTCGAGCTGACCAGGCGGCAACGAACGAGTCCAGGCGACGACTTCGACTTCGACGCCTGCGGCCACCAGACTATGTGCCGTTCGATGCGCGCTGACCGCGAGGCCACCGACATCAGGAGGAAAGCGTTGGGTTAGGAACAGGACTCGTGTCATGGCGCAGCAGCAGCGATATGGGCTTGCACCAGAGCCTAGCGGAGCAACCGCTTAGCGCGGTAGGGCGTAGGTGATTCAACCGGGAGTATAACGGCGTCAACTGGCTGCAGGTCACGACTGCCAGCAGTCCGAGTGCTCGCGGTTACCACGCGATGACTTTCGACAGCATGCGGGGGAAGGTCGTTATGTTTGGCGGCTACGTCAGCGGCAGCGGCAGCGGCAGCGGCAGCGGCAGCGGCAGCGGCAGCGGCTACGTCAGCGGCAGCAGCAACGGCATCGACTTGATCATCGGCAACTACTAGATCGGTTGCTGGATGCATGACATGCCGAAGCACTCGGCTG
>CALCZA010000210.1 GCA_937906475.1 uncultured bacterium
TCAGCTGCTAGTCGGATCTCAAGGCCTCCTGATGCAACCATGCCGGAGACCAGAACGGGCATCTGGCTAGTGCCTTAGTGGGCGATATCCGGTGCATCCGTCCCGGCTCGGCCAGCGAAGTAGCAGTCATGTTTAAGTGGCTGGCCAAAAGGCGTCGGGTTAACAAGCGAGCGAGTCTGGATCGGCAGTACCGGCAGTTGCTAGAGGCCGCTCGTGATCTTCAGAGGGCAGGCGATATTCAGGCATTTGCGGCAAAGACCGCTGAAGCTGAGCAGTGTGCCGAGCAAATCGAAGCGATGGATGCGGCCGAATGCGAACCATCCGGCGCATCCGAATAGGTGGCTGAGCAGTCGCATTAATCGGTTCGCAGAAGCACAGATCGGAGCACATTCTATTTGCTCGGCAGCGGCTTGTGAGAATGCGCGCCTCCGCTCGGGCGGAGCGGATCGCCTTGATACGGCGCTATGCTTTCGCCAATGCAGATTCGTGACTTTCGACTGGAGCGCTACTTCGGCCAGTATGAGTTCTCTGTTCGCCACCAGTTGTCGCCATCGGATTGCGAGTCCTGCACGATCAGCGAACTGCTTGAAGTTGCGGGACAATCGCAAGACTCACTGCTGTCGCTGAGACTCGGCTACACCGAGACCCAAGGCGACCCTGTACTGCGCGAGGCAATCGCCGAGCATTACGAGCACTGTTGTGCGGACGATGTCGTGGTGACGAACGCGCCTCAGGAAGCAATCTTCCTGACAATGCAGGCTGTCTTGAAGCCAGGGGATCGGGTCGTTGTGCAGACTCCCTGCTATCAGTCGCTGCTTGAAGTAGCCCACAGCATGGGCTGTAACGTGGTCCAATGGCCGGCCCAAGAAACCGCGAGTGGTTGGCAATTTGATCTCGATGGCTTGCCTCAGTTGTTGGACGGCGCGCAACTGCTCGTCTTGAACGCGCCCCATAATCCAACTGGCTACCAACCGAGCGAGTCCGAGCGCAAGCACATCGCGGAAATTGCGCAAGTCGCGGGCACGCGCTTGTTCTCCGACGAGATGTACCGTGGTCTTGAGCACGATCCGACCGAGGCACTACAGCCGGAAGCGGCACGAAGCGAACGTGCAATAAGCCTCTGGGGTGGATCGAAGTCGTTTGGATTACCGGGACTTCGTATCGGCTGGTTGGTGTGTCGTGATCACGCAGTGATAGACGAGGTGATTCGCCTCAAGGACTACACGACAATGTGCAGCAGTGGACCTGGAGAGTTTCTCATGCTCGCTGGCCTAAAGGCATCGCAGACCCTGTTCGCGCGCAACCGTGCGTTGATCACAGAAAACGAAGCTCGGGTGCGGGCATTCGCGAACGCACGAGCAGACGACTATACGTGGCGTGCGCCCGCGGCAGGTCCAGTCGGCTTGCTTGAAGTTCGCAATGGACTGGCGACTGAGTTGTGTGATCAATTGCGTTGCGAAGCTGATATTTTGGCAGTGCCATCCACATTATTCGACATGCCTGACAAGCACGTTCGCATCGGCCTCGGTCGCGCTGGCGTGGCAAAAACCATGGACCAGTGGGAGGCATGGGAAACGCGAAGGCGCAAATAATTTGCCGCCCTCAATAGATGCCTGCTCCATGCCTAGCTGAGCCACACGCGCTACTGCTTCCATGCCAAGCAGCAACAGGACCAGAGTCGCAGTCAGTATCGCGGCATCGCAGCAGCGCCCAAGGATCGCTTCGACTTTGAGTGCGCCGCCAGAAGATTCACGACCCGCTGACGCAAGTCACTCCCCCACAATAACCTACCGCGAACCCAGCCGACCGTCCCAGCGCGTGCGGTCGCCTACTCAAAACGCAGCGGCAGCGGAGTAGCACCTGCAATGGCACCCAGACAGACCCGCTTGGGCATGCGTCGGAAGGCGGAAAAACTGGCACGAGACAGCACCCAAGTTAGAACAGCGATCGTCTAGGATGTCGCGTCCACTAATGCCTAGTGCAGTAACGCCGACACGCTAAGCCCACCTCCGCTGATCGCTTTTGATGCCAGAATTAGAACTGATTGCAGTAGCGCTTGGGATGAGCATCTTCCTCGTCTCGCTAGGCTTGTTTTATCGGATACACCGACTAGCGGCGGTTCGCAAACTGCGGCGCTGGTGGGCATTCCTAGGACTGCTGGTGGTCTTCTTCCTGGCGGGATACACAGCGTTCTTTGTGTTCCTCATCGAAGGGGCAACGCCGATCTTCGATATCAACCTGATGATATCTCAGATCTTCTTCTGGGGTAGCGTCTTCGTGCTTGTCTGTGCTTGGCTGTTCCACGCAACACTGCGTCAACACAAGCAGACAGACCAACAACTTCACGATGCATTGACGAGGCTACGTCAGGCGCAAAAGCTCGAGGCTGTTGGTCGGCTCGCCGGGAACGTGGCGCACGACTTCAACAACATACTCACTGCCATCATCGGCCATGCAGACATCGGATCTTACTCGATCGATGCTTCGGCACCGGAGTTCGAGAACTTCAGCCAGATCAGCACAGCAGCGCATCGGGCCGAGAAGTTGACCAGGCAACTTCTGGCATTCAGTCGAAAGAAGCCAATCAGGAAGGAACCTCTCTCTCTGGAGCAGCTCTTTCATGACATCGACACGCTACTCAAGCAGAGCTTGAATCCTGAAGTCCACCTCACGATCAACGCGGAAACTCCGGGGTGGGTAATTGGTGATCCTGACGAGCTCAAACTTCTCATCATCAACCTCGTCAGCAATGCTAACGACGCCGTCGCGCAAGGTGGGAGTATCACCGTTCGCATTGGCCAGGCTAGCACTGACACCGCCTCCAAGTTGCTCAGAGCAATCGATGAAGACGCATCAGCGCGAGATTATGTCGAGTTGGCGGTAACGGATAACGGCCCTGGCATAGCCGAAGAGATCCGACTACAGATCTTTGAACCGTATTTCACGACCAAGGATCTCGGCAAGGGCACTGGATTAGGTCTCTCGATCGCTTACGGGATCGCACGGCAACACGATGGCTTGATCGAGGTCGAGAGCACGTCCTCGAAGGGCTCCACGTTCACCACCTACCTGCCGGCGGCCAAGCCACAACTCTCATCGCCCCAACCGAAGGCTCAGACTGAAATCCACATCACGCCAAAAGCCGATGCCACAAGAGTTCTGGTCGTCGACGACGATCAGCAGGTAGCGAACCTGACAAACCTGATCTTAGAAAAGGCTGGCTACGATGTGATTGTGGCTAGGAGCAGCGCGGAAGCGCTGCTCCTCATCGAAGATCGCGGAGAAAGATTCGGGCTGATGCTCTGTGACATAATCCTGCCGCACATGCACGGGCCAGAGCTTGTCGATCGCATCCGAAGACTGCACCCGGAGATCCCAGTGGTGTTCATGACGGGTTATCCCGGAGAGGACACGGACCTCTTCCCACGGATCTCCGATGCC
>CALCZA010000211.1 GCA_937906475.1 uncultured bacterium
CGGTAGCTGGAGCAATAGTCGGCGTGACAGAGGAATGAGCCACCCTTCTGCACTCTAGAGTCCCTGGAGTGAGGGTTGCGCGGGTCGGCGGTCACGCTCGGGCCGGTTGGGTTGTAGCAACACCCCTCGGCGTTCAGCGCGGTGGATCGCTCGGCAAAAGCGTCGTGTTGAAACATGTCTGCCGTCCACTCCCACACGTTGCCGACCATGTCGTAGGCCCCGATCTCGTTGGGTGGAAAGCTGCGAACAGGGGCTGCGCCAGCGAAGCCGTCCGTGGCGTCATCCTGTAGCGGAAACGTGCCTTGCCAAATGTTCGCCAGGTGCCGCGAGTCGGGCGTGAGCTCAGTGCCCCACGCGAATCGCGCAGCGTCTTGCCCAAAACGTGCAGCCCGGTCCACCCGCGGTCCCGATTTGCGCCGCCCGCCTACTTCATCACGCACCCCACCATGTCCCTTCCTCGGCAGGCGGAGCTCTTGCCGGCGCCAACTGACTGGCGCCATTATGCAGTCGACAATGCACCGCTTTGTTTGCGCTAATCATCACTAGATCGCCTGCGCAGGCATCGGTCAGTCCTAGCCGAAATCAACCGGTCATCTAGGGGCCATCTGCAGCATGCCGCCAGACACCAGGCATAGAATCTGGTGGGCCACAGGTTCCCAGTCCCAGTCAATCATCACCTTCACGTTACTGCCTAAACACAGCTGCAGATGTGCACGCAAGGAACTGTTAAATAGCTGGCATTGATTACTAGATGGCGGCTCTAGATCAGCGCTCATAGCAATGCTGATCCTCGTTCCACCGCAGTTCGTCTCGGTGCTTCTCGATCCAGACTACGGCCGCCGATGCATCGAGATCTAAAATATCAGGGATCAGCAGAGCTAGTCGCTGCAATACGGTCTTGGCTACTGCCGCATCTGGATACGTCAGCAACGATGACAGTAAGCCAAGATCAACAGTCAGCGCCTGCCAGCCGAGACTCTTGAAAGGGCGTAGTTGCTCAGCAATATCGTGGAGCAAGATCTGCTCGTCTAACGGAGCTTTAGAGAGGGCTTCCTGCAACGCAGAATAGGCTAGAAAGCCCTTCGCGAAGAGGGTCTTCTTGGCGGTCTCATGAAGCCATAATTCATTGCCTTGCAGCGCCTCAATCGCGCCAGCAAGGACCTTACGCACCGCCTTGCGATTGCCTTCAGGAATGCGAGACCATTCCGCTGACGCAAGGTATCCCTCAAACTTTGGCTTATCGAGAATCAGTAGACCTAGCGGTAAGAAGAAGCTAATCGCGCGCTTCGTTTCAAGAGCTTCTATGTCAACAAAGCAGCCGTTGGCACTGAGCGTAGGATCCTTGGCAAAGCCATGGAGCACGTTCTTACAGCACTTACAATTAAGGCAATCG
>CALCZA010000212.1 GCA_937906475.1 uncultured bacterium
TGTAAGACCAGGCGGCAACGACGCAGATTGCGGCCGCGATTGCCGGAAACTCCAGTGCGACCGAGGGCTATCAGCAGCAGAGCCACGCATGGTTACGCGGACCGCCATCAGCGGCGGAGACTTCTAACGAGGCGTTTCCGGGAACTTCAAATATGGCAGTTTCACGCCGTCGAACTCAAAATTATCGATGCGCAGTTCCGGCGGCGGCTCAAAGCCGCGGCCACCTTCGAATGCGATCAGGTCGTTCTGCTCGACACCGTCACCGGAAACACCGAGGGCACCGACGAGTTGCATCACGCCGTTGAGGTCAGCCTTGTATAGCGGCACAGAGCCCGGGAAGAACGTCAGTCCGTTTTGGTAGCCGGGATCCGGGGGGGCATTGCCCCACCGCTCAAACTGAGCCGGCAACTGGTTTTTAACCGCGAGATTATAGAGCGGTCCAGGCGCTATGTTGCCGGGACTGACGAAGAGGCTCGGATCATTGGCATTGGGATCGAACGCCAAGTTCGGGTTGGCGGTACCACCAATACCTGGCGGATAGAACGGCTGAGAAACGAAACCTAGCGTTCGAGTAGTCAACGCGATGCCCCGCGAATCACCCGTAGGGAAACCAGGCCACGTGTCGCCATTAGCAAATGCACTTGCCGGATTGGAGCTCGGTAGGCAGTAGTAAACGGTGCTGCGCGCCTTCGCGGGAACAACATCAATCGCGTCGCAAAGCGTGTCTTCCATGCGATAGTGCGCGAGGATGAGGCCACGAGTATCGACGATCGTCGCAATGACCTTAGCGGCACTACCAAGTGGTAGACGAACCTGGGCTCGCGTGATGTTTGCGCTATCAACGACCTGCGAAATGATCTGCTGCACATCTACCTGCGTTAGCAACTCACCACCAATCCCGTCCTGCCCCGTGCGTGGACCAATCAGGTATCCAAATGGATCCGCGCGCCCTGCAGTTGGCAGCGTGACAAAGCCGCCAACGTTTACGGTGCGCATCTGAAAGCCCTCTGGGATGGTCGTCTGCTGCACGTATGGCAGCAAGATGCCGATAATCGTGATCGCACCGTTCAGCGGAATGGCGTCGAAGAAGAAGTCTTCGTCTGACACTGCGCCACTGCCACTCGCACCCTGAATCGCGGCAAACTCACCGGCCGCGACGTTAGGAAGCCCCGCGTTCGGACCGTCCGTATTGACGACATAGACTCCAACTCCACCAACCAGACGCGGCACCCCATTCCCGTTGGCCTTGAACAACGGGACAGCCCCTGGCAACAACGTGATGCCAGGGCTTGGGAAGGTCACATCCGTGTTCCGAGATGGCCGAAAGAAGATATTGGCCGGATCCGGGTCAGGCTCCGGCTCACCAGCCGGACCAGCAACGATCAACCCAGTATTGAACGTCGTTGGCGGAAACGTCAGGCCAGAAGCGATGAGGGCACCACGATTGGTGGCATTGATTTGCCATAGCGGACCCTGCGGTGTTCCAGCAACACCAGCAGCGCGGCGCGTCGGGGAAATCACGCTGATCGGGAACGGCCCCGACAGCGGACTAACTGGCACTTGTGACTCTAAGATCTCGTCAGTAAACGAAGGCGGAAAGTGGAACGTCGACAGCGTCTCAACGGTGCGCGACGACAGCGGCGCTTGGCTGTTAGAGAAAAACGACGTCGTCCTGGCGAGGCTTACGGCGATATCCGAAGCCTCCGTAGGAGCCGTACCGGTAGTACTATAGGCGCCAAGAATGTCACCCGTACGGCTGGTGACTGCGATGTGGATATCGGTAGCCACTGCACCAGGTGCGGACTCGATGGACACCAGTGCACGATTGATGATGGTCGTGACTTCGTCGGCTCTCAGTGGATCAACCGCAGGCGCCTGACCACCACGGAAATCTACCGACCTGGGTGACGACGTCACCTTGCCGTTGCAGGATGCAAGACTCGCCACGCCCAATAACAAACTCCCAGCCAACAGACTCCCAGCCAGGTCAGCTATCAGCCGCCAACGCGAATGCACGAATACAGGAGATGCGGGCATGATTACCAAGTCGTGATGATGGTCGTGAAGACGTTATAAACGATGTCGTTCGAGTCGTAGACGCGAGCGAAGCCATCGTCAGGGAACAACGCCGATGCGCCGAACTGAAGGATGACGTTATTGGTGAGGAACGGGCGGTATTGCGTCCCTAGGAACACTTCTGCACCGATTGATTTGGCAATGTCGTCAGCCTGCAACAAGAACTCCAGTGAGTTCGTCTTATCGAATCGCAGGTAGGTGAAGCCGGCTTGCGCGCGCCACTTCGGCGTCAGTTCCGCGTCGACCGCGCCACCGATCAACAACACTCCAGGGTTAACGAAGTTCGACTGCCCCTGAGTCTTGCTCGTCTGCAAATCGGCGAGCGGACTGCCGGGCTGCGTCAAACCAGTGCCGACCAACTTCAACGCCTGCGAGTTCCAGAACGAGAACTGACCGCCACCGAAGTTCGGCGCGTCAAGGATCGCATCGAAGCCCGTCGCGTCGTCGTCGCGCGGATCGCTATCGCCAGAGGCGTAGAGGAAGAATGCTCGCGGCCGCCACCAATCGATGTCGTAGGACAGTTCCAAGGCGGCAAAACGCGCATTGATATCGACCGAGCGCGCCGCGATTTCGTTCTGCGACTCTCTACCAAGCACCTGATAGAGGGCGTGAGTGATGTTCCATCGGCCAAAGTGGCCCTCGCCAGCCCAACCGAAGTAGTACGCGTCGACCTTGTTGCGCTGGAAATTGCCAACCGGCTTCGGCGCGATCAGGAAGTTGTTGTCGTCGAACTCTACGCCGCGACGGTCCGCGTTGTAGTGGAACGACGCCGAACTCGTGTAGCCGAGCACCGGGAAGTCCTGACGATAGACGTTGGCGACAAACACCGTCTGATCACGGTCCTCGTAGCGGTTAAGCTGCGAGTTAGTGTCCTTGTCGAGTTGGTCGAAGACCGCGACGTTGTATTGCCACTTGTTGTTGTCGGCGTTGCCGAAGAAGCGCACGCCAAGGTTGGTGTCTTCGAAGATGAAGCCGCGAAAGTCACTGCGGAAGGGCAACACCCCAATTTCGACACTGGCAAAGTCGTAGCGATCCGACAGGTCAAACAGGTGGTATTCGAGGAACACCTCCTGCAGCGTGACGTCACCACGCTGCCTGGTCGTGCCCTGCGACGGATCGATCACCACGCCGCCAACCTCTTGGATATCGAGCTTGGTGTAGTTGAACACCGGCGTGATGCGAAGCCGCCAATCCACCGGCTTGAACGCCTGCTGCCCCCGGAACAGATCGAACGACAATGCCAAGTCATCCTGCAGGAAGGTCTGCTTGCCGTCGCCGAAGAACGTCTGCGCGACCGGTCCTGGACCAGTAATGCCTGAGCCAGTTGGCACTTCGCGCGTCTCGAAGAACAACCGATTGGTCGCCGTGAACGCGAAGAACAAGTCCTCGGTGCCAAACAGTGGGAAGTCGCCCTTCAGAGCATTCTGGCGATACGGGTTCCAGGCGCTGGCGCGCTCGTTGATCGAGTACTCTGGCGGCTGGATGCCGCCGACGGCGCGACCTGGAGCAAACCACCGAGACTGGATCGGGTCGAAGTCACGAGGCGGCTGCGGCGCACCGGCTTGCTGACAAGGAGTGACTGCGGCCAAGGCGACCACAGCGAACAACCCGGGAACAATCCGCAGGATGCGGCCGCGCCAGGACGAGAGAGTGGGCTTGGGAAACGAACGCATTACGCGATGAACCTGCCTGCAACGAAACCAACGCGTCATCCGATCCTCATGGGCATACTCCGACCGAGAGCCGATGCATTGGAGCGGCGCCGGCATGGTCATGGAAGGACTTTCACACCCTATGTCCTGGGAGTTTCCCGGCTCGCGTGTTCCAACCCATGCTGCTTCGCACTAACGTCCTCCTGCAGTCTCAATGCCACGCTTTCAGCTGCTCGTACGCGAACCCGGTAAAGAGCCGAGGTGTGTTCCAATCGGCGACCCGATCATCGTCGGGCGCGCTCGAAGTGTCGACGTAACCGTTAATGATGAAGAGGTCGGCCGCAAGCAATTCCGGATCGGCGTGACCTCTGGATTTGTCGTGCTCGAAGGGCTTGGCGCCACCAACCCAACCCGACTTGACGACAGCGTCATCAAGCCAGGAGAGAAGACGACGCTGCCACCCGGCGCACGGATCATGGTCGGAAGAACCGTATTCGTCGTGGAAGCGGTGGACAGCATCGAGGCTAGGCCGCCGACACCGCCGGAAGCTGCAGAGAAGACAATGGTTGGAGGCCCTGGGCCAAGCGGGCTTCCGGGTGCACCGCAGGCCGCTCGCCCACCG
>CALCZA010000213.1 GCA_937906475.1 uncultured bacterium
CAGAGCTTCAGGAACCAGAGCCTTCTCTGCGAGGGCCTTACCCGCAGCGCGCTTCTTGGCAACCGACTTCTTGGCGGCCTTCTTGCGGGTCG
The DNA here is from genome assembly GCA_937906475.1 of uncultured bacterium. Lineage (GTDB taxonomy): Bacteria > Planctomycetota > UBA1135 > UBA1135 > UBA2386. The sequence continues at coordinate 93 of CALCZA010000213.1, forward strand.
CCTTTTTCTTGGTCACAGGTGCTTCTTCGTCGGTGGCATAGTCGTCCTGATCCGCGCTAGGCGCTGGATCGGATGCAGGTTCGACAGCCTCAGGGGCTTCTAGGATTTCGTGCTCGCTCGCGGCAACTGCCTTCGTGCTTGGGTCGTTTGCTTCGCCTTCCTCGTCGTCGGAACGGCGGCGGCGGCGACGGCGCTTCTTGCGCGGCGCTGCTTCGGCATTTGTGTCCGAGTCCGTGGCGGCTTCGCTGCTGCCTGCCGATGGGCTTTCGCTGGTTGCTTGCTCGTCACCCTCAATCGGATGCGTGCCGGCCAGGTCATACCAGTGGTCCACGTTGGTGCGTTCGTTGCCTGCAGCCGCGGTGCGCAACGCATAGAGTTGCAGCGCTTCTTCGAAGTAAGGGCTGTGCAGGAAGGCTTCGATCCCGAAGCGGCGCTTGTCCTCGGCTTGGTCGAATCGGTGCTGCACGCCGCAGATGCGCTTCAGGCAGCCCGAGTCGCGGCGAGGCAAACGCAAGTCGATGGCGAGCGAACCGAGCAGGCGTTCGGCAATCGACGATGCGCTGCGGGTTGGCTCGAGTTCGCGTTGGGCTTCCACGGCGCCATACATCATGACCGCGAGTAGAACGCCGTTTGGCGGCGGCTCGCTGCCATCTGGCTGGGACTGCACGCGACGATCGAGTGCCTCGATCAGGCTCCAGAAGGTGTCGTGTTGTTCGTCGGTCGCCTTCTTCAGGAACTTGCCGACAACGGGGATCAGGTGCTCGATTGCGCCAACATCGCGCAGCAGTTCGAAACTGCTCTTGGCGTGGCCCGAGCGCAACAGTCGCAGGATCTCTTCGAGCACGCGCGGTGGTGCGGCCCGGACGAGATCTTCGGCGGTTTCGCCCATTGCGGCCAGCGTGTGCTTCTCGACCGTGAAGCCGAGTCGGCCCGCGAACTTTGCCGCGCGCAGGATGCGCACCGGGTCTTCGCGGAAGCGCACAACGGGATCGCCGATGGTGCGAATCACTTTGGCCTCGATGTCTTCGAGTCCCTTGCAGTGGTCGACGATCAAGTCGCGCGTCGGGTCAAGGAACAGCGCGTTGACCGTGAAGTCACGCCGCACCGCATCCTCTTCTGCTGTGCCGAACTCGTTGTCGCGTGTGATCAGCAAGTCCGCGCCATCACCTTCCCCTTCGGGATTCTCCTGTGGCGTGCGACGGAAGGTCGAACACTCGAGGATCTTGGTATTGCCGTGGAAGTGCAGGTGCGCCAGCTTGAAGCGGCGACCGATGATGCGGCAATTGCGAGGGAACGTTCGCTTGACCTGTGGCGGGCGGGCCTCAGTTGCGATGTCGTAGTCCTTCGGTGTGCGGTCCAGCAGAAGATCGCGTACGCAACCTCCGACTAGATAGGCTTCGAACCCCTTGTCAATGAGGCGCGTTACCGCGCGCACGGCGTCGACGTCCAGGACGGACAAGTCTTGGCCGGTAGGGGATAAGATCGTGGGTTCGATCGGTTTGCTCGTTGTTAGATAACCGTTATGGGAGCCAACGGTTTACCTTCGCGCCCCAGGGCCTGACAAGGCGATTCTGTGCGCCGTCACTTCCTCTTTTGCTCTCGGGGGCCTAGCGGCAGGGCCAAACGAGCTTCAAGCCTGCAGTCCGCCGTCGACCGTGAGCACCTGGCCGGTGACGTAGCTAGCTTCCGCAGAAAGGAGATAACGCACCATGGCGGTGACGTCTTGGGGGTGGCCGAGGCGGCCGGCGGGAACCTTGGAAAGCATGCGCGCTTGGCTCTCGCGGTGGCTGTGATCGTGGTTGATCAGGCCTGGGGCGATGACGTTGACGGTAATACCGGATTCCGCGATTTCTGCAGCTAGGGACCTAGCCAGTTGGATGACAGCGGCTTTGGCGGCGAAGTAAACGGGGGCCCGCAGCATGGCGCGCTGCTTGTCGGCCCCGGCTGCGGCGAACAGGATGACCCGGCCAGTGCCTCGCTTGAGCATGCTCGGAACGACCGCCTGAATCGTCTGAAAGACGGTGTCGACGTTGCTCGCAAACAGGTGGTGGTAGGTTGAATCGGTGGTCTCGAGCAGCGGTTGCTCGACGAAGTCGCCGATCGTGTGGATCAGCGCGTAAGGGGCGCCGTATTTGTCTTCGAAACTTATGTAGGCGTCGCGGACTGCGGCTTCGTCCGTCGTGTCGACTCCACTCTTGCGCGTCCAGATCGTGCTGCGCTCGGGGAAGTCGGCGGCGATGGCGCGGCCGATGCCCTGGCCGCCGCCGACGAGCAGGATCTGCCCGTCGGGGATGTGGTTGGCGTGGCCTGTGTTGGTCATGATTGGCGGAGCCAGCCGAAGATTTCCCTCAGCTTCGGTGGTTTGCCCGTCATCAGGACGCCGACCCGGAAGATCTTGCCAGCGGCCTTGAAGGCGAAGATGACCGTGGCCAGCAGCAGGATCCCGGTGATGACGTACTCATACGTCTCAGGGGGCCCGCCGGCGCGGTTCATCATCGTGAACGGCGTGAACAGCGGAATGTAGCTCATCACCTTTGCGACCAGGCCGTTCGGTTCTTGGACAATGGGTATCATCGCGACCAAGGGAACGATCAGCATGATGATGACCGGCTGCATCAGGTTCTGGGCTTCCTTCAGCGTGTTGCACACCGATCCAATCGCGACCAAGACCGCCGCGTAGAGCAGGTAGCCGGCCATGAAGTAGGCGACGAACGAGATCAGGTAGCGCGGGTCGCCGACGACGGCCATCAGTGGGAAGTCGAAGCCACTGATGATCATCGGGGCAAGCCAGACACCGATCAGTGCGAAGCCGACCCACGACAGCACCATGGTCAGGCCGGTGGCAGCAATCCCCCAGATCTTGCCTGACATGAGTTGGCTGGGGCTGACCGACGACAGCAGCACCTCCATGATCCGGATGCTCTTCTCTTCGACGGTGTTCGTCAGCAGCATCTGGGCGATCGAGAAGACCGCGATCCATAGCAGGTAGACGAAGGCCACCGGCGCGTACTTGTTGGCCTTTTGACTGACCTTCACGTCAGAGATGGCTCCCGTGTCATCGATGTTCTTCTCGCGGAACTCGACCTTCTCCTGCAAGCGCTGCGCAACGTTTCGTGGGATCTTGGCGTCGCGGATTCGCAGGCTCTGCACGACCTGAGTTGCCGCGTTGTCGTACCAGTCCCTAAGTTCGCGGTCGGTGAGGTTGTTGGAGACGTAGTTGAAGCCTTCCAGGTCCTTCGTCGGGTTCTTGCCGAGTGTGAAGAACGCGAACAGCTTCTCGTCGTCCACGAGTTTGGCCAGCGCCTTCTCTTGCTCGGCAGGTTCTAGGTGGTCGAGTTCCAGCTCAGACAGGCTGATCCGTTGGAACTTCTTGGCCTTGTCGAAGCCCTTGCTGGCTTCGACCATGGCCTGCATGTCCGTCGCCGGCATGTCCAGCATGGCTTGGTAGAGCCTGTCGGTGTCCTCGTTGTTTGGCAGTTCCCCTTTGTCAGGCACGGCGGCGAAGGCCTTGCCGGTCTTGCTCATTGCCTTCTGGAAGGCGCGCAGGTCGCCCTGTCGGGCGGTCATCTCCACGCGTCGGCCGATGGTAGGTTCTGAGTTGTCGACGACCGCGTAGGTCTTGACCTCCTTGAGCTTGTTCAGGACCCAGCCGGCCCCGAGCGAGATGATGATCAGGACCGGCACCGCGAGGATGCCAAGCCAGAACGTCTTGGTGCGCACGTTCTCAAGGTATTCACGTTGCGCAACGAGCAGAGTCTTGTTGGCCATTAGGAGTTCCCTCCAGTTGCAGCAAGTCCTGCGGCAGTTAGTCCGGCATCGCGCGCTTCCACGGTGCGCACGAACACCTCGTGCAGCGATGGCTCGCTAATGTCGAAGCTGCGAATGGTCAGGTGGTCGACCAGCCAGCGAAGCGCCTCCTGCGGGTCGCTGCCTGGCTTCAGGAAGATCTCGGCCGACTTGTTGTTGTCGTTGATTCGCTCTTGGTTGGGCAGCTGTTGCAGCACCGAGCCATCGCCGTCGTAGTCAATGCGAATGCCCTTATCGAGGCCTTGCTTGATCTCGGCAACAGTACCTTCGAACGCCAACTTGCTCTTGTGAAGCATCATCATCGCATCACACAACTGCTCGGCCTGTTCCATGACGTGCGTTGAGAAGATCACCGTGCGGCCTTCGCGCTTCATGTCCAGGATGGTGTCACGCATCATGTCGCGATTGACCGGGTCGAGGCCGCTGAAGGGCTCGTCGAGGATTACGAGATCTGGGTTGTGAATGATGGTGCCCAGGATCTGGACCTTCTGGCCCATGCCCTTGGACATCGCTTCGCACTTCTTGTCCATCCAGTCGCCGAGGCCGTACTGCGTTAGCAGTTCTCTGGCCTTCAAGTTGGCGGTGGACTTGTCCATGCCCTTCAACTTGCCGAAGTAGGCGACGATCTCCGCCGTCTTCATCTTCTTGTAGAGACCCTTCTCCTCCGGTAGGTAGCCGAGGCGGTCTTTAACTTGAGAAGCATCTGAGTGGCCGAGCACCGAGATGGTGCCTTCGTCCTGATGAAAGATGCTCATCACCATGCGGATGGTGGTCGTTTTGCCGGCGCCGTTCTGACCGAGGAACCCGTAGATGGAACCCTTGGGAACCTTCAGCGAGAGATCGGAAACCGCCGTAAACTGACCAAACCGCTTGGTGACGCCGTCGAGAGTGAGAGCGTGATCCATGTGCGAGCGCGGCGAGTGGCCGCGTGGAGGTGGAGATTGTCACCGCCACCGGGGCGAGGCAAGGAGCGCAGTAAAGAACAGTGTAATCGCTGGAGGTTTAGCCCAACTTCTCTGGCTCGGTCACTTGGCTCGCGCCGGTGGCGGCTTGCTACTTGGGGCCGCACCTAGCCCTGCCTTCAGGGGGACTCTGCGGGAGGGGCGCTAGGCGCGAACGTCCAGTCGTCGTCAATCGCAGTGGTGATGCGCGACGAGTGGCGAGCCAAGCCATCGTTCGGTCAGTTGGGAGTCCGGCAATTGCGCTGGGGGCGCTTCGTCGCGGACTGTCAGGTGGCTTCCGGACTGCCTAGGTCTTCAGGATTGCCAGCAGGCACAGCATGCCGATCGCCAACAGAGTTAGCGCGACCGATGTGCGGTGCAAGCTAGCGGTCGAGGTGGTGGTGGTGGTGGTGG
>CALCZA010000214.1 GCA_937906475.1 uncultured bacterium
CTTCGGCGTAGGCTGGACTCGCGTTCTCACCATGGCCATCACGACGATACTTGCCGGCATCTTGGTGGCTCGGTGGATTCGCGGAATGCCGATCGCACCGATGTGACGGAGCGCGCCGTACATGAAACGAGCCGGCGCATGCTTATGCCGGCCCGTTATCGATTCGCTTTGTTGGTCGACGCGGCTAGTTGATCACGCCGACGCCGCCTTGTGACAGCGTCCACTGGCCGATCAGTTCGAGAGCCTGAACGTGTATTTGTGTGCCGGTCAGTGACGGGTTGTTGGGGATTGGCAAGGTGTAGAGTGCCAACGTGCTGAACACCGTCATCGTCTGCACGATGTCTGGACGCGCCAGCAGCGTGCAACCCGAGGTGAACAGAGGATGCGTCAGCGTCGCGTTGGCGGCGGCCAAGCCGACGATCATTGCTGCTGGACCACCGTTGAGGCCGTTGGTGCGCACGATGAAGTTGCTGCCGAGGCTGGGCAGCGACAGCAGTTGCATGTCGGGGGCGCTGGTGCCGTTGGAGCAGCCGGTGCCATACGTGTTCCACGACGCGACTTGGCAGTCGACGTCGTCGATGCGGAACGCGTCGAGCGCTGCTTCGGTGACCGAGTTATTGGGTTGGTCGGCAACCGAGTAGCGCAACACGAACTGGTCCGGTGTGGCGAACAGCGTGTTGATGCGGATGCTGCGTGGCTCCCAATTGCTCGTAGCGGTGATGGTTTCGACCGGCAGCCAGTTGTTGCCGCCGTCGTTGGAGGCGGTGATGACCATGGTGTCGGTGCCACTGGATTCGAACCACACGGCGTAGGACACTGTTGCATCCGTCGAGTTGGACAGGTCAACCGTGTCCGTGGTCAGCACGGTCGGGCCGCCGTCGACGTCTTCGTTGCTAGTGTTGCCGGTGACCCAGCATTGGCCGCTGCCATCAAAGTCGGCGGAGGGGCCGCGTGGATCCACGGGAGTGCCGCGCGACCAGGCGCCAGTGGCTAGCGAGGTGTTCGCAACGGACCAACCGGCGGGCGCCGTGTTGAAGTTGAAGTTGCGAACTACCGTGAGCGCTGCAGCTGACGGGCGCGAGTAAACCGATGTCGGAGCGTTGTCCGGGCTCGTGTAGGTGACCAAGTTCGTGCCTTGGGCGCTGATGTAGAACATCATGCTCGAACCGCATGTTGAAGACGGCACCGTCGCATCGAACGTGTTCGCGCTGATCGTTACCGGCGTGACCTGCTGGTAAGCACCACCCGTCGAGTAGTGGAAGCGCATCGAGCCGGCGACGACGCTGATTGGGCCCGACGTCGTGATGCGAATCACCGTTGTGCCGTTCGGGTCAACAAACTGCGGCAAGCCGTTCGGGAAGTCGATTTCCAGTTCTGGGCAATCGCAGACGCCTTGGGGACTGGCGAGCGCGGTTTGCAGGGCGCCGTGGTTGCTGCCAGTGCTGGCGTTTGAGCCGCCGGTTGACGAGCAACCGCCGTGCGTGTGGATGGCGATCGCTTGGTTGGTGCCGTCGAGAATGACCGGCGAACCCGAGTTGCCGCCGGACGTGTCGGTCGTGTAGCGGACCGTCGAGCCGGAGAAGCTGAAGTAGGGGCCGGCGTGCGTCTTCTGCACGAGGTTCCACGTCGGCGACACGGGCGAGCCGACCGAGCCGTTGCCCGTGATGCGAATGAGTTGGCCATTCACGGTCGGTGGTGACACGAGGTCGAACGCTTGCATGCCATTCGCTTGGTGCGGCGTCAGGCCGGTGTTCGAGTTGGCGAACACACCGAAGTAAGCCCAGTCGTTACCGACACCTTGGCCGCCGTTGGATTGCATCGACGACGCGTCGACCGCGTATTGATCCTGCGGGCCGGGGTGTTGGATGGAGCCGCCGGACGTCGACAGTGGGCAGTTGAACTGGACGACATTCACGCCGCTGGCGCAGTGCCCAGCGGTCAGGAAGCAGTGGTTGCAGTCATTGATCAGCCACGACGTGCAACCGGTCGGTTGGTTGCGGGCGACGCGTTGATCACTACTCAGCACGCGGTCGTCGGTCGGACCGCAGATCGAGTCGGTGCTAGTCGGCGCAACTGGGCCGGCGATCGCATTGCGGATCACCAAGCGGTTATCGCCCGTGTTGGGCTGTGCGAGCAGTTCAACCAAGACCGAGTCGCCATTGAAGTAGGCCGACGTGTCGCTCCACTCGCCGATGTGGCGCAGATGTTGAGTTTGCACGGCACCATCGAGTATCGAGGTGATGCGCAAGAACGAGCCGTTACTGCCGCTGTCCGGACTGCCAGACAACATCACGCCTTCGTATTCGAGGCGGAGCCAAGACGAACCTGGCACGGTCACGACCTTGGACCAGACGACTTGCGGGATGCCAATCATCACGGGCGACGGCGAGGTGTTGCTCACCAAGTCGGAGTCGATGTTGACGAAGTGGCTGCTGCTCTGTTCCGGAATTGCCTGTGCGGCGATAGCGGTAGCGAGCAACGCGACGGTTGCGAAGCGGGAGAAGACCATGTGGAGATGGGGGCGGGGCGTGGCGAGACCGCCAGAGTCTACTCACGAATCGTATGGACTGGGCGGGTTTGCTCGT